>NZ_JAMYOL010000009.1:0-230393 GCF_040319815.1 Mesorhizobium sp. M0854
GTCACAGCTGAAGTCGATCGGGCTCGAACCTTATGATTGCCTCAATCCAGGACTGATGGACTATATCGCCACCTGGACGGCCAAGCGGTCCGGCGCGTTGCCGGCCTAGTAGCCGCTCGACTATCATCGATCGAGCCGGGCGACGCCGCCCGGCTCTTTCACATTTGGAACAACGATGCCCGCACCTGCTATTCTCGTCGATGCCGACGCTTGCCCAGTGAAGGCCGAGGTCGAAAAAGTCGCCGAGCGGCACGGCATCGTCGTCACCTTCGTCTCCAATGGCGGCTTGCGTCCGTCGCGCGATCCGATGATCCGCAATGTCGTCGTCTCCAAGGGCGCCGATGCCGCCGACGACTGGATAGTCGAAAATGCCCGGTCCAACGATATCGTGGTGACCGCCGATATCCCGCTTGCCGCGCGCGCGGTGGCGCTTGGCGCCCACGTACTTGGTCCAACCGGACGCCCGTTTACGCCCGAAACGATCGGCATGGCGGTGGCAATGCGCGATCTCAAGCAGCATCTGCGCGAGACCGGCGAAAGCAAGGGCTACAATTCGAGCTTCGCGCCGCAGGACCGCTCGCGGTTCCTCGGCGAGCTTGACCGCATCCTACGGCGGGCGCTGAAATCCGTGTCTGCGGACTGAAGGCCATGGCGACTGGTACCCCGACCAAGATGCCCATGCGACGCCACACGCCGTTCGCGGTGTCGGCCTGCATCGGCGTGGCAGCCTTTGGCGCCGCGCTGGTCTGGCGTGCGCCGCTTGCCTATTCGATCGGCGCCAATGTGTTCTTTGCCGCCTATCTCGTCCTTGTCATCGCCCATATGCCGCGGCTTACCGGCAGCTATCTGCGCAAGAATGCAGGCGACACGGACCTGCCGGTACTGGCCATCTTCGCGGTCACGCTGATTGTCGTCGCTATTGCCATCATGTCGTTGTTTCAATTGATCAACAGGGAGAAGAGCGCGGACACCGTCGAGCTTATGGTGGCGCTGCTGTCTATCCCGCTTGGCTGGTTGACCATCCATGCGATGGCCGCACTTCACTACGCGCATATCTACTGGTTGGATGGCGATGCGATGGATGGCGACACAAAAAAGAAAATTCCGGTCGGCGGCCTCGACTTCCCGGGCGGCAAGCGGCCGGAAGGCTCGGATTTCCTCTATTTCGCCACGGTGATCGGCATGACGGCGCAAACCGCCGACACCAACATCACGACCTCGCAAATGCGCCGTGTCGTGCTTGTGCATTCGATCCTGTCGTTCTTCTTCAACACGGTCATCGTGGCAGCCGCGGTCAACCTCGCCGTCAGCCTCGGCAGTCCGTAATAAATCCGTGATCGGGTGAAACATCGCTTAGGCTGGCGACGTATTGGGAGGAGAAGAGATCTGACGAGGCCGCGGAACCGCTTGGCAGGGAGGCACGGAAAATATGGAATCAGTTGCCAGAGACGAAGCCAGCACCGGGGCAGATAGCGCTGCTTCGACGGATGCGACGCTGATCTATCGGCAGTCGCGCTGGACGCGGCTGACGCATTGGCTGTGGGCGATCGCGCTGTTCTTCATGCTGCTTTCCGGCCTGCAGATCTTCAACGCCCGCCCGCAGCTCTATATCGGCAAGGAGTCGGGTTTTGGCTACAACAACACCGTCTTCGCCATTGGCGCCGAGAATACGGCGACTGGCCCGCGCGGCTATACCGAAATCTTCGGCAAGCGCTTCGATACCACTGGCGTGCTCGGCTGGTCGGGTCCGGCCGGCCAGGAGACCTCCCGTGCCTTCCCGTCCTGGGCGACGATCCCTTCCTATTACGATCTCGGCACCGCGCGCGTTGTTCATTTCTTCTTCGCCTGGGTGCTGACCACCACGCTGCTGGTCTGGCTGGTCGCCAGCCTGATCAACGGCCATTTGCGCCGCGATCTTGCCCCGCGCCTCGATGATTTCAGGCGCCTGCCGCGAGACATTGTCGAGCACGCCAAGCTCAGGTTCCATCACACGCGCGACTACAACACGCTGCAGAAGATGGCCTATGGCGGCGTGCTGTTCGTGCTGCTGCCGCTGATGATCATCACCGGCCTTGCCATGTCGCCGAGCATGGATTCGGTGCTGCCGTTCCTGAATGATCTGCTCGGCGGCCGACAGACGGCACGCACCATTCATTTCACGGTGATGCTGCTGCTCGTCGCCTTCTTCATTATCCACATCCTGATGATCCTGGCCGCCGGCCCGATCAACGAGCTGCGCTCCATCATCACCGGGTGGTACCGAACCGACCCGCCGGCGCATGGCGACAAAGCGCCAGAGAGGAGTGCCTGACATGGCGAAATTCGAGATCAGCCCCAAGCTACAGATAAGCCGAAGAAAGTTCCTGACCTCGGCCAGCCTCGGCCTTTCCGGCATCATGCTGTCGGGCTGCGACGCCTTCGACAGCCAGCTTGGCGTCGGCGACAGCCTGCGCAGCTTCCTCGAAAGCGCCAATGGCCTGACCTGGCGGGCGCAGCGACTGCTTGCCGGCGCTGATGCGCTGGCGCCGGAGTTCACCGAGGCCGACATTCGCCAGCCGCAGCGGCCGAACGGTGTCACCGCACCGGACGACGATTTCTACAAGGGCCTGCTCGCCAGCGATTTCGCCGACTGGCGGCTGGAGGTTTCAGGCCTGGTCGAAAAACCGCTGTCGCTGAGCCGCGAGCAGCTGATGAACATGCCGAGCCGCACCCAGATCACCCGTCACGACTGCGTCGAAGGCTGGAGCTGCATTGCCAAATGGACCGGCACGCCGCTGTCGCTGGTGCTCGACCAGGCAGTGGTCAAGCCGCAGGCGCGCTACGTCATGTTCCACTGCCTCGATACGATCGACCGCAGCCTGGCCGGCGATATCAAATATTACGGCTCGATCGACCTGATCGATGCTCGCCATCCGCAGACGATCCTTGCCTATGGCCTCAACGGCAAGCCATTGCCGGTCGAGAACGGCGCGCCGCTGCGCGTCCGCGTCGAGCGCCAGCTCGGCTACAAGATGCCGAAATACCTCTACAAGATCGAGCTGGTCGACGGCTTCGCCAACATCGGCGGCGGCAGAGGCGGCTATTGGGAGGACAATGGCTACGACTGGTACGGCGGCATCTGACCGAAACCTGACCCGAGCTTCATCTAACTGTCGTCGTCGCTGTCGTCGCCGTCGCTGCGCAGGGCCGGATTCAGGTCAGGATTGTCGTCAGGGGTGACAAGCTTGCCCAGCCCATGCGGTCCCTGGTAGTTGCCGTGGGTATCGAAGTTGGGGTTGCCCTGATTGTCGAATTGCGGCGTCGGATCGATCCATTGGTCGTAACGGCGCGGGCGCGGCTTCGGATAGTAATTATCGGAATGATGGCGATGCGAATCGCCGTTGTCGAGAATGGCGCCTACCACGCCGCCGACGATAATGGCTGCGGCGACGTCGCCAGCAGAGGGATTGCGGTTGGGGCTGGCGACTGCGAATTCGGCCGAGCAACCATTGTCGACCCAGATGCCGCCGCCGTCATAGCCCCAGCTTCTACCGTATACGCAACGCGCCTTCGACAGCCGGGAGGTCAACTGCACGCCGCGGCGCGTATCGATCCCGCAATAGGAATAGCGGTAATCGGCGCTGGAGCAGACCACGCGTTTTGCCCCCGCAGCCTGCGCTGCCGCCGGCAGCAGCGAAAGCTTCGCCGGATTGCCCAGGATGCAAACCAGGAACATCATCGAACCGGTAACCGCCATCCATGCCGACATCGCAACTCTCCATCAGGGTCCGCTATCGACAGAATGGCACCTCTGTGTAAATCTGACAACCGGACGGGCTCAGCGAGGTTATATTAATGCGCGCTAAGATGATCGCCACAACTATACTTGCCCTTTCTGCGTGGTTGGCTTTGTCGCTGCTGCCAGCCCGGGCGGACGACAGCCTCAAGCGCATCATCGACCAGAAGACACTGACGGTCGGCGTGGCGCTCAACCCGCCATGGATCCTCAAGAAGGCCGACGGGAAGTTCGCCGGCTATGATGTCGACCTGACCAGTGCGCTGGCGTCTGATCTCGGCGTCGACCTGAAGCTGGTCGAGGTGCCCTGGAACGACCTTAAGGCAAGACTGCTCAAGGGTGATTTCGACATGATCGCGGCGGGCTACGCCAGCACGCCGGAACGCGCACGCGAGGTGGTATTCTCCAACCAGACCGGTACCGCCGATATCCGTATGGTTGCGACGATCGCCAGCCTTGGGAAAAGGCCGGGAAAGGCAGTGGCGGCGCCGGGATATAAGATCGCCGTGCTGTCCAATTCCACCGATGAAGCCGCCGCGAAGGAAGCCTTTCCCAAGGCGACCATCCTGTCTTTCGACAATACCTCAGATGTTTTCGCCGCGATCATCGGCGGCGACGCACAGGCGATGGTCGCGACGTCGCCGACGCCGCAGATGGCCGCCAGGCTCTATGACGCGAAGTTGACGATGGTGGGCGGCCCGCTGTTGCGGACGCCGGAAGCGTTTGCGATGCGCCCGGACGATGTCCGCCTCATCCAATACGTCAACAACTGGATCGGCGCGCGCACCGCCGACGGCACCATAGGCGGCGTGCGCCGCTACTGGTTCGGCAGCTTCAAATGGATGTTGCGCTTCGACACCAGTGCCAAGCCGGAGCCCGCCAAACAATAGCGTCGCGCGACTGCTTATGCGACCTTGTCGATCAGCGGCTTCAGCGCCGGGTGGATTTCCGGCGAGGCGTGCTTGATTAGCGTCAGCAGCGCGCGCTCGTTCTCCTGCAGCGGCCGGTCGCCTATGTGTTCAGCGAGCCATTTGGCCTCGCCGGCATCGACCGTCTCGGCGCGGCGGGCCAGAGCCTCGGCTGCCTTGTTCTTGGACTCCCACTCGGCTTCGATATCGCCGGGTGAGCGATAGGCTTCCATGATGCCGGACAGGCCGCCCGATACCATGCGGCTGAAGAACCCGCCGATTTCCGGATCGGCCTGTTCGAAGAACGAATCCCGGCGCAGCGCCACATCGCGCACCGGCGGTTCGTAGCCGCCCGAACACATGACGAAATTGGCGATCGCCTTGACGAACAGATCGTTCCACGACGGATCGTTGTCGGCCGCCGCTGTCCGCTCGTTGATCTCGAACAGCACCTCGGCCTCGGCGCGGCTGATGGCGATGTTGCCATCGCCGCCGTAGGCGTAAAGGATGCGGCGCAACAGCTCGACCTCAGCCTTGGCAATCGACCCAGGGATAAGCCTGCCGCCGGTCATCAGCGGCCCCTTGCCGTCCACGACCGCATGAGCGACCTGCTCCAGCGCATAGCTGGAAAGCGTGCTCGGCGATGATTTGGCAACTTCCAGCACATGCACCAGCAGCTCGAGTTCGGTCTGGCTGTCGACCATGCCGTCGCGCGAAATCGTCCGGATCAGCCAGTCGGCATTGTCCTGCGAAACATAGCCCGCCGGCTTTTCCTGGTGGACGATGAAATCGGTGACGGCCTCGACGAAAAACTCAAGCCATTCTGCGCATTTGTCCCTCGCCGTTGCATCCAGCGCAAACAGCGCCTCGGCCTCGCCGCGCGTTACCACGCCGTCGCCGAACACTTCGCCGCGCAGCATGACCACGTCTTCCGCCGTGATCCGATTTTTCGAGGTCAGCCCGGCCACCGGCGCGCTCATGATCAATTCGCCCATTTTGTTCCCCGCCCGCCGCCGGTAATTGCCGGCCCTTATGCGGTATATCGGCAAGGTCTTGAGAAACCGGCAAGCGGCGTGGTTAGCGAAGGCTTGCCTGTAAAGAAGGCCCGCAGAAGACTTGGCGTAAAAATGTCGCCGGCAGGTGACAAGGTGTCGTCCACGGGCTATGGATGACGAGTCGAGGGCTCCTGACCGAGTCCTACCTGTTTGTGGGAGAGAGCAGCGAGAGCTGCCGCCGAAGGGGAAATCGCCCGAAATCTCTCAGGCAAAAGAACCGTAGACGGGAAAGACACTCTGGAAAGTCGGGGCTTGCCCCCGCGCCGAAGGTGTAAGCGCTGCCGACAGAGTTACGGGGCGCGAGTCTCTCAGGCTTCAGACAGAGGGGCACGGACTGGTCGCCATTCGCGGCCGCTTGCGTGCGACTCTGGAGATGACATGACGGGCGACGATACCAAACACCTTCCCCTCGAAGATCTGCACATGGCAGCTGGTGCGCGCTTTGGCGCCTTCGCCGGCTGGTCGATGCCGCTGACCTATCCGGCCGGCGTGATGAAGGAGCACCTGCACAGCCGTGAGCATGCCGGCCTGTTCGACATCTCGCACATGAAGCTGTTCGAAATCAGCGGTACGGGGGCAGCAGCGCTTCTGAACCGCGCCTGCCCGTTCGATGCCGGCGCACTTGAGGTTTCCCAGTCCAAATACACGTTCTTCCTCAATGAGGCGGCCGGCATTCTGGACGATCTGATCGTCACCAGGCTCGGCGCCGAGCGCTTCATGATGGTCGCCAATGCCGGCACCGCCGCCGCCGACGAAAAGCATCTGCGCGCACTGGCCAAAAATTTCGATGCAGAGGGCGATTTCGATGTAAAAGTGGATGCGCTCGACCGCGTCTTCCTGGCCATACAGGGCCCCGAGGCGTGGGCTGCCCTTTCCCGCGCCGGCATCGAGACCGGTTCGCTGGTGTTCATGCACGGCATCGAGCCGCGCGAAAAATGGTTCATGAGCCGGTCCGGCTATACCGGCGAAGACGGCTTCGAGATCGGCCTGCCGGAAGCGGATGCAAGAAACCTCGTCGCCAGGCTGCTCGAGGACGAGCGGGTGATGTGGGTCGGCCTTGCCGCCCGCGACAGCCTGCGGCTCGAAGCCGGACTGTGCCTGCACGGGCTGGACATCACGCCGGAGATCGATCCGGCCAGCGCCGGGCTGATGTGGGCCATCCCCAAGGAGGTTCGCGCCTCTGGCGCCTTCATCGGCGCCGATGCGCTGCGCGCCATCCTGGAGCGTGGTCCGGCGCAAAAACGCGTCGGCCTGAAGCCGGAAGGCCGCCAGCCGGTGCGCGCCGGTGCTGCCCTTTTCGATGCTGACGGCAACCCTGCCGGCCATGTCACCTCAGGCGGCTTCGGCCCCTCGGCCGGTCATCCGGTCGCCATGGGCTACGTCCAGACGCCGCTTGCCAAATCCGGCGCAAAACTGTTCGCCGATGTCCGCGGGACGAAAATCCCGGTCGACATCCACCCCTTGCCCTTCACGCCCCATCGCTACCGCAAAGGATGATTTCAATGGCAAAGACCTATTTCACCGAAGATCACGAATGGCTGCGCGTCGAGGGCGGCATCGCCACGGTCGGCATCACCGATTACGCGCAGCAGCAGCTCGGCGATCTCGTCTTCGTCGAACTGCCGGAGCCGGGGAAGAAGCTGGCCAAGGGCGACACCGCCGTGGTGGTCGAATCGGTCAAGGCCGCATCGGACGTCTACGCGCCGGTCGACGGCGAGATCACCGAGGCCAACACCTCGCTGTCATCGGATCCTTCACTCGTCAATTCGGCGGCAACCGGCGACGGCTGGTTGTGGAAGATGAAGCTGGCCAATGAGCGCCAACTCGACGGACTCCTCGATGAAGCCGCTTACAAAGCCCATATTGGTTGATAGCAGGACCAGGAAGATGACCGCAGCACCCTACCCCTTCTCGGCTCGCCATATCGGCCCGGGCCTCCATGACGTCAGAGCCATGCTGGCGACGATCGGCGTTCCTTCGGTCGAGACCCTGATCAGCCAGGCAGTGCCGAAGTCGATCCGGCTCGACCGGCCGCTGGCCCTGCCCGCCCCCGCAAGCGAAGCGGAAGCGCTGACCGAGCTCGCGGCGACGATGGCAAAGAACACGGTGCTGAAGAGCTTCATCGGTGCCGGGTATCATGGCGTCCACGTGCCGCCGGTGATCCAGCGCAACCTGTTCGAGAACCCGGCCTGGTATACGGCTTACACGCCTTACCAAGCCGAGATCAGTCAGGGCCGGCTGGAAATGCTGTTCAACTTCCAGACACTGGTGACGGAACTGACCGGCCTGCCGGTGGCATCGGCCTCGCTGCTCGACGAGGCGACGGCGGTGGCCGAAGCGGTTGGCATCGCGCTGCGCCATCATCGCGACAAGCGCACCAAGGTGGCACTGGCCGGCACGCCGCACCCGCAGACGCTGGACGTCGTGCGCACCCGTGCCGAGCCGCTCGGCATCGAGGTGGACGGCGAGGTGATCGACGACAACACCGCCGCCCTGCTGGTCTCCTGGCCCGATACGTTCGGCGTCTACGGCAATCACAAGGCAGCAATCGACAAGGCCCGCGCGGCCGGCGCGCTGGTCGTCTTCATCGCCGACCCGCTTGGCCTGACGCTGACCGATGCGCCGGCCAGGCTTGGCGCCGACATCGCCGTCGGCCCGATGCAGCGTTTTGGTGTGCCGATGGGCTTTGGCGGGCCGCACGCCGCCTATTGCGCCGTCTCCGACAGGCTGACACGGCTGATGCCCGGCCGGCTCGTTGGCCAGTCGACGGATAGCAAGGGCCGTCCCGGTTATCGCCTCGCTTTGCAGACACGCGAGCAGCATATCCGCCGCGACAAGGCGACGTCCAACATCTGCACCGCGCAGGCGCTGCTCGCCAACATGGCGACGGCCTATGCGATCTGGCATGGCCCTGCCGGGCTGCAGGCGATTGCCGGCCGTGTCCACACGCTGGCCAACCGCCTGGCTGCCGGCCTCAAGGCAGCAGGCGTTTCGGTGGTCGGCGAAAGCCGCTTCGACACTGTGACCGTGGAAGTGAAAGGCAAAGCCGGCGCCATCGCCGCCGCCGCCGAGAAGACCGGCCGGCTGCTGCGCGTCATCGACGCCGACCATGTCGGCATCAGCTTCGACGAGACCTCCACCGAAGCCGATCTGGAGGCGATCGCAGCACTTTTCGGCGCCAAGGCCGGCGTTGCCGCCGGCAGTTCCATGCCAGGAAAACCGCGCGCCAACGAGTTCCTCACCCAGCCCGTCTTCCGCGAAAACCACTCGGAAACCGACATGATGCGCTTCCTGCGCCGGCTGTCCGACAAGGACCTGGCGCTTGACCGCGCCATGATCCCGCTCGGCTCTTGCACCATGAAGCTCAACGCCGCCGCCGAAATGATGCCGGTGAGCTGGCCTGATGTCGCCAACCTGCATCCCTTCGCCCCGGCTGACCATTCGACCGGCTATCGCGCCATGATCGACGAGCTGGAAGGCTGGCTGGCGGAGATCACCGGCTTCGACGCGGTGACCCTGCAGCCCAATGCCGGCAGCCAGGGCGAATATGCCGGCCTGCTCGCCATTCGCGGCTACCACCGCTCACGCGGCGAAGGCCATCGCACCGTCTGCCTGATCCCGTCCTCGGCGCATGGCACCAATCCGGCAAGCGCGGCCATGGCCGGCATGAGCGTCGTCGTCGTGCGCTGCACCGAGGACGGCAATATCGACATGGTCGACCTGCAAGCCAAGGCGGCCGAGCATGCGCACAACCTTGCGGCGCTGATGTTCACCTATCCTTCGACGCATGGCGTATTCGAGGAGGGCGCGCGCGACCTTTGTGCCCTCGTCCACAGCCATGGCGGCCAGGTCTATTTCGACGGCGCCAATCTCAACGCGCTGGTCGGCCTCGCCCGTCCCGGCGATATCGGCGCCGATGTCTGCCACATGAACCTGCACAAGACCTTCTGCATCCCGCATGGCGGCGGCGGCCCCGGCGTCGGCCCGATCGGCGTCAAGGCGCATCTGAAGCCATATCTGCCCGGCCACGTCACCGAAGGCTCGGCCCATGCCGTGGCGGCGGCACCGTTCGGCAGTGCCTCCATCCTGCCGATCACCTGGATGTATATTCGCATGATGGGCGCTTCCGGCCTGAAGCAGGCGACCGAGACGGCGATCATCTCCGCCAACTATGTGGCGACGCGGCTTGGCGAGCATTTCCCCCTGCTTTACAAAGGGCGCAACGGACGCGTCGCGCATGAATGCATCCTCGACACCCGCGTGCTCAAGGACAGCGCCGGCATCAGCGTCGACGATATCGCCAAGCGGCTGATCGACTATGGCTTCCACGCGCCGACCATGTCGTTCCCGGTCGCCGGCACGCTGATGGTCGAGCCGACCGAGTCCGAGCCCAAGCGCGAGCTGGATCGTTTCTGCGAGGCCATGATCGCCATAGCCGGCGAGGCAGCCAAGGTGGCGAAGGGCGAATGGCCGTTGGCCGACAATCCTCTAGTCAATGCGCCGCACACCGCCGCCGAGGCATTGGCCGGCCAGTGGACCCATCCCTATTCGCGTCTGGAGGCAGCCTATCCAGCCGGCGATGCCGACACGGCGGCAAAATACTGGCCGCCGGTGTCACGCATCGACAATGTCGCCGGCGACCGCAACCTTGTCTGCTCCTGCCCGCCGCTGTCGGAATATCTGGGTGCGGCGGAATAGATCATGATCCCGAAAAGTGGAATCCGGTTTTCGGACAAGATCATGGGTCTAACAAGCAGATAGAAACCTCAATCAGGCAGAACGCAAGGCCGGCCCGTCGGCCTTGCTCGCCCGGTCCCGGACGACGACGCGATTTCGCCCGGCGCGCTTTGCCGCATAGAGTGCTGCGTCGGCTTCGGCCAGCACATCGTCGAGACCGGTGCCGTTTGTTCCGCCAAAGCCGATGCCGCCGCTGACTGTGCTTCGCAACGGACCGAGTTGGGTGGCCACGACTTCCGTGCCGAAGGCGACGCTGATCTTGCTCGCAATGTCATAGGCCTTCTCTTCCGTCATCCGCGACATGACGAGCACGAATTCCTCGCCGCCCAACCGGAAGGCGTCGACGCCGGTCCGGGCGTATTTCCTGATGACGGCGGCAAAGCGGCACAGAACCTGGTCGCCGACCGGGTGACCGAATACGTCGTTCGTCCTCTTGAAATGGTCAAGGTCGAACATGGCAACGGACATGAACGGACCGAAGACCCGCTCGCCGTAGAGTGCCGTCAACGCCCGCCGATTCATCAGCCCGGTCAATGGATCGGTCATCGTCTCGGCCTTCAATTCGATCTGCGCCTGCAAATGGTGCAGGGAGAGCGTCAATGCGCCGAGCCCGGTCATGCAGGCGACGGCCACGACGGAATTCACCCGCTCGGCCCAATTGTCCGGTGCTACACCCAGCACCCATTGGCCCGTGACCAGCAGGACCGCGCCGCAAAGTCCGAACGACAGCGCACAGACGCCGCTCAGGAACGAGACGACCAGCAATATCCGGCGATCGTGACCACCCTCAATCCAGAACATCGCCCCGATGAGCGAGAGCAGCGCCGTTACCGTCGCGTAGGTGACAATAAAGCCGACACCATCAAACCCGAGATACGTCGCGCCCGCGCAAACAGCCATCGCAACCAAGGTCGGCAAGATGGCTCGCCTGTAGTCGCCTGTGCCGAGATATTGCATGGCCGACAGGCAGATGATCAGGAAGCCGAGGCTGAGAAGCACAAGCACGATCTGGCAAAGCCAGGGGCTTGGATCCCTGGTGTAATGCCAGAACAACACGACATGTGCGACCAGCACGAGAATGCCGCAGGCCACCGTCAGCACAAAGCGTGCCTTTGGCGCGCTGAACCAGATCGCAAACATGGTGATGCTAAGGCACATGCCCGACAGCGCCGCCGCGAGCAGGAGCGAACTGTAATCCAACATGCTTAAGCGACAGCCTCTTGAGGGTTTCGCTGCATTATAGGTCAGCGACAGTCCGCAAATACCGTTTTTTCAGCCAATCTTGCGGCGTAACCTTCGGACAGGGTTTACAAAGCGTCGATGCTCCACCCTCGACCCCATTTCCGCCGCTTGGTTGTCGAATGGTTTTGCAGTAAGAGGCCCTATCCTCGAACGTAACAGGAACCTCCGTCGCCTGCCCGCCAAAAGCGTGGCAGTATCGGGTGGTGATTCGCAGCATCGGAATCCAGGACCGGCATGGACGACAATAACGATCTTTTCGCCAAATTCGACAAGCAGCCGCAACCGGCTCGCGCCGCCGCGCGCCCGGCCGACCCGCTGGTGCAGGCGGCGAAGCGGCCGGCGCCCCGCGACGCCAGCGAGAGCTATAGTGCCGCCGACATCGAAGTGCTGGAGGGGCTGGAGCCGGTGCGCCGCCGCCCGGGCATGTACATTGGCGGCACCGACGACAAGGCGATGCACCATCTGTTTGCCGAGGTTATCGACAATTCGATGGACGAGGCGGTCGCCGGCCATGCGACCTTCATCGATGTCGAGCTTTCCGCCGACGGATACCTGTCCGTAACCGACAACGGCCGCGGCATTCCGGTCGATCCGCACCCGAAATTCAAGAAGCCGGCTCTCGAACTCATCATGACGACGCTGCATTCAGGCGGCAAGTTCGACAGCAAGGTTTACGAAACGTCCGGCGGCCTGCACGGTGTCGGCGTTTCCGTGGTCAACGCGCTGTCCGACCATCTCGAGGTCGAGGTCGCGATTGGGCGCAAGCTCTATCGCCAGCGCTTCTCGCGAGGCGTTCCGGTGACCGGCCTGGAGCAGCTCGGCGAGGTGCACAACCGCCGCGGCACGAAGATCCGCTTCCATCCAGACGAGCAGATTTTCGGCAAGGGTGCTGCTTTCGAGCCGGCGCGGCTCTACCGCATGGCGCGGTCAAAGGCCTATCTGTTCGGCGGTGTCGAAATCCGCTGGACCTGCGATCCGTCGCTGATCAAGGAAAAGGACACGACGCCGGCCAAGGCAGAATTCCATTTTCCGGGCGGCCTCAAGGACTATCTGAAAGCCTCGCTCGGCGACGAATTCCAGGTCACCCGTGAAATGTTTGCCGGCAAGAGCGAGAAGCAGGGCGGCCACGGTTCGCTCGAATGGGCGGTGACCTGGTTCGGCGGCGACGGTTTTATCAATTCCTATTGCAACACCATCCCGACCGCGGAGGGCGGCACGCATGAGGCCGGCTTCCGCAACGTCCTGACGCGCGGCTTGCGCGCTTATGCCGACCTGGTCGGCAACAAGCGCGCCTCGATCGTCACTTCCGAGGATGTGATGATCTCGGCGGCGGGCATGCTGTCGGTGTTCATCCGCGAACCGGAATTCGTCGGCCAGACCAAGGACAGGCTGGCGACGATCGAGGCGATCCGCATCGTCGAAAGCGCCATCCGCGACCCGTTCGACCACTGGCTGGCCGACAATCCGCAGGAGGCTTCGAAACTGCTCGAATGGGTGATCGCGCGCGCCGACGAGCGGGTGCGCCGCCGCCAGGAAAAGGAAGTGTCGCGCAAGAGTGCGGTGCGCAAGCTGCGCCTGCCCGGCAAGCTCGCCGACTGCACGCAGAATGCCGCCGCCGGTGCCGAGTTGTTCATCGTCGAGGGCGATTCGGCCGGCGGTTCGGCAAAGCAGGCGCGCGACCGCGCCAGCCAGGCGGTGCTGCCGCTGCGCGGCAAGATCCTCAACGTCGCCAGCGCCGGCAACGACAAGCTTGCCGCCAACCAGCAGATATCCGACCTCATCCAGGCGCTTGGTTGCGGCACGCGCTCGAGATATCGCGACGAGGACCTGCGTTACGACCGGGTCATCATCATGACCGATGCCGACGTCGACGGCGCCCATATCGCCTCGTTGCTGATCACCTTTTTCTACCAGGAGATGCCGAGCCTGGTCCGCGGCGGCCATCTCTATCTGGCGGTGCCGCCGCTTTATTCGATCCGGCAAGGCGGCAAGGTCGCCTATGCCCGCAACGATGCGCACAAGGACGAACTCCTGCGCACCGAATTCACCGGGCGCGGCAAGGTCGAAATCGGCCGCTTCAAGGGGCTGGGCGAAATGATGGCTGCCCAGCTCAAGGAAACCACCATGGACCCGAAAAAGCGCACGCTGCTCAGGGTCGACGTTATCGATGCCGAGGCGGCGACCAAGGATGCGGTCGACGCATTGATGGGGACCAAGCCCGAGGCCCGTTTCCGCTTCATCCAGGAACGCGCGGAATTCGCCGAGACGGAAGTGCTGGATATCTGAGCTCCCGCCGCTAGCTTGACCTTCTGAGCTGGAGACGAGCACTTGACCTGGGCGCGGCTGAAGGACGATATCGGCACGCGGATCGCTGGCCTGACACGGCCGACGCGCTCGGACTGGATCTTTGCCCTGCGCACCGTTTCGGCCGGCCTCATCGCGATTTTGGCCGCCTATGCGCTGAAGCTCGACCACCCGCAATGGGCGATGATGACGGTGTTCATCGTCGCACAGCCGGTCGCCGGCATGGTGCTGGCGAAGGGGTTTTATCGTCTCCTCGGCACGCTTGCCGGCGCGCTGGCGGCGATCGGGATTACCACTGTTTTCGATGCCAACCCCTGGTTGCTCGTTGCAGTTCTTGCCGTCTGGATCGGCATCTGCTCGCTGGTCTCGTCGCTGCTACGCAATCCGGAAGCCTATGGCGCGGCGCTTGCCGGCTACACCGCGATGATCATCGGCCTGCCGGCTTTCGGCCAGCCGCACCTCGTCATCGATCTCGCCGTGGCGCGCTGCGCAGAAATCGTGCTTGGTATCGTCTGCGCTGCGCTGACCAGCCGGCTGATCCTGCCGAAACTGGCCGCCGACGCCATCATCTCAAGACTGAAACGCAGCATTCTCGACCTGGCGGCCTATGCGGACGGCGCTTTTTCCGGCGGCGATGCGGAAAAGCTTGCCGGGCTGCACCGCAAGCTGATCGGCGACGTCCAGACGCTCGGCGAGATGCGCACCTACGCAAGGCTGGAGGGGCCGAGCCTCGCCACCCGCGCCTATCCGGTCCGGCGTACCATCGGCCAGCTTCTGTCGGCCCTGTCGGCGGCGCGTGCGCTGCATGCCCACGCCGCGCCGAAGAATGCAGCCCTCATCCCCGTTCGCGCCGAGTTGCAGGCCGTTGTCGGCGAACTGGTAGCCAAGCCGGGCGCGCTGGACGATACGGCGCCCTGGGTGGCGCGGCTCGACGCAATCGCCGGCAAGGCACGGCAGATGCCTGACATCGCGGCCGGGCAAGACATTGACTGGGCTGGCACCGTCACCCGCCTAACCATTGCCGCCGACTTCGCCGAGGCCATGCAGCAAGTGCTGCGCGGCCTGGATGCACTCCGCTATCCCCCGTCTCGTGCCAGTCGCGAACGGCCGCAGCCGGCGCTGGTGGTGCACCGCGATTACCGTGCGGCATCGCGCAATGCCGTGCGCGCAGCTATCGCCACGCTTCTGGTCGCCGGCTTCTGGCTGGCGACGAAATGGTCGGACGCGACGGGCACGGTCATTCTGGTCGCCGTCGTCTCCAGCCTGTTCGCCGCTCGCCCCGATCCGATCCGGTCGGCATGGAACTTCTTCGAGGGCACGTTGCTCGCCCTGCCCTTTGCGTTTCTCATCGGCCAGTTGGCGCTTCCGGCTTTGCCAGGCTTCGGATGGTTCATGGTCTTTGTCGTGCCGATCCTGGTACCAGCAGCACTGGGCATGGCCAATCCGCGGTATGTCGGCGTGGCAACGGCCTTTGCCATCAATTTCCTCGCCTTCCTCAGCCCACATCAGGCGATGACCTACGATCCGTTTCCGTTCCTCGCGAATTCGGCATCGGTCCTGGTCGGCATTCTTCTGGCGATCGGCGTCTTCGCCATCGTGCTGCCCGCCGACCCTTGGGTTACAGTCAACCGCATCCTGCAAACCATGCGCGAAGATCTTGCACGCCTTTGCCTGCACGACCGCCTGCCGCGGCGATCGGCCTTCGAAAGCCTTGCCTACGACCGGATCAACCAGTTGATGCCACTGCTGCAGAACGCCGGCAAGAAAGGCGACGCGGTTCTCGGCGGCGGCATAGCTGCGGTTACCGTCGGCCTCGAAATCCTACGGCTGCGCAACGCGCAGCAAAGTTCCGCGATCCCGCCTGAAACAGCACTTTCCATCGCCAATTTCCTGCACGGTCTGGCACGCGAACTGCTGTTCAGGCGGCCCGGCGAGCCGCAGACGACGACCGTCGCCGTCGCCAGGCAATATGCGGCTGGCATCGCAGAGCGAAGCGAAGCAGCCGAAATGCTGCAGATCGCCGCCTCGCTGCGCATCATTGCCGCCGCGATCGAGGATTTTCCGGATTTTTTCGCGAAGGACCGGGTTTAAGCAGCGGCGATCGCCAGCGCGTGCCCGCGTGCGTTCTCGCGCAGCGCGTCGAGATGGATCGATTTGACCAGCCCGGCGAGATCGCCTTCGGCGGACTGTCCGCCCAATTCCTTCAGCATCAGCCAGCTGACTTCCTGGACGCCGGCGAGGCGTTTGCCATTGGCGACCTCGCGCCAGACCTTCAGCGCGCGCAGAATGATGGCGTGGGTGGCGGCGGCAAGCCCGGCGCTGCGGAACAGTGCCTGCAACGCTATGTCATGCCCGCCGGCCAGCAGTGCTCTCACCCGTTGTTCGGACTGTTGGCTGAGCGCGACCAGCGCCGAACCAAAGAAGTCGACCTTGCCGTGCGCAATGGTGCGGATGACGAAGCTTGCGGTCAGGTCGCCGCGCAGGCGCAGATGTTCGACAAGTGCGGTATGTTCCTCTGTCCGCGTGCCTTCGATCAGCGTCACCGAAGCCTTGACGCAAGCATCGCGCGTAACGCGCTCGGCCCTGGCCGCGCCCATCAGCGCCAGCACCAGCGGCGACCCCTTGAGCATCTCCCCGAGCTTGACCAACAGCATATGCCGGCAGTCGGCGGGCAGCCGGGTGTCGGCGATCAACGCCTCGCGCACC
The DNA here is from genome assembly GCF_040319815.1 of Mesorhizobium sp. M0854. Classification (NCBI taxonomy): domain Bacteria; kingdom Pseudomonadati; phylum Pseudomonadota; class Alphaproteobacteria; order Hyphomicrobiales; family Phyllobacteriaceae; genus Mesorhizobium; species Mesorhizobium sp. M0854. The sequence continues at coordinate 16,728 of NZ_JAMYOL010000009.1, forward strand.
AGAGGCAGATGGCCGTGCCGCTCGGCCATGCGCCGAAAGCTGACGGATGCGATGTCGGCGCCGCTGTTGGCGAGCAGCGTGGTGCAAGCCTCCGGCTCGCCGATCTCGGCGATCGCCGCCGCAACCGACATCGAGACACGCGGCCGGTCGGCGATCACCTTCTGCGTCGCTTTCTGGCCGCCGGCAACCCGATCGATCAGGTCGGCATCGGTAAGCAGCGGCGAGCGCGCCAGTACCAAAGCGGCCACCTCGGGCTGGTCCGACGCCAGCGCGCTGACGATCTGCGGCGGCGCGTGGTGGCTCATGGAAAGCGCGTCGGCGATTGCCAGTCGCACCTTCGACGATGCGTCGTCGAGCAGCAGCGTCAGCGCCGCCTCCGCAGCGCAGCGGTCCTCGAAAGGCAGGTCCGAGTCGACATAGGTGCGAGCCAGCGCGCTTGCCGCCGCAGCGCGCTCCGACACCTTCGCCGTGTGGATCCATTTCAGGAAATGCGAAACGACCATGTCGCCTGCTTACGCCCTTTGCCAGAAGGTTTCTGGTCCCTGTCGAGACCGTAGGCACAAATGGTTTATGAACGGTTCACCATGTTCGTTAACTGGCTTGCGAGCCCGGTATGCAACGCCTATCAACCCTTAAGCAGCGGAGGAGATCGACCATGGCCGGACTTTACCTTGAGGAGTTCGTTGTCGGCCATGTGTTCAAGCACACGCTGCGCAAGACCGTGACCGAAGGCGACAACATGCTGTTTTCGGTGATGACGCTGAACCCGCAACCGCTGCACATCGATTTCGACTTCGCGGCGAAGAGCGAATGGGGCAAACCGCTGGTCAATTCGCTGTTCACGCTGGGCCTGATGATTGGCATTTCAGTCAACGACATCACCGTCGGCACCACCATCGCCAATCTCGGCATGAAGGAGACGGTGTTTCCACATCCCGTCTTCCATGGCGACACCATTCGCGTCGAGACCACGGTGGTTTCGGTGCGTGAATCCAGGTCGAAGCCGGACCGCGGCATCGTCGAGTTCGAGCACCGCGCCTATAACCAGAACGACGTGCTGGTTGCCAAATGCACGAGGCAAGCCATGATGATGAAAAAGGCATAGCCGATGCGTTCTCTGCTCTTCGTTCCCGGCGATTCGGAAAAGAAGCTGGAGAAGGGCTTTGGCGTAGGCGCCGACGTGGTCATCGTCGACCTTGAGGATTCGATTGCTGCGCAGAACAAGGGGTTGGCGCGCGACACAGCGGCGCGTTTCATCGCCGAGCACAGGCACCGGACCAGCTCCGCGATCTATGTGCGCGTCAATGACCTTTCGACCGGACTGACCGACGACGATCTGGCGGCGCTCGTGCCAGCAAAACCAGACGGCATCATGCTGCCTAAGTCGAACAGCGGACTGGATGTCCAGCATCTCTCGGCCAAGCTCAGGGTGCACGAAGCCGAAAGCGGCCTGCCGGATGGAGCGATAAGGATCCTGCCGATCATCACAGAAACGGCTGCAGGCGTCTTGGCCGCAGCGACCTACGCCCGTGCAAGCGCGCGGCTTGTCGGCGTCACCTGGGGGGCGGAAGATTTGTCGGCGGCGATTGGCGCGCGCGCGACGCGCGACGCGAATGGCCGCTACACGGATGTGTTCCGCCTCGCCCGCACCATGACCATGCTTGCCGCAAGTGCCGCGGAAGTCGCGGCAATCGACACCGTCTTTCCGGATTTTCGCGACATGGCCGGCTTCGAGGCCGAATGCGCCGAGGCCGAGCGCAACGGTTTCACAGGCAAGATGGCGATCCATCCGGCGCAGGTGCCGGTTATCAACGCCGCCTTCACGCCTTCGGCGCAAGCGGTGAAAAGCGCCCTGGCGATCGTCGAGGCGTTCGAGGCGGCAGGAAATCCCGGGGTCGTTGGCATGGATGGCAAGATGTACGACCGGCCGCATCTCAAGCTCGCAGAGCGGCTCCTGGCGCGAGCCAAGGCATCGGAGCTTGATCCTTAGGGGGCTGTTCCGCGCCGAAATTATCCCACCCACGGCCCCGAATAGTCGGCATAGAGTTTTGCCGGATCGGGCCGCGGTCGTTCCGGCGCTGGCCCCTGGTAGGAGCCGATATGGACGAAGCCGACGACCCGCTCATGCGGCGCCAGGCCGAGGATCGCCCTGCCCTCGGGCACGTCGGAATACCAGTTGCTGATCATGTTGGTGCCGTAGCCCAGCGCATTGGCGGCAAGCATCAGGTTCATCGCCGCCATGCCGCCGGACAGGAACATCTCCCATTGCGGGATCTTTGGGTTTTCCCTGGGGATAGAAATCACGCCGATGACCAGCGGCGCGCGCGAAAAGCGCGCCAGTTCCTGGTTGCGGCGGCCTTCCGGCAGCGGCCCTTCGCGCTGTTCGGCAAGTGCTGCCAGCTTCTTGCCGATATCGACGCGAGCCTCGCCGCGATAGAGGATGAAACGCCAAGGCTCCAGCCGGCCGTGGTCCGGCACCCGCGAGGCGGCGGCGATCATCGTCGCGATCTCCGCATCGCCCGGTGCCGGTTCTTTCAAATCCGGGATCGGCGCGGAATTTCGGGTCAGCAGAAAATCGATGATCGGCGACGCCATGGGCGCAAGTCTCCTGGAATTTGAGCTGAAGCGCACCATCGGGACATCGGGCGGCTTGGGCATTGGCGCGGCGCGCCGGACAAAGAGCCCTGTAGCAGAAGCCGACCGGACTCTTAAGCCTTGAAATTGCCACCGCCTTGGGCTTCAACGCACGGCATGTTTGAGGGGACATTGCGTCTTTTCCTGATATGGCTCGCTGCCGCACTGTTGATGGTGCCGGTTTCGCTTGCCGTCGCCCAGGATGTGGACGGCCTTGGCGAGCTGAAGCTTCCCGGAATTTCGGGCTATGCACCTCCGAAAAGCGAGACATCGCTGGCATTGGGCAGCAGCGGGGCGATCACGCTGTCGGCGCAATTGACCGACAAGGGCGCCGACATCACGCGCGGCATAGTCTGGCGCGTCTTCAAACCCGAATCGGCCAGCGACGGCAAGCTGACGATGGTCGCCTCCTCTCATGGCGGCACCGCCATATTCCAGCTCGAGCCGGGTTCGTATCTGGTCCACGCCTCCTACGGGCGGGCCGGCGCCACCAAGCGCATCACCGTCGGCAAGGAAGCCAAGCGCGAGAGCCTCGTGCTCGATGCCGGTGGCCTCAAGCTCGATGCAGTGCTGTCCGGCGGGGTACGCATACCGCCGAAGAAGCTGCGCTTCTCGATCTATGAGAGCCACGCCGCGGCCGATGGCGATCGCGCCCTGATCATACCCGATGTCGAGCCGAACAGCGTCGTGCGGCTCAATGCCGGCACCTACCACGTCGTGTCGACCTATGGCGCGGTGAACGCGGTCATCCGCTCCGACATCCGCGTCGAGGCCGGCAAGCTGACTGAAGCGACCGTCGAGCACCGTGCCGCGGAGATGACCATGAAGCTGGTGCGCGAACCAGGCGGCGAGGCGATCGCCGACACCTCCTGGTCCCTGCTCAACGAATCCGGCGATCCGATCAAGGAAACCGTCGGCGCCTTTGCCTCGATGGTGCTGGCCGAGGGCGACTACACCATCATCGCCAAGAACCGCGACCGCATCTACCAGAAGGATTTTACGGTGGTGGCTGGGCACAACCAGGACATCGAGGTTCTGGCCACCGAGGCTTCGGCCATCGATTCCGAGGAAGGCGCCGACTGAGACGCGCCCCTCTAAGCTGCCTTGTGCATGGGTCGCGCCAGCGCGTCGCCGACGCGCACGTCGATCGATTTGCCAGATAGGCGTGCGGCGTGACAGGCATACAAATATAAAAATGGCGGTGGATCGCTCCACCGCCATTCATTGCTCGTCGACTGGTTCAGGCCGCGTGGCGCTTGCGGTCGGGTGTCACCGCCTCGTCGGCAAGCAGCCTCACGGCGGCTGCGAGGCCGAGTGATTCCTGGTCACGCGACCCGAGACGACGGATATTGACCGTTTCTTCCTCGGCCTCGCGCTTGCCGCAGACGAGGATGACCGGCACCTTGGCCAGCGAATGCTCGCGGACCTTGTAGTTGATCTTCTCGTTGCGCAGATCGGCTTCGGCGATCAGCCCCGCCGCCTTCAGCTGCGCAACGACCTTCTGGGCGTAATCGTCGGCATCGGAAGTGATCGTCGCCACCACCACCTGCAGCGGCGCGAACCAGAGCGGGAAATGGCCGGAATAATTCTCGATCAGGATGCCGAGAAACCGCTCCATCGAGCCGCAGATGGCGCGATGCACCATCACCGGCTGCTTCTTTTCCGAATCCGAGCCGATGTAGAAGGCGCCGAACCGTTCAGGCAGGTTGAAATCAACCTGCGTGGTGCCGCATTGCCAGTCGCGGCCGATGGCGTCCTTCAGCACATATTCGAACTTCGGCCCGTAGAACGTGCCCTCGCCCGGATTGACGCCCGTCTTGATCCGGTTGCCCGACCGCGCCGCGATCTTGTCGAGCACGTCCTGCAGCACGCCCTCGGCATGATCCCACATCGCGTCGGTGCCGACCCGTTTTTCGGGGCGGGTCGCCAGCTTGACGGTGATTTCGTCGAAGCCGAAATCGGCATAGGTCGAGAGGATCAGATCGTTGATCTTGATGCACTCGTCGGCGAGCTGTTCCTCGGTGCAGAAGATGTGCGCATCGTCCTGGGTAAAGCCGCGCACGCGCATCAGCCCGTGCAGCGCGCCGGACGGCTCATAGCGATGCACATTGCCGAATTCCGCAAGTTTTACCGGCAGATCGCGGTAGGATTTCAGCCCGTGCTTGAAGATTTGGACGTGACCGGGGCAGTTCATCGGCTTCAGCGCAAACACCCGGTCGTCGTCGGTGTCGTCGCCAGCAACGGTCACCTTGAACATGTTGTCCCGGTACCAGCCCCAGTGGCCTGACGTCTGCCACAGGCTCTTGTCGAGCACCTGCGGCGCGTTGACCTCCTGATAGCCCTGCTCGTCGAGGCGGCGACGCATGTAATTGACCAGGTTCTGGAACATCCTCCAGCCCTTGGCGTGCCAGAACACGACCCCGGGGCCCTCCTCCTGGAAGTGGAACAGGTCCATCTCACGGCCGAGCTTCCTGTGGTCGCGCTTCTCGGCCTCCTCCAGCATCGTCTGATAGGCTTCGAGCTGCGCCTGGTCGGCCCAGGCCGTGCCGTAGATGCGGGTCAGCATCGGATTGTTGCTGTCGCCGCGCCAATAGGCGCCGGCGACCTTCATCAGCTTGAAGGCGCTGCCGATCTGGCCGGTCGCGGCCATATGCGGGCCACGGCAGAGGTCGAACCAGTCGCCCTGTGCATAGATCTTGAGATCCTGATCCTCGGGGATGGCGTCGATCAACTCGAGCTTGTAGCGCTCGCCCTTGTCGGCAAAGATCCTTCTCGCCTTTTCGCGCGACCAGACCTCTTTGGTGAACGGCTTGTTGCGCGCAATGATCTCGCGCATCTTCTTCTCGATCACCGGGAAATCGTCGGGCGTGAACGGCTCGTTGCGGGCAAAATCGTAGTAGAACCCGTTTTCGATCACCGGCCCGATGGTCACCTGCGTTCCCGGCCAAAGTTCCTGCACGGCTTCGGCCAGCACATGGGCTGCATCGTGGCGGATGAGCTCCAGCGCACGCGGGTCCTCGCGGGTGATGATCTCGACCTTGCCGGACTTGCCGATCGGGTCGGAAAGATCGCGCAGCGTGCCGTCGATCGAATAGGCAACGGCCTTCTTGGCCAGCGACTTCGAGATCGATTCCGCCAGGCCGGCGCCGGTCATCGCCGCGTCGTAATCGCGAACGGAACCATCGGGAAATGTCAGGGAAACGGAATTCAGCATAAGATTCTCCTATCCAGTCCCGCAAACGAGCGCGGGTGGTGAAATGCATGTCGCCCAAGACTGCTTAGCGGTTTTGGGGCTACGAGATGCATCAGTAAGAGCCGGATGCGTCCGGCGGCGAGCGGTCTTTTATGGGCAGTTTTCGGTGCCGTAAAGCTGGATGTAGGTCACCTGAGGAGATTCGGCAGATCTTTCAGGAACATCGCCCGCGTCTTGAGCCCCTTTGGCGTGTCGGAACGTTTCGTATCGACTACCAGGCGGGCAAAGACGATCTTGCGAGCATCGGTCTTCGCCCAGCCGACAAACCAGCCAAGCGAGCGCTTGTCGGCGCTGTCGCCGAGCCTGGTCGTTCCGGTCTTGCCCTGCACCGTCCAGCCGCTTGCGCAGGAAATCGACCTGCTCGACCGGCGATATCTCGAGCGAAGAATTCACTCAGGAATGGGTGAGGCCGTCATTCTTGCCGGCAGTGCCGGAGACTTCGGTGTCACCATAGTCCAATCTGGACCCATAGCCGGCAAACTGTTTGCTGCCGAGCCGGCGCGTGATCTCGCGTGAGAACCACCGGACCGAATCTCTTTCCCAGATCGTCGGGTCGACGGTCTTGCGGTCCCGTTTCCGGGCATTGAACTCTGCCTTGTACTCCGAGCTTGGCGTATGCTCGTCGCCCAGGATTCCAGCATCATAGCCGATCAGTGCCAGCGGAATGTCGAGGCGGGCTGAAGCGCTGATCGCAGGTCCCTTGGCGATACAGCGTCTCGCCGCTTGCGGCGTCGACGATCAGCGTGCATTCGATGTCCCCGAGCGGCGCTGATTGCGCACGGATCGGAAAACCCATCAGCCACGCCAGGACATAGAGAACAACGGCGAAAACGAAGGGAAGACGATCTATCCGGCGCATTTGGCAATCTCTCCTGAAGGGTGTCAGGAGCGGCTTAGCGAGGTGTCTTGTCTCGATTTTGTCTCAAATGCACTATGTCAGCGCAAGTTGCGGTTAACCCTACCAGATCGTAAAAAGCGACCCCTCTGTGCACCGCACAGTTGCGGTCAACTGTCCAGGTCGCCACGTTTTTTCCCGATCCGCCAGTACCGCCATGGCGTGAACCAGAGGTAGCGATCAGCCAGTGCCTCAGGCACCCGGTCGATGCCGTGCGTGCCGAACGGTCCGCAGCGCAGCACCCGGAAAAACCCCATCCAGCCGCCGGCCCACAGCCCGTGGCGGGCGATCGCTTCGTACGCGTATTCGGAACAGGTCGGCAGATGCCGGCAGGAATTGCCGACGAAGCCGGACAGCGTCAGCTGGTAAAGTCGGACAAGCGACGTGCCGAAGACGCGGCCCGGCGTCTTGCGCCACGGGCCGGACCAGTTGCGTCCTTGTCGAATCGGCCTGGCGCCGTGCGCATGCCGATGTTGGCCGACCACCGCAGTCTCCACATCGCGTTTCCCTACGCGATAGATGTGCGCATCGGGCCAGGAACGCAATGCCGTTCCGGCAATCCCGTCATGGCCTGGTAGGGCGAACCGGATAGCGGTCGGGCGTCGGCCTTCGGCATACGGCGACGCTGGTCGGCGGCCTCTCCTCGCACCAATCCCTATGCGGTTTCTCGTCGTACCATTGAAACGTCGCGATCCGCATCACATCGCCCAGAATGTTGAGAAACTGGATCATGGCGGCACTCCTTGAGCACCGATTAGAGCGCCGCTGGCCTTGCTCTTCAAACGAGTATAACGTCCACGTCAGATAACTCTGAGTTATGCGAATGAAGCGCGGACACCTCCCCCTGACGGCTCTGAGAAGCTTCGAAGCAGCCGGTCGTCACCTGAGCTTCAGCCGTGCGGCCGAGGAGCTTTATGTTTCGCAGGCGGCGATCAGCCGACAGATCCGCGAGCTCGAAACCTTCCTGCGCCAACCTTTGTTCTTCCGCCATCATCGCCGCGTCGAGTTGACCGACACCGGCCAGCGGCTGCTCGACCAGTTGGTCAGAAGTTTCGAGGGCATCGACAGGCTGCTTTCGGAATTGACGGCGGCCCCGACGCAGTCCGTGGTGCGTGTCAGCGTCGAGCCATCGCTTGCATCCGTATGGCTGGTGCCGCGGCTCAACCGCTTTCGCGAGTTGCGACCCGACATCGACGTTTCCCTTGAGGTCGACCCGAGATTGATAGAGTTTCGCAGCGATCAGCCCGAACTTGCCCTGCGTTTCAGTGCGCACGCCACCTCATGGCCACGCAGCGAAGCCGAACAGCTTGCCGCGGTCGTCGATTCCCCAGTTCTGTCGCCGGCACTTCTTGCATCCGGCCCAGCTCTGGAAAAGCCGATCGACCTTGGTCGCTATACGTTGCTGCACGAAGAAAACCGTCAGGCTTGGGCACGCTGGTTCGAAGCGGCGGGCGTGACGGCTGATGCCGTGCCTGCGCGCGGTCCGATGCTGGCCGATGCTTCGCTTTCGAAGCAGGCAGCCTTGCTTGGACATGGTGTCGCGCTGGGCGATCTTTTGCAGATCGGCGAAGAACTTGCGTCCGGCGCGCTTATCAAGCCTTTCGACATCGACGTCGCGTCGGGCGCCTATTGGCTAGTAGCCAGAAGGCTGAATGACCTTTCCGAACCAGCCAGGGCTTTTGCCGACTGGGTCCGGGCGGAATTCGCCGAAAGCCGGCGTTTTCTCGCCAAGGTTTAAGCCGCCTCTTCCGCCCGCTTCTTCTCGATCTGGCCGATGGCGTCGACCACTGCGTCGAAGGTCAGCATGGTCGAGGCGTGGCGCGCCTTGTAGTCGCGCACCGGTTCCAGGTATTTCAGGTCGGCGAAGCGGCCTTCGGGCGGCGGGCCGTTTTCCTTCAGCATCTTCAGCATCGTCTCGCGCACGCTGCGCAATTCTTCGGCGCTGGCGCCGACGACATGCTGCGCCATGATCGACGACGACGCCTGGCCAAGCGCACAGGCCTTCACGTCATGCGCGAAATCGCTGACGACGCCATCATCCATCTTCAGATCGACGGTCACCGTCGATCCGCACAGCTTGGAATGTGCTCGTGCGGTTGCGTCGGGCCGGTCGAGCCGGCCGATCCGTGCGATGTTTCCGGCAAAACCCAGAATTTTCGCATTGTAGACATCGTCGATCATATTTTTCCAATCCGTCGCCGCCCAGCGAACAGTCATTGCCGCTCTGGCGTCTTCCTTTCGCTCGGCACGAACATATATAATGGCGGTAGTCGGGTATCGACAAGGCGACCACAAACCTCGTCATACCCAATTCTGTTCACGCCACTTACGGGCTGGAAACCGGGCGAGTTTCTGACACCCGAAAGGTCGTGGTCCGTTCAACTCGTTCCTCCTGAGAGAGGAACTACGGGAGACGCCTTTATGGACGCCGTTATCAAGAAACTCATGCCGCGGTCTGCCTATATGGAAAAGCCGGTCACCGACCGGCCGAGCGAGGCCGAAGTCGAAGCCGCTGTGCGCACCTTGTTGCGCTGGACCGGCGACAACCCTGACCGCGAGGGCCTGATCGACACGCCGAAGCGCGTCACCAAGGCGTTCAGCGAAATGTTCAACGGTTATGATATGTGCCCAGCCGAGGAACTTGGCCGCACCTTTGAGGAAGTTGCCGGCTATGACGACCTCGTTCTCGTCAAGGACATATCCTTCCACTCGCATTGCGAGCATCACATGGTGCCGATCATCGGCAAGGCGCATGTCGGCTATCTGCCTGACGGCAAGGTTGTCGGCCTGTCCAAGATAGCCCGTGTCGTCGACATCTTCGCCCATCGCTTGCAGACCCAGGAAGCGATGACCGCGCAGATTGCCGGCGTCATCCAGGACGTGCTCAATCCGCGCGGTGTGGCCGTTATGCTTGAGGCCGAGCATATGTGCATGGCCATGCGCGGCATCCGCAAGCAGGGCTCCACCACGCTGACCTCAACCTTCACCGGCGTCTTCAAGGACACACCCGAAGAGCAGGTCCGCTTCGTCACCATGGTGCGCGGCGGCAGGATCTGATCGGCCTGCCGGCTTCGCTAGATAAGGACCGGCGAATGTCGGCATTGGAATTCCCGAAAGCTCCAACAGACAAGAAGGCACTCGAGGAAGGCGCGGTCCTTTCACCGCGCTTCGATGCTGCCGGCCTCGTCACTGTCGTGGTCACCGATGCCGAAGACGGCGTGCTGCTGATGGTCGCGCATATGAATGCCGAGGCGCTGGCGCTGACGCTCGAGACCGGCATCGCGCACTACTGGTCGCGTTCGCGCAACGCGCTGTGGAAGAAGGGCGAAACCTCGGGCAATGTCCAGCAGGTCGTCGAGATGCTCACGGATTGTGACCAGGACGCGATATGGTTGCGCGTCAAAGTGCTGGGTCACGAAGCAACTTGTCACACCGGCCGACGTTCATGCTTTTATCGGACGGTGGGGCTGAGCGATGGCAAAGGGACGCTTGCCAGCGACGGCAGCAAGCCGCTGTTCGATGCGGAAAAAACCTATCGAAAGCCCAATACACCATCAATATGAACCATTCGCAGCACTTCAGCCACGTATATTCATGATTTCGATACGGCCCGCCTGTAGGATGACCGTGGGACAAGGGAGATTGTGATGCTCGACTGGGCGTCATTGCGCAACAGACCTGACGTTCGGGAGGCCAATGGCCTCTCCTCGGCCGCGGGCGCATCCGAAACCAAATCTCCGGGCAAAACAGGGATTTCGCTGGCATTGGGTGGCGGCTGTGCGCGCGGCTGGGCGCATATCGGCGTGCTGCGCGCGCTTGACGAAGCCGGCATCGAAGTGTCGATGATCGCCGGCACCTCGATCGGCGCGCTGGTCGGCGGCTGCTATGTTGCCGGCAAGCTCGACGAGTTGGAAGAATTCGCGCGCAGCCTGACCAGGCGGCGCATTTTTGGCCTTCTCGACCTCAATCTACGCGGCAGCGGCCTGTTCGGTGGCATGAAGCTCGATGCGCGGCTGCGCGAGCACATAGCCGGCATCCGCTTCGAGGACCTGCCAAAACCATTCGTCTGCGTCGCTTCGGAAATCCGCACCGGCCATGAGATCTGGCTGTCGAGCGGCTCGTTGAGCACCGCAATGCGCGCCTCCTACGCGCTGCCCGGCGTGTTCGAGCCGGTCGCCTGCAATGGGCGTGTGCTGGTTGACGGCGCACTGGTCAATCCGGTGCCGGTCTCGGTCTGCCGTGCCTACGAGCAGCCGCTCGTGGTTGCGGTGAACCTTCACTACGATCTGTTCGGCCGCGCCGCGGTGATCAAGCACAATGCCGGCGAGCTGGTCATCGAGAAAGACGCGCCGAGGGCCGGCCACGCCGATCCCGAACGCCAGTCGCGCGAGACGCGGCTCGGCATTACCGGCGTCATGGTCGAGGCCTTTAACATCATCCAGGACCGCATTTCGCGCGCCAGGCTGGCCGGCGACCCGCCGGACATATCGCTGCAGCCGAAGCTCAGCCATATCGGCCTGACCGAATTCCACCGCGCCGACGAAGCGATCCGTATCGGCTACCAGGCAACGATGGCGCAGATCGGCGACCTGACCCGGCTGCAGACCGTCCTCGCTTAGGCAGGGCGGCAGCGAGCTCTCAGGCAAGCGCCGCGTCGACGATGCGGAACTGCACCGTGCGGTTGCCGTTCCAGTGGTTGCCCGACAGCGAGCCGGCGACATGCACCGGCTTACCCCTGTTCTTGAACAGGAATTCGCCAAGAGCCGTGTCGACCGCGCGAAAGGCGATCGCCTGGATGCGGCCGCCGCTTTCCGACTGCAGGTCGGCGCGGATGTGGTTGCTGCCGACCGCCCGCGCATCGACAAGCCGGTGGCGCGGAAGCGCGAACACCGGCGCAACATGCCCGGCGCCGAACGGCCCTGCCCTCTCAAGCGCATCGAGCAGCGCAAGCGTCGCGCCCTCGGCGGCAAGCGCGCCGTCGATCGCCAGGCTCTCCTCGCCTTGCAGGCGGAACACATCCACCGCCGCGCGCTCTTCGAAGAAAGCCCTGAGTTCGCCGAGCTTCGCCCGCTCGACAGTGATGCCGGCCGCCATTCCGTGGCCGCCGCCCTTGACGATAAGCCCGGCATCGGCAGCCTCGCGCACCAGCCGGCCGAGGTCGAAGCCCGACACCGAACGGCCTGACCCCGTACCGACACCATTGGCGTTGAAGGCGATGGCAAAGGCCGGCCGTCTTGCATGGTCCTTGAGCCGCGAGGCAAGCAGGCCGACAATGCCAGGATGCCAGTTGCTGCTGGCTGTCACCACGATGGCCGGACCATTGCCGCCGGCAAGCTCGGCATCGGCCTCTGAGCGCGCGGCGGCCAGCATCTCCTGCTCCATCGACTGCCGTTCCTGGTTGAGCCGATCCAGCGTCTCGGCGATGGTGCGGGCCTCGACGGGGTCGTCGGTTGCAAGCAGGCGGCTGCCAAGTGCTGCGTCGCCGATGCGCCCGCCGGCGTTGATGCGCGGACCGATCAGAAAGGCCAGATGGAACGTGCTGATCGGCTCGCCTATACGCGAGACCCGCGCCAACGCCGCCAGCCCTTCGTTTCTCTGCTGCCGCGCCACCTGCAGCCCCTTGACCACGAAGGCGCGGTTGACGCCGGTGAGCGGCACCACGTCGCAGACTGTGCCCAGCGCCACCAGGTCGAGCAGGCCAAGCAGGTCCGGCGGTGCGGCATCCGGCAAGCGGCCGCGCAGGATCTTCGCGGTCTGCACCAGGCAAAGGAAGACGACGCCGGCGGCACAAAGATGACCTTGGCCGGAAAGGTCGTCCTCGCGATTTGGGTTGACGACCGCAGCCGCCGCCGGCAGCGGCCCGCCGACCTGATGGTGATCGAGCACCACGACGTCGGCGCCGGCGGCCTTTGCGGCGTCGATGGAAGCAGCACTGTTGGTGCCGCAATCGACGGTGACGATCAGCGTCGCGCCGCGCGAGACGAGTTCGCGCATCGCTTCCGGATTGGGGCCGTAACCCTCGAAGATGCGGTCCGGTATGTAGATCTCCGACGCCACCGAGAAATATGCGAGAAAGCGCTTGAGCAGCGCCGACGAGGCGGCGCCGTCGACATCGTAGTCGCCAAAGATCGCCACTTTTTCCCTGGCCATCACCGCCTGGGCGATGCGAGCGGCGGCCCTGTCCATGTCGGTCAGCGATGCCGGGTCGGGCAGCAGATTGCGGATGGTCGGATCCAGAAACCGCTCGGTCTGCTCGGCGGTGACACCACGCCCGGCCAGCACACGTGCCACGATGTCAGGCACGCCATACCCTTGCGCGATGGCGAGCGCGGCCATGTCCTGACGCTCGGTCAGCCGGTGTTCCCAGGAAACGCCGGTGGCCGACTGCCTGACATCGAGGAAAAAGCGTCTTTCCCCCGTCACGTGACGCGCCGTCTGCAATTTGTCATTGCGCACAATATGCAACGGCTAACTGAGTCGAAATCAAAACTTTTCCAGATCCTGATGCCTGGCTTTGATTTCGCGCACGGTCCGCGATGACGAGCGCAGCACGATCGTGTGCGTGGTGATGAAATTGCGGCCGAACTTGACGCCGGCCAGCATATTGCCGTCGGTGACGCCGGTCGCGGCAAACAGCACGTCGCCGCGTGCCATGTCTTGCGTGTGGTAGATCCGTTTTGGGTCGGAGATCCGCATCTTCGCGGCGCGCGCCAGCTTTTCCGGCGTATCGAAGATCAACCTGCCCTGCATCTGGCCACCGGTGCAGCGCAAGGCGGCAGCTGCGAGCACGCCTTCGGGCGCGCCTCCGGTGCCGAGATAGATGTCGATGCCGGTCTCGTCCGGGTCGGTGGTATGGATGACCCCGGCGACATCACCGTCGCCGATCAGACGGATCGCGGCTCCGGTCGCCCGCACGGCTTCGATCAACGCGCCATGGCGTGGCCGGTCGAGAATACAGGCGGTAATCTCCGCCACCGGCACGCCCTTGGCCCTGGCGAGGCTGGCGATGTTTTCGGCCGGCGAGGCATCGATGTCGATGATGCCGTCGGCATAACCCGGACCGATCGCGATCTTGTCCATATAGACGTCCGGCGCGAACAAAAGGCTGCCTTTTTCGGCAATGGCGATAACGGCCAGTGCGTTGGGCAGGTTCTTGGCGCAGATCGTCGTGCCTTCGAGCGGATCAAGCGCGATGTCGACAGCCGGGCCTTGGCCGGTACCGACCTCTTCGCCGATATAAAGCATCGGCGCCTCGTCGCGCTCGCCTTCGCCGATCACCACCGTGCCGTTGATGGCAAGACGGTTGAGCTCCTGCCGCATGGCATCGACCGCGACCTGGTCGGCGGCTTTCTCGTCGCCGCGTCCGCGCAATCTGGCGGCCGCGACCGCGGCGCGTTCGGTGACGCGCACCAATTCCATGGTCAGTATCCGGTCGAGGCCGGCGACAATGTTCTGGGCCACATTCATCGATGGACAATCCTCGTTGGCAGTTTAGCCTCTCCGCCAGAGACGCGCTTCTTGTGTCAAAGCCCCGTGACAACAGCAAGACCTGCGTTGGACCTTTTTGAAAGCGCAGCAATATCAATCGATTAAACGCAAAATGTGAGACTGCTATCCAGCCCGCTCGATGCGGATGACTTGCGGCTTGTCGGTCAGAAGGCTGTCCCTGGTGATGCCGTCGACGGCCTTGCGCACCGCCGCCTCGGTCGTCTCGTGGGTCACCAGGATGACCGTCTTCTGTGCCTCGGTTTCCGGCCCGGCGGCATGCTGGACAATCGATTCCAGCGAAATGTCGTTGTCGGCCATGCGCTTGGCTATTGCCGCGAAGACGCCGAGGCGGTCGTGCACGGTCAGCCGGATGAAATAGCCGCCGGCATGGCTGCGCATCTGCGCTTTCTTGTAAGGCTTCAATTCCTTCGCCGGCCGGCCGAAGACCGGACCATGCTGGAAGCCAGGCCGGCTCTTGGCGATGTCGGCAATGTCGCCGATCACCGCCGACGCGGTGGCGTTGCCGCCGGCGCCAGGGCCGGAAAGCAGCAATTCGCCGAGGATGTCGGTTTCTATCGCCACCGCGTTGGTGACGCCGTGCACCTGCGCGATGACCGAGGCCGTCGGCACCATGGTCGGGTGCACGCGCTGCTCGATGCCGCTTTCGGTGCGTTGGGCGACGCCAAGCAGCTTGATCCGGTAGCCGAGATCGCCGGCCGCGCGGATGTCGGCCTGGCTGATGTTGGAGATGCCTTCCATGTAGATATCGTTGGCGGCGATCCTCGTGCCGAAGGCAAGGCTGGTCAGGATCGACAGCTTGTGCGCGGTGTCGTGACCCTCGATGTCGAAGGTCGGGTCGGCTTCGGCATAGCCCAGCCGTTGCGCATCCTTCAGGCAGGCATCAAAGGACAGGCCCTCGGCTTCCATGCGCGTCAAAATATAATTGCAGGTACCGTTGAGGATGCCGAAAACGCGGGTCACCGAATTGCCGGCCATCGCCTCGCGCATCGTCTTGATGACCGGAATGCCGCCGGCCACCGCCGCCTCGTAATTGAGCAGCACGCCTTTCCTCTCGGCGATCTCGGCCAATGCCACCCCGTGCTTGGCAAGCAGTGCCTTGTTGGCGGTGACGACGTGGCGGCCGGCCTCGAGCGCCGCTTTGACGGACGAGCGTGACGGGCCTTCGTCGCCGCCGATCAGCTCGACGAAGACATCGATCTCGGCGGTCTGCGCCATCTTGACGGCATCGTCGAACCACTGTGCTGTGCCAAGATCAACGCCGCGGTCGCGTTTGGGATCGCGGGCCGAAACCGCCGACACGACGATGTCGCGTCCGCACTGTCGCGTCAGTTCAGCCGCCTTGTCGCGCAGCACGCGGGCCACCGACGCACCGACGGTGCCGAGCCCGGCAATTCCAACACGCAACGCTTCAGCCATGTCCGGCGACGCCCCATTCAGTCGGTCGATGTGTAGAAAATCAGCGATGCGCGGCGAGCGGTACGACGTTATTCGGCTGCTTGGCGCTGGATGCGAGGAAGCGCTTGATGTTGCGCGCCGCTTGCCGGATCCGGTGCTCGTTTTCGACCAGCGCGATGCGCACGTGATCGTCGCCATGCTCGCCGAAGCCGACGCCCGGCGCCACCGCGACGTCGGCGTGCTCGATCAGGAGCTTGGAGAATTCAAGCGAGCCAAGGTGCTTGAACGGCTCCGGGATCGGCGCCCAGGCGAACATCGATGCCGCCGGTGCGGGAATGGTCCAGCCGGCGCGGCTGAAAGCGTCGACCATGACATCGCGGCGTTTGCGGTAGACGTCGCGCACTTCGGCGATGTCGGCGCCGTCGCCGTTGAGTGCATGCGCCGCCGCCACCTGGATTGGCGTGAAGGCGCCGTAGTCGAGATAGGATTTCACTCGCGTCAGCGCCGAGATCAGCCGTTCATTGCCGACCGCAAAACCCATGCGCCAGCCCGGCATCGAAAAGGTCTTCGACATCGAGGTGAACTCGACGGCGACGTCTATGGCGCCCGGCACCTGTAGCACCGAAGGCGGCGGATTGCCGTCGAAATAGATCTCCGAATAGGCAAGATCCGACAGGATGATGATGTCGTTCTTCCTGGCGAAGGCCACCACCTCCTTGTAGAAATCGAGCGAAGCGACCAGTGCCGTCGGGTTGGACGGATAATTGAGGATCAGTGCCAGCGGCTTCGGGATCGAATGGCGGATGCCGCGCTCCAGGGCCGGGATAAAGCCGTCGTCCGGCTCGACCTGCAGCGAGCGGATGACGCCGCCTGACATAATGAAGCCGAAGGCGTGGATCGGATAGGTCGGATTGGGGCACAGGATCACATCGCCGGGGGCGGTGATCGCCTGCGCCATATTGGCGAAGCCCTCCTTCGAGCCGAGCGTCGCCACCACCTGGCTGTCCGGGTCGAGCTTCACGCCGAAGCGGCGGGCATAGTAGTTGGCCTGGGCACGACGCAGGCCCGGAATGCCGCGCGACGACGAATAGCGGTGCGTGCGCGGATCGCGTACCACCTCGCAGAGTTTGTCGACGATGGCCTTGGGCGTCGGCAGGTCCGGATTGCCCATGCCAAGGTCGATGATGTCGGCGCCGCGCGAACGCGCGCTGGCCTTCAGCCGGTTGACCTGTTCGAAGACATAGGGCGGAAGCCGGCGGACCTTGTGAAATTCTTCCATGGCAGTTCCAGACAGTGAGGTTGCGGTCGCGCGTATAAGCCTATTTGCAACTAGGGTCGAGAGCGGGGTCGCATTTGCCTTCGATCTGCTTCAGCGCCTCGGCGCCGTGTTTTTTTGCCAGCTGGTCCAGCGTTGCCTGGTCCGCAACCTTGACGCCGCCGCCCTTGGCGGCCTGGCTCTGCTCCTCGGCCTTCAGTTGGGCGAGCTTGGCGTTCTTTTCCTCGTCGGTGAATTGCTCGGCCGCCACCTGCGGCCGGATGTTCAGGTTCGGATAGGAACCGGTGTCCTTCGCGCCGACAAGGCCGGTGGCGGGCGCCGCACCTTCCATGTTGCTGCTCGTGCAACCGGCCATCGCCAACAGGACGAGCGCCATGCGGCAAAAACGACCAGTGCCGGAAAAAACGTCCTTGCCAATATTAATCGTCATATTGTTTTCCTGGCGGCCGGGTTAGAGCACATTGGACCCTGTTCGATATCCCATGGTAATATGTCAACAAAACGCTTCGGGAGGAACCCCGCGAACCATGTCCAAAACACCCGATTCGGGCAAAGCGGAAGATGACCAACCTTCGACCGTCGAGCAATATCTGGTGAAGGACCCGGAACGCTTCGCTCTGAACATGGCTCGCATGATCGAGCAGGCCGGCAAGGCCGCCTCGGCATGGGCCGAGCCGCGGGAAAAGGGCGAGGTGCGCGATCACGTCGCCGAGCCGGTCGTCGACATGGTGAAGACGTTCTCCAAGCTCACCGAGTACTGGCTCTCCGACCCGCAGCGCGCGCTGGAGGCGCAAACGCGGCTGTTTTCCGGCTACATGACCGTCTGGGCCAACGCCGTCCAGCGCATCGGCGCCGGCGCCGAGGACGCCGAGGACACGGTCAAGCCCGAGCGCGGTGATAAGCGTTTCCAGGACCCGGAATGGGGCCGCAACGCCTTCTTCGATTTCCTCAAACAGGCGTATCTGGTCACCTCGCGCTGGGCGGCCGAACTGGTCGAGCACGCCGATGGCCTGGACGAGCACACCCGCCACAAGGCCGGCTTTTATGTCAAGCAGGTGTCCAATGCCATCTCGCCGTCGAATTTCATCCTGACCAATCCGGAATTGTTTCGCGAGACTGTCGCCTCCAACGGCGAAAACCTGGTGCGCGGCATGAAGATGCTGGCCGAGGACATTGCCGCCGGCAAGGGCGACCTGAAGCTGCGGCAGGCCGATTATTCGCTTTTCCAGATCGGTAAGAATCTCGCCACCACTCCCGGCAAGGTGGTCGGCCGCAGCGACGTCGCCGAAATCCTGCAATACGAACCGACTACCGACACCGTGCTCAAGCGGCCGCTGCTGATCTGCCCGCCATGGATCAACAAATACTACATCCTCGACCTCAACCCGCAAAAATCCTTCATTCGCTGGGCGGTCGAGCAAGGCCACACCGTCTTCGTCATCTCCTGGATCAACCCGGACGAGCGGCACGGCGCCAAGAGCTGGGAGGCCTATATCAGGGAGGGCCTGCAATACGGCCTCGACACGATCGAGAAGGCCACCGGCGAAAGGCAAGTCAACGCCATCGGCTATTGCGTCGGCGGCACGCTGTTGGCGGCAGCGCTGGCCTTGATGGCGCAGGAAGGCGACCACCGCATCAAATCGGCGACCTTCTTCACCACCCAGGTCGATTTCACCTATGCCGGCGATCTAAAAGTGTTCGTCGACGAGGAGCAGGTCGCGGCCGTCGAAAAGGCGATGAACGAGAAAGGCTATCTCGACGGCACCAAGATGGCGACCGCCTTCAACATGCTGCGCTCGGGCGACCTGATCTGGCCCTATGTCGTCAACAACTACATGCGCGGCAAGGATCCCCTGCCTTTCGACCTGCTGTACTGGAATGCCGATTCGACCCGCATGGGCGCTGCCAACCATTCGTTCTATTTGCGCAATTGCTATCTCGAGAACAGGCTTTCGCAAGGCATGATGGAACTGGCGGGCCGCACGGTTTCGCTGAAGGACGTTACCATTCCGGTCTACAACCTCGCCTCTAAGGAGGACCATATCGCGCCGGCGCTTTCGGTCTTCCTCGGCTCGAAATATTTCGGCGGCGAGGTCGATTACGTCATGGCCGGCTCCGGCCACATCGCCGGGGTCGTCAATCCGCCGGCGGCGCAGAAATATCACTACTGGACCGGCGGCAAGCCGGCCGGCGACTTCGACCAGTGGCTCGCCGGGGCCACCGACCATCCCGGTTCCTGGTGGCCGCACTGGCAACGCTGGATCGAAGCCAAGGACAATACCCGCGTACCGGCCCGCAAACCGGGCGAGCATATGCAAGTTCTAGGCGAAGCCCCCGGCACCTATGTCAAGGTGCGCGTGTAACCATCTGTAATGTGTGGTGAGTTGACGCGCCGCCAAAAGCGGGCGAAATGGTGCCGTCAACCCTGAGCAGCCTTGATTCATCCTCTAGCCGCCAAATTACTTTGAGGCTTGCAGATTTGACACAGGTCTTGTTTCCGGTTCGGGGAACAAGGGTCATTTCGACGAGACGTTTCGACGCCGCGCCAATGACGAACCGGTCGGATATCGAGGGGGAATTTTGTTTTGAGATCAGCAGGATCGCGCCTCGCGAAGGGAGAAAGCCGCGCCATTGTGGCGGCGCTTTTCTCGGTGCTCCTGGCGTCCTGCACCTCGGCCGGCGACCCGACCATGTCGGTCGGCATGCCAGGCTACAATACCTCGGCTACCGAAATCAGCACGGCCGCCGGTGCGCCCCAGGCCAGCACGGCCGCATCATCGTCGCAGATGACAAGCACACAAATGACGATGAATGCCGACGGCGACGCCAACCTTCCCGAGCAGGTCGCCTATGTGCCGGTGGCCAAGCCAGGGGCCAAGCTCGACGCCGGCTTCCCGATCGCCGTTCCCACGGCAGCCGAGACGATCGCGGGACACACGCCGCAACCGCTGCAACCAAACGCCCAGACGGCTGAACAGGCCGTGGCGCAGAACAGTGCTGATGCATCGAAGCCCGACGCCAAGGCCGCCGAGCCGGCGATGAACAACCCGGTCTATGTGACCGCCGGCGAGATGCCGCAGCCACAGGCCTACGCACCGAAGAAAAACTTCCTGGCCTCACTGTTCAGCGCCACGCCTGCTTCGGCGGCACCTTCTTCGCCGGCCAACAGCAGATCGGGCGGGCAGCCAACGGTCATGCAGGCCAAGGCGACGCCTGCGGCAAAACCCACCGTCACCCTGGCTTCGGCCGATCCGGCTGAAAAGCCGGTGCAGCTGGTGTCGACGGGCGATACCAGCCACTTCACGGCCGATGCGCTGCCCGGCGTGCGACAGACGGCGCTGTTCGAGATCAAGCGCAAATCCGGCCTCGACGATGAGAGTGACGTCGATCTCAACGAAGACGAAGGTTCGGGTGGCGCCTACCAGGTCGCCTCCGCCGCCGGCCTTGCCCGGCTGGCGCCCAACGGCCTCCTGAAACAGAACGAAAGCGTCGATGTCGCCTGCTTGAAGCCGTCGCTGGTTCGCGTGCTGAAGACGATCGAAGGCCACTACGGCCGCAAGATGACGGTCACCTCCGGCTATCGCGATCCGGCCCGCAACCGCCGCGCCAACGGCGCCAAGAATTCGCTGCACATGTACTGCGCTGCCGCCGACATCCAGGTCCCCGGCGTCTCGAAGTGGGAACTGGCGAGCTACATCCGCACCATGCCGGGCCGCGGCGGCGTCGGCACCTACTGCCACACCGAATCCGTCCATGTCGATGTCGGCCCCGAGCGCGACTGGAACTGGCGCTGCCGCAGGCGCGGCTAGGGCGAGGTTCTTCGGGCACTGCGAAGTTCCGTCGGCGACGTTGCATCATGCCGCAAAACCAGCTTGGCTGTCGGAAAGACGCGGTTTGGAGCCAAAGGAAAAAAGTTGTCGCAGCCGGCGGCGGACGGGTTGCCGGTTTGTCGCGACGCAACTATAAGCGCTCACATCTGAGCGCGCCCATCGTCTAGCGGTCAGGACACCGCCCTTTCACGGCGGTAACAGGGGTTCGATTCCCCTTGGGCGTACCAGCATTTCAACTTGGCATATGTCTATCGCCAGCGTGATGCTGCGCCAGCTCTGCTGGGCCCGCCACTCTGATAGGGATGTCGGCAAGAAGAGACGAAGACGACTGAGGACTACGTCGAAGGCTCCCTACGCCCGCAGTCCCCTCGCCTCGCCGCCGCGCTTGCGCGGAACCATCATGTCCCTGGCAAGCAGGCCGCTCACCCGGCAAAAGGCCATGAAGGCCCGCCATGCGTCTTCGGTCTCGACGATGTCCACGGTGGCGCCAAAACAGGCATTGAACGCGGCCTGGTAGGTTGGTCCCTTCCGGCGAACCGGCCACGTTTGCAGGAAATCGAGCGCCTGCTCGACACTGTAGATTTCCTCGACCGGCTGGCCGGGCACAGGCGCGATCCGCACCGGCACCTCGAATTGCAGTCTGTCCATTCGATCTCTCCCGAACTGATACCCCCGCAGCAACGCCGTTCGTCGCAAAAAATTGCCGTGGCGGCTTAATGCTTGGGCCGCTTCTCACCTAGAAATGTGTCGTCACTACGGTGGTCAATGAACCTAGCGAAGCATGGGCCGTTAGAGGCAAAGAGAATGCCCCCAGGCGTGAATATCGCCGGTCTTCGGCGGTCGCCGGCAGTTCGTCCTTGAACCTTGCGCTTTCCAGTGCCAAATCTGGGAAGGTTTCTCTCGCGGAGGCTCATCCAGCCCCGCATCCCTGCAAGACGGATAAAATGGTCACCTATCTCGACGCCGCCACGGCACCGCTCAGAAACACCGGCCAGATCCGTCTTTACGACGAGGAAGGTTTTGTCGGCATGCGCAAGGCTTGCGATCTCACCGCGCGCTGCCTCGACGAACTGGTACCGATTGTGGCGCCCGGCGTCACCACCGAAGCGATTGATCGCTTCGTCTTCGAGTTCGGGATGGACCATGGCGCGCTTCCGGCGACGCTCAACTACCGTGGCTATACGAAATCATCCTGCACCTCGATCAACCACGTCGTCTGTCACGGCATACCCGACAACAAGCCGTTGAAGGATGGCGACATCGTCAATATCGACGTCACCTATATCCTCGACGGCTGGCATGGCGACTCCTCGCGCATGTATCCGGTGGGCACGATCAAGCGTGCCGCGGAGCGGCTGCTCGAAGTCACGTATGAGTGCCTGATGCGCGGCATCGCGGCAATCAAGCCGGGCGCCCGAACCGGCGCCATCGGCGCCGCCATCCAGACCTATGCCGAAGCCGAGCGTTGCTCGGTGGTGCGCGATTTCTGCGGCCACGGGGTTGGCCGGCTGTTTCATGACGCGCCGAATATCCTGCATTACGGCAGCGCCAGCGAAGGCGTCGAGATGCGGCCGGGCATGATCTTCACCGTCGAGCCGATGATCAATCTCGGCCGGCCGCATGTGAAAGTGCTGTCGGACGGCTGGACCGCGGTGACGCGCGACCGTTCGCTGTCGGCGCAGTACGAGCACACGATCGGCGTCACCGAGACCGGCTGCGAGATCTTCACGCTGTCGCCAAAAAACCTCGACCGCCCCGGCCTGCGGGCCTAGTGTCTGGCAGATCGGGCGTTACCTTGCCCGGCAAATGCTGGGTGGGGCAGCCATGAACGGCAACGACGACGAGCGGGCCTTCTTTCCCGAAAGGCCAGTGCGATCGCCCGCGAAGGCGGTGGCCGCCGACAAGCCGCATTATCTCGGCCATCGCGACCGCCTGCGCGAGCGCTTCGCCGCCGGTGCCAACACCCTCCCCGACTACGAACTGCTCGAGCTTCTTTTGTTCCGGCTGATCCCGCGCGCCGACACCAAGCCGGTCGCCAAGGCATTGCTGGCACGCTTCGGTACATTGGCCGAGGTCCTCGGTGCGTCCGTCGAGCGCCTGCAGGAGGTGAAGGGCATCGGCCCGGCGGTGGCGCTCGACCTCAAGGTGGTTGCGGCAACGGCGCAGCGCATGGCGCGCGGCGAGATCGCCGGCCGCGAGCTGTTGTCGACGTGGACGCAGGTTCTCGAATACTGCCGGTCGGTGATGGCCTTCGAGGAGCGCGAGCAGTTCCGCATCCTGTTCCTCGACAAGAAAAACGCGCTGATCGCAGACGAAGTCCAGCAGGTCGGCACCGTCGACCACACACCGGTCTATCCGCGCGAGGTGGTCAGGCGCGCCTTGGAGCTCTCCGCCACGGCGATCATTCTGGCGCATAACCATCCGTCGGGAGACCCGACGCCGTCGCGCGCCGACATCGAGATGACCAAGCTGATCATCGAGACGGCCAAACCGCTTGGCATTGCCGTTCACGACCACATCATCATCGGCAGGAAAGGCCACTCCAGCATGAAGGGCCTGCTGCTGATCTGAGGTTTGGCGTTGTCTTCAGCTTTGTCCGCTGTGCGCCTATGTACCGCAACGTGAAGGCGGTCGGCTCGATAAATTCTGGCGCCGAGGCTCAGCTGGCCGTGCGCAGGCGTCGCGATCGGACAAAGGTCTTAAGTCCCTCGGAATCGAACGCGTGGCCGAAGGCATAACCCTGCAATATGTCGCAGCCCAGGCCCTTGAGTAGCCGTGCATGCTGCATCGTCTCGACGCCTTCCGCCACGACCTCGATACCCAGCGACTTGCCGATTTCAATGATCGACGAGACAACCTGCCTTCTCTGCGGCGATTTGACGATTGGGGTGACCAGCTGCCGATCTATCTTCAGCCGGCGCGGCTGCAACTTCAGCAAACTGACCATCGAAGCGTAACCGGTACCAAAATCGTCTATTTCGATGTCAATCCCCAGTTCTTTTATCTGCTCGATGTTCCACGTGACAAGGTCGTCGTTCTCGTCCAGGAAAATCGACTCAACAAGCTCAAACGAAACTGTTCCCTTCTTGATATTTTGCTCTCGCAGGCTCTTGATGAGCTCCTCATCCTGAAGGCGCCTGGCCGAGACATTGACCGACACCCGCGGAATGTGAAGTTTTGCAGCGGACCACGCTTCGAAATCCGAAAGCGATTGCTTCAATATGGCTTGGTCGATGATCGAGACAACGTTCAGTTCTTCTGCAATCCTCAGGAAGACGTCGGGCGCCAAAATACCCTTTATTGGATGTTTCCACCTCGCCAGCGCCTCAACCCCAACGATTTCGAGCGTCTTTGCGTCAAATTGGGGCTGGTAGAACGGGATGAACTCGTTGCGCTCGAGGCCGCCGAGAATTTCGTCGGCAATCCGCTTGGTATCGACGATTTCGCTTTGCATCGCGTCTGTGAAGAATTCGTATCGATTGCGCCCCCGCCCCTTTGCTCGGTAAAGCGCGATATCGGCGTTCACCAGCAGGTGTTTGGCTTCGACATCTTTTCCGTTGTCGACAGCGATTCCCACGCTGACACCAAAACGGCATCGATGACCCTGATAGTAGACCGGTTCGCGCATCTGGCTGATGACGCGGTCGGCGAGCAGCGCCAGCTGCTTGGTATCGTCGCGCACCACGCACAGAACGATGAATTCGTCTCCCCCGATACGGGCGACGAATCCCTCGTCGCCGACCTTCGACCTGAGCACGGTTGACGCGTGAACCAACATCGCGTCACCGGCGGCGTGGCCCAGCGTATCGTTGATGTGCTTGAACCGATCCAGATCTATGTGAAGCAGTGCCGCGTGCCCGCCTGAGCGCCTGGCGTTTGCCGCGTAATGTTCCAGTACCTGGTCGAGGTAACGCCGGTTGGGCAAGCCGGTCAGCGAATCATGAAGCGCGATGTGCTCTATGCGCGCTTTGGCTGACTCGAGTTCTGCATTTTTCGACTCGGACAGCTGTTTTGCACGAACCAGATCCTTGTTCAGCAGGACGTCGGAAGTCACGTCCCATTCCGCGCCGATCATTTTTGGGGTGTCGTTTGCGACCCGGTAAACGAT
Source organism: Mesorhizobium sp. M0854 (assembly GCF_040319815.1). Classification (NCBI taxonomy): domain Bacteria; kingdom Pseudomonadati; phylum Pseudomonadota; class Alphaproteobacteria; order Hyphomicrobiales; family Phyllobacteriaceae; genus Mesorhizobium; species Mesorhizobium sp. M0854. Next base: position 41,628 of record NZ_JAMYOL010000009.1, read on the forward strand.
CGCCTTGGACCGGACATGACGGATCTCGCCATCCTGACGCACAATCCGGTACTCCGACAAATATGGTCGTCCGCTGGCCACCGCCCTGTCGAAGTCCGCGTTGGCGCCAGCCAAATCATCTGGGTGTATTGCTCCCGCCCAGTCTGGATAGCCCCGGTGCTCGCCGGTTGGTTTGCCATATATTTCGTTGACGCGATCATCCCACGTAAGCTCGTTGGTCGCTAGATCGTGTTCCCAAACCCCAATAGCCGACGCTTCCAGGGCGAGTTCCAAGCGTCGTGACAATCGACGCAATTCCGCATAATTGCGCTGTCTTTCGCCAATCAGGCGGCCTGTGACCAGGAAAGGGAACACAACCAAGGCTCCGGCCGTCGCCATGATAGCGCGCAACAACCATGCGTTGCTTGGCGTCGAAGGCCAGCCATTTTTGGGAATGGCCGCGATTTGCCACGAACCGGACGGGAGCACAACGTCGGCTGTCACCGGATCGCTTTTGCTGATCCGCTCATTACCGTAGAATTGGTCTCCATTTTGGCCGAGAGCGTCCCTGCCGATCAGCGCTATGTCAATCCCGAGATCGTCGTCAAGCAGCCCGCTCGCCCGATAAAGACGCTGCACGTCGACAACGGCGGAAATGATGCCCCAGAATCTTTCCGTATTGCCCGCGCTCCGCACGAAAACCGGAAAGCGGCCGATGAAGCCTTGTCCTCCCTGCTTCAGCTCGACGGGACCGGCAAGCACCAGCTTGCGTTCGTCTCGCGCCCTTAGCGCAGCCGCACGCTGTCGCTCGTTCTTGCGGTAATCCAGGCCCATCGCCTGCTCGTTACCCTCCATCGGGTACATCAGGGAAACGACCAGATCGGGCGCGCCGGCAATATTGTTCAATTGCGAGTCGGCGCCAAACAGATTGCTCGCGAGCGAGGCGAAGCGTTGCTGACCCATATAGGGCTCGGTCACGACCGCGGCGACCAATCCACGCACGAGTTGAAGGTTTCCGTTGATATTGCCTTCGAGCTTGGCGCGGATGAGGTTGACCTTGGTCAGCACGTCCGCACGGACGGCCTGGTCCGAGACGATTTTGTTCTGGTGCTCCGCGAACGCAGCGCTGATAAGTATGACGACAAGCGCGATCGCCGCCGGAATATTTGCCGACGAAAAGACGACCTCCTTGATGCCGCCGAACCTAGCGCGGAAAAAAGCCAATAGGCGATTCCTCAAGTGCCATTTCAGGTTTTCGGGTCGACCCGATGAGGAACATTAGCTTTCAATGTTTAATTTGACCTTCACGCTCCTTAGAGCTTTTGCACTTCCGACCGTTGCTGATGTTGCAGGCCCGAGCGGTTGGAGCCAGCTGCCGACTTCCACTGCCATGGTCCCACTGATTGAGATGCGCTGGCGCCGGCGATCCAGCGTCTGTCGACCATTCGCGAGGAGATCTGCTCATCTCAAGGCGCTCGTCTGTGGAAGCGGACCGAGAGAGAGGCCGGCTAGACCTGGCTTGCTCGGAAGATCGAGGAGCGCGAGCGCGATTGCACAAGTCGACGCTCCGACCCGAGTACTCTGGAGCGTTGACCTGGACTAGTGCCCCTCAATCGCCTTGGGAGACACAAGGTATGGTATCTTGCCGACGCTGCGCTTCGTCGCGCCAATGGAATAAGCCATCGGTATCTTGGGAGAGTTCTCCGGCAAGCCGTACATATCCTTGCCGGCCCGCACGGCAAATGAAAAGTGCTGCCACGAAACCGTGTCATGCTCATTGAGAAAATCGAGCGTCAGACCAGCTGAAATCAGCGCATTCACCACGTCACTGATCGGGTGGATCCATTCATAATAGCGAGGATGCTTCAAGATGCGATCATCGCCGGTGTAGGTCAGTTCCTCGTTCCAGGCGAGCGGCCGAGCTATCGGCGTTCGCCAGTCGTGCTTCAATTCCAGGGCCGCGGCCTTTCGATCGCACTGAAACAGCAATGGATGGCCCTCGGCCATGTAGAGGCGGCCGCCGGGTCGCAGAAGATCGGCAACCACCCGCGCCCAACGGAACACGTCGTCCAGCCAGTTTACCGAACCCCAGGTAACGTAAGCGATATCAAAGGTCCGGCCGAGCGCTTCCACCGCCTCGAACAGTGGCGCTTCCACGAAGCGCACTTCGGTGCCTGCCTTCGCAGCAAAATCCCGCGCTGCCACGATCGCCGTCGGTGAAAAGTCGAGCCCGGTCACGCTGCCTGCGCCGAGATTCTTCAGGCTGATCGTGTCAAGACCGATGTGACACTGCAGGTGGACGATATCCTTGCCGGCGATATCGCCGAGCTCGCGTGTTTCCAGCTCATAGAGATTGGATCCGCCGGCCAGCACATTCTCGATGTGGTAGCTGCCCGTCGTGTCGGTCGAGTGCAGTTCGGCCCGATCATCCCAATTAAGGCGGTTCGCGCCCAGAAAGCGTTCCAAATTCCCCCCACCCCTGACCGACGCATGGTAAACAAGTCGTTAAAGCACCTTTGCAGCGAAAGTAGCGCGCGTCAATCCGGACCGGGCGGCAGTGCGCCGCCGCTCGCGAAAGCATCAGCCCCGGGAAGGCTTGCTGCTGATCACAGGCTTCTGGCGCGATCGCCGCGCCCGGCGACAAGACCCCGCAGGCGCTCCCGGACTCCGCCGTCGTGGTCTGTATGTGGATCAGTCGGTTCCTCAGCCCGGCACAGCCACCATCGCGATATTTCTGGAGAGCTCGTTTGTGGGGGCAACTGCGTCTGCCGTGCCGCTCGTGAGTGCTCGGTAGAGTGCCAGATAATCGCTGCACATGCGCTCGACCGTGAACCGCTTCTCGAACGTCTGCCGCACTCGTGCGCGATCGAGGCTGTCTATGCGCCGGAGCGCGCCTACGGCTTCCTCCACCGTATCCACGATCCATCCGGACACACCGTCATCGATGATCTCCGGGACGGCGCCACGCCGGAACGCAACCACCGGCGTACCGCAGGCCATTGCTTCGATCGTTACCAGACCGAAGGGTTCCGGCCAGTCGATCGGAAACAAAAGCGCTTTCGCATTGCCCAGAAAATCCGCCTTTTGCCGCTCATCGATCTCGCCAATGAACTCCACGTTCGAATGCCGCAGCACTTGCGGCTCGACCCTTTCCTTCCAGAACGACTGGTCCACCTTGTCGATTTTGGCGGCGATCTTCAGGGGAAACCCGGCCCGCGCTGCTATTTGTATGGCCGCTTCCGGCCCCTTTTCAGGCGAGATCCGACCGAGAAACGCAAGATAGCCGGAGGTGTTCGGGTGAAATGGCAGAAGATCGCGGGGTAGGCCATGATGCACGGTTCCAACCCAATTGACGGGCGGCATGGGCCGGCGCTGGTCGAAGGAAATCGAGACCAGGGGAACGTCGTCGAACATCGCATAAAGCTGCGCCAGATCGGGCAGGTCGAGCCTGCCGTGAAGCGTGGTAACCGTTCGTCTGGCAAAATCCCGAATTATGGGGAAGTGCAGAACATCGACGTGGAAATGCAAAACGTCGAATTCACCGGCTCGCCGGCGCACCCGTTCAAGCATCATAACATGGTGCGGACCACCGTCCTGGACCCTGGGGTTCAGGCGCAGCGCGACGTCGCAACACCGCACCAGCTCGGCTGAGGTACGAGAATCGGCGCTGGCGAACAGCGTCACCTCGTGGCCCTGTCGGACAAGTTCTTCGGTCAGATACGAAACAATTCGCTCCGTTCCACCGTAGGTTCGGGGCGGCACGGATTCGGTTAGCGGTGCGATCTGGGCTATTTTCATTTAGAAATCTTTTCGGCGGCGATCGCCGTCTTTCAAACAAGCTTCGGCGGCAACCAAGACAAGCGAGAGCTTCCAGTTGCGAAGTATTCTATGCAGAGCGTATTTATAGTTGTGCCGTCCGTGCTCCTCCCGTGCAATCAGGTTGCCCTTATTCAACTCCTCTGCATCCAAGAACTGCGATCCATGAGAAATGTTTCACCGGCTCGATAAAAAGACAGAATGAGCTACGCGCCGCCGCCCCGCCGCCCCCTGACAGGCAGCTTTGGATCGCTCGATCACCACCAAGTGATCCAGGCGTGCCGGTGCCGAATGGAACATAAAGCCCGGAATTCAGTTAGATAGCCGGATTTGGCTGGAGTACCGCCAGATGCGGAATTCCAGCCGGGCAGGGCACTACCGTGACACGGAGTGAGCGGCTTCGGGCGCATCTCGCCGAACTCAGGCACCACCTTGCCGAACTCGGGAGCCATAAACGCTCCCTATGGAGGATGCCATGAACCAGTGGACAAACGCCAGGCTCTGTGACGTAGCCAACCTGATCCTTGGGGCAATTCTGTTCTTCTCCCCCTGGATCTTCACCTTTGCGGCAGGCCCGCAGACGCAGAACGCCCTCGGCAGCGGAATCTTGATTGTCGTGCTTTCGGTTGCCGCCCTCGCAGCATTTGCCGTGTGGGAAGAGTGGGTGAACCTGGTCGTCGGACTGTGGGTTCTCGCATCGCCCTGGGTGCTTGGATTCCAGGCGACCACGGCGATGACCGTGCATGTCGTGATCGGCATTCTGGTCGCCGTGCTGGCGGCGATCGAGCTCTGGATGATGTATCAGAACCCGCCGACCCAGTCCGCCGCCTAACAGGCGCAGCCAGCCAGCGCCCTTTTTTGGGCCTGACGGATCTATCGGTCGTCTGCCGGTCTCTCGGCAACAGCCGCCGGAGGCCGGGTAGGCGGCGTTTGTTTGGACGAGAATAGGAAGGATGGCGCATTATGGTCGGTGACAATCCGCGTTCGACGGCCAGGATTGCGGGACATCCTATTCATCCGATGCTCGTGCCATTTCCGATCGCCTGCTTCGTCGGCACCCTGCTGACGGATCTAGCCTATTGGCGAACAGCGGAGATGATGTGGGCTGACTTCTCCGCTTGGCTGGTTACCGTCGGCGTGATCATGGGCTGCCTAGCAACGATCGCGGGGCTGATCGATTTCCTGGCCAATCCGCTGATAAGGGCACAGCCCCCCGCCTGGCCGCACGTGCTCGGCAATCTTCTGGCGCTGGCGTTATCCATCATCAACATGCTCGTGCACACCCGCGATGCATGGACCTCCATCGTTCCTACAGGCTTGATCCTCTCGGCGGTTGTCGTGCTCGTCCTCATCTTCACTGGTTGGCTGGGCTGGTCCATGGTGTACCGGCATCACGTCGGAGTGGCGGATTGATGCGCATAGCAAGCTCCATCGGTCAGACCAGGCGCATCGCGGTGTCCGTCCTCGTTTGCACTGCGGCGATCACTCTTGCAGCGTGCAGCGGCAACGACCCGGACCCCAGCAGTCAGATAGGGCCGAATCCAAAACTGCCGGACCCGATCCAATATTTCTTCCCGCCCATGCATCTCGCTTCCGTGGTCGGATGGAATAGCGACGAGAAGCCGACAGTCGCGCAGGGGCTGCAGATCCAGGCTTTTGCCCACGGCTTGCAGCATCCGCGGTCGCTTTATGTGCTGCCCAATGGCGACGTGCTGGTGGTCGAGTCCAAGGCGCCGGGTGGCGAACCGATCAAACGGCCCAAGGATTTGGTGATGGGCTGGATCGAATCCTGGGTCACCTCGGGCGGCGACAGCGGCCCAAGCAACCGCATTACGCTGTTGCGCGACGCCGATGGCGATGGCAAGCCGGAGCTGACCAGCGTATTCCTCGACCACCTGAACTCCCCCTTTGGCGTGGCGCTGGTGGGAAGCGATCTCTACGTCGCCAATACCGACTCCATCGTCCGCTATCCCTACAACACCGGTGACACAAAGATCACCGCGCCCGGGACGCCGCTAACCGCCCTGCCCGGCGGCCCGATCGACCACCATTGGACGAAGAGCCTGGTGGCAAGCCCCGACGGCTCGCTGCTCTATGTCGGCATCGGCTCGAACAGCAACGTCGCCGAAAACGGCATCGAGGCGGAGAAGAACCGCGCCGCCATCTGGCAGGTAGACAGGGCCACCGGCCGGTCGCGCATTTTCGCCAGCGGTTTGCGCAATCCAAACGGCCTGAGCTGGGAGCCGCAGACCGGGGCGCTCTGGGCAGTGATCAATGAACGCGACGAGCTCGGCCCCAATCTCGTGCCGGATTATCTGACCTCGGTAAAGGATGGCGGCTTCTACGGATGGCCATACAGCTATTACGGCCAGCATCTCGATCCCCGCGTCATGCCCCAACGTCCGGACCTGGTCGCAAAAGCGATCGTTCCGGATTATGCACTGAGTTCCCACGTCGCCCCTCTGGGGCTGGCCTTCTATGCGGCAACCAGCCTTCCCGAGGCATATCGCGGCGGCGCCTTCGTTGGCGAGCATGGCAGCTGGAACCGCACGCGCTTCAATGGCTACAAGGTAGTTTTCGTACCATTCAGCGGCGGCCGTCCGAGCGGCGTCGCTACCGACGTGGTGACTGACTTCCTGGACAAGGACAACAAGGCGCGCGGCCGGCCTGTCGGCCTGGCTGTCGACAAAACCGGGGCCCTGCTCATCGCCGACGACGTCGGCAACACAGTTTGGCGGGTGACATCTGCCGGCCAATAAAGTGGCTCCACTCCCTTCGTCGAGCTGTCGGTCGAGCAGGTGGAGGGATCCCCGACGATCGCCGTTCCGGTGGTTCTGCTAGGCGCATTCGGCGTGCCCGCCATTGCCGGCTACTCCACGCTGACGATGTTTGCCGCGTGGCCGCATCGGGCGGGTGAGCTGGAAATAGATGAGGGCCTGCCGCTGATCACCGCCGAACCGAAGGACCGCCAGCGCCGCGAAATGGTATTTTTGCCCTTCCCACAGCCGGCTCTAGAATTTTCATCGCAAATCAAGTTATGATGCACTTGGTATTTCCCGGGACGGCTTGCGCCGCTTGGAATACCGGGAGGAACCGGGGCATGGCCGTTGCGCTTGTACTCGTTCTGATAGTCGTGGGCTCGGTGTTGTTCCACTTCCTGAGCCCATGGTGGTGGACGCCGATTGCCTCGAACTGGGACTATATCGACAACACCATCATCATAACTTTCTGGATCACCGGTGTCGTCTTCGCCGCCGTGGTTCTTTTCATGGCCTATTGCGTCTTCCGCTTCCGTCATCGGGAAGGCAATCAGGCGGCATACGAACCTGAGAACAGGCGGCTCGAATCCTGGCTGACGGTCGTCACCGCGGTTGGTGTCACCGCTTTGCTCGTTCCAGGCCTGTTCGTCTGGAGCCGGTTCGTTACCGTTCCAAGCGACGCAACCGAGGTCGAAGTCGTCGGCCAGCAGTGGCAATGGAGTTTCCGCCTCCCCGGCAAGGACGGCAAGCTCGGCACATCCGACACTCGCGACGTCAACGCTGAAAATCCACTCGGCGTCATCGCCACCGATGCCAACGGTCAGGACGATGTCGTAGTGGAAGCGGCCGACCTGCACCTCCCGGTAGGCAAACCGGTCAAGATGCTGCTCCGCTCGATCGATGTGCTGCACGATTTCTACGTGCCGGAATTCCGCGCCAAGATGGACATGATCCCGGGCTCGGTCACCTATTTCTGGTTCACTCCGACCAAGACCGGAACCTTCCAGGTCCTGTGTGCCGAACTCTGCGGCCAGGGACATCCGATGATGCATGGCGTGGTCATGGTCGATACTCAGGAAGACTATCTGGCGTGGCTTGGCCAGCAGCAGACTTTTGCGCAGCTGTCCGCGCCCCAGCAGATGGGCTCGGCAGAGTAGGAAACCGGAACGACGGCCCGCCGTCGGGATTGAAGTTAATGCGGCAAGTCCGAACTGTCGGGCTGGCCGAGAAGGGCACGGAGGTGTTCCTATGGTCGATATCACACCTGCAGATGCGGTACCGCCGGCCGAAGTCGCGGAAATGGAACTCTACCATCCGCACAGCTGGTGGACGAAATACGTTTTCTCGCAGGACGCCAAGGTCATCGCCATCCAGTATTCGGCGACGGCGACAGCGATCGGCATGGTCGCGCTGGTGCTATCCTGGCTGATGCGGCTGCAACTCGGCTTCCCCGGCACATTCGACTTCATCACCCCGGAAGCCTACTACCAGTTCATCACCATGCACGGCATGATCATGGTGATCTACCTGCTCACGGCACTCTTCCTGGGCGGCTTCGGCAACTATCTGATCCCGTTGATGGTTGGTGCTCGCGACATGGTCTTTCCCTATGTCAACATGCTGAGCTACTGGATCTATCTGCTCGCCGTGCTGGTCCTGGTGTCGAGCTTCTTTGCGCCCGGCGGACCGACGGGTGCCGGCTGGACGCTCTATCCGCCGCAGGCGATCATGACCGGTACGCCAGGCGGCCAGGACTGGGGCATCATCCTGATGCTTGTCTCGCTGATCCTGTTCATCGTCGGCTTTACCATGGGCGGCTTGAACTATGTCGTGACGGTGCTGCAGGGGCGCACGCGCGGCATGACGCTGATGCGCCTTCCGCTTACTGTCTGGGGTATTTTCACCGCCACCGTCATGGCGCTGCTCGCCTTCCCGGCGCTGTTCGTTGCTTGCGTGATGATGCTGCTCGACCGGGCGCTCGGCACCAGCTTCTTCATGCCGGCGATTGTCGAGATGGGCGAACAGTTGCAGCACGGCGGCGGCAGCCCGATCCTGTTCCAGCATCTGTTCTGGTTCTTCGGCCATCCGGAAGTCTACATCGTGGCGCTTCCGGCCTTCGGCATCGTATCCGACCTGATCAGCACCCATGCGCGCAAGAACATCTTCGGCTACCGCATGATGGTCTGGGCCATCGTCGGCATCGGCGCGCTGAGCTTCGTGGTCTGGGCGCACCACATGTATGTCAGTGGCATGCATCCCTATTTCGGCTTTTTCTTCGCCACAACGACATTGATCATCGCTGTCCCAACAGCCATCAAGGTCTACAATTGGGTGCTGACGTTGTGGCGCGGCGACATCCACCTCACCATACCGATGCTTTTTGCCTTGGCCTTCATCGTCACCTTCGTCAATGGCGGGTTGACTGGGCTATTTCTTGGCAATGTCGTCGTCGACGTTCCGCTGTCGGACACGATGTTCGTCGTCGCCCATTTCCATATGGTCATGGGGGTTGCCCCGATCATCGTAATCTTCGGCGCGATCTATCACTGGTATCCGAAGGTCACCGGCCGGATGCTGAACGAGACACTGGGCCGGTTCCATTTCTGGGTCACCTTCCTCGGCGCCTATCTGATCTTCTTTCCCATGCACTATCTCGGCTTGATGGGCGTGCCGCGGCGGTACAACGAATTGACCGACATGACGATCATGACGGAATCGGCCCACCACCTGAACTCGTTTATCAGCATCATGGCTTTTATAGTCGGTTTTGCTCAGATTGTGTTTCTGTTCAATCTCATCTGGAGCATCCGCCATGGCCGTGAGGCTGGCGGCAATCCGTGGCGGGCAACGACGCTCGAGTGGCAGACGCCCGAAACACCGCCCGCCCACGGCAATTTCGGCAAGGATCTGCCGATCGTCTATCGCTGGGCCTATGACTACAGCGTACCGGGAGCCAAGGAGGACTTCATACCGCAAAACGTTCCGGGCTCCTTCGCGCCCTCCAGGGAGCCGGCATGAGCGTAATCCTGGTCTTCCTGCTCGTGATCGCCGGTATTGCCGGGTGGTGGCTTTCCCATCAGCGGCTAATGACGAAGCCGTGGCTCGAGCAAGGTATGACCGGGGATTTTGTCGCTCTGGACCGATCGGCGCTGCCGACCGCAAAGATCGGTCTCGGCGTCTTCCTTGCCGTCGTCGGCTGCCTGTTCGCGCTGTTCACCAGTGCTTACTTCATGCGCATGGCGCTGTCGGATTGGCGGCCGCTGCCCATCCCGCCCCTGCTCTGGCTTAACACCGGCGTACTGGTCTTGAGCAGCATCGCGATACAGTGCGCTTCGCTCGCGGCGCGCAAGGGTCAAGTGGACATGGTCAGGCTCGGCCTCGCCACCGCTGGACTCACGGCACTCGTCTTCCTGATTGGACAGCTTGTGGCATGGCGGGAACTGAGTGCGGATGGCTATTTTCTGGCATCCAATCCGGCCAACAGCTTCTTCTACCTGCTAACGGGAATGCATGGCCTGCATATACTGGGAGGACTGGTCGGGCTGGGCAGAACGAGCGTCGGCGCCTGGAACGGAGCGCAGCCGCAGCGGCTTCGCCTCAGTGTCGAGCTGTGCGCCATGTACTGGCATTTCCTGCTTTTCGTCTGGCTCGCCATCTTTGCGCTTCTGGCCGGCTGGGCTTCGACTTTAATCGACATTTGCCGAGGGTTGCTGACCTAGGAGGAACGGGCGGATGGCAGAGACGACACTGGCCCACATCGGCCGAACAGAGCCGCGGCCCGCAGGCTGGCAAGGCATCGCCGCCGACTGGTCCTCGGATCAGCGGGCGTTCAAAAACGTGTCCTGGGGCAAGGCCATGATGTGGATCTTCCTGCTCAGCGACACGTTCATCTTCGGCTGCTTCCTGCTCTCCTACATGACCGCGCGTATCTCAACACGTGTGCCGTGGCCCAATCCGAGCGAGGTCTTCGCCCTGCGCATCGGTGGCTCCGACATTCCACTGATCCTTATCGCCATCATGACCTTCGTGCTGATCTCGAGCAGCGGAACGATGGCCATGGCGGTCAATTTCGGCTACCGCCGCGACCGCCGCAAAACGGCAGTGCTGATGCTCTTGACCGCAGCACTCGGCGCGACCTTTGTCGGCATGCAGGCCTTCGAATGGACCAAGCTGATCACCGAGGGCGTGCGGCCTTGGGGCAATCCCTGGGGCGCTGCCCAGTTCGGCGCATCCTTTTTCATGATCACCGGCTTCCACGGCACGCACGTGACGATCGGGGTGATCTTCCTGATCATCGTGGCGCGAAAGGTCTGGCGCGGGGATTACGATGTCGGACGGCCCGGCTTCTTCACCAGCCGAAGGGGCCGCTACGAGAACGTCGAAATCATGGGGCTTTACTGGCATTTCGTCGACCTGGTCTGGGTGTTCATTTTCGCATTTTTCTATCTTTGGTGAGAGGCAGGACATGGCTGAAGCAACCGCAAACGGCCTGGGACAACACGCACTGGACAGCGCCCGTACCCATGATGCGACGACGACCGGCGTTACCCCGGCGGAGGTTCATCAGGAGCACCCGATCAAGCTCTATCTGGTGGTCTGGGCGTGGTTGTTCATCCTCAGCACCTGCTCCTATCTGGTCGACTATTTCGGTCTCCACGGCTATCTCAGATGGTCGCTGATCCTGATCTTCATGATCCTCAAGGCAGGACTGATCGTCGCCATCTTCATGCACATGGCCTGGGAACGGCTGGCACTGGCATATGCAATTATCCTGCCGCCGGTGCTGGTTCTGGTGTTCGTGACGATGATGGTCTTCGAAGCGGACTACACGCTTCTCACCCGAATGGCGTTTTTCGGGGCTGGGCCCTGACATGCAATCCGGATCCGGGCCGTCCGGTCCTGGAGCCTTCGCCTTGAAACAATCCACGACTGGTCCATTTCTGTTGGTATCGGAAACGACAGGCGATGCCGGCGTTTCCACATGCGTCGCGAACACCAGCAAGGGGCGCCCAAGATGACCATCGCAACCAGACTGAAAGACTTCATCGATAGGAAGGGAATTTCCTACGACACCGTCGAGCATCACCGCACGGCGACAAGCAGACAATCCGCCATTGCGGCACATGTGCCTGGCAGCATAATGGCCAAATCGGTGGTCGTTCACCACGACCGTGGCTACGCGCTCGCCGTGGTTCCAAGCACGCACAGGATAGAACTCGCGACATTGCAGGATGTCATGGAGAAGCCTCTTGGACTTGCCTCCGAAGACGAGGTGGTCTCGTTGTTCGGCGATTGCGATGTCGGCGCTGTGCCACCGATCGGCGCTGCCTATGATGTGCCAGTGGTCCTCGATGAAAGCCTCGGCGACGCTCCCGAAATCTATTTCGAGGGCGGTGATCATAGGACGCTGGTGCATGTGAGCGGCAGAGATTTTCGCGACCTGACAAAGGACGCGCGCCAGGCCCGTTTCAGCCACCCGGCCTATTGAAAGCTCTGCCCCACCTGCCCGCACCGGCACTTTCACCGGTGCGCGCAGGGCTGGTTTTTTCAGCTCACGGTCTGGAGGCCGGCGGCGATTCCACAACTTTCCGATAGACATGCCAGGTCGCATGACCAAGGATCGGCAGCACGACTGCCAACCCGGCGAACACTGGCAGCGAGCCGACGATCAGGGCGACGGCGACGATAAGGCCCCACACGGCCATCACGATCGGGTTGGCCAGGACAACGCGCACCGAGGTGTGGATGGCTTCGTAGGCGCCGACATCGCGGTCGAGCAACAACGGGAATGCGACGACCGTGGTGCACAACACAACCGCGGCGAACACGAAGCCGATGGCGTGACCCAGGATGATGAGCGTCCAGCCGCGTCCCGTGGCAAATATTTCACTGATGAAACTGGACAGCGATTGCGGCGGCGCCGGGCCGAACAGGGTCTGGTAGAATATCTGGGCCGTCAAAAGCCAGGCGATGAAGATCGCAAGCAGCATGACGCCGACCGCTGCAATAGCCGGCAGTGCTGGAGAACTCCTGACCTCAAAGGCGTGCCTCCACGAGGCGTCGAGCCCGGCTTCCCGTCGCCGGCTGATCTCATAGAGGCCGATCGCCGCGAACGGACCAATCAGTGCAAAGCCGGACACAAGCGGAAACAGCAATGGCAGCGTGTTGTTACCTGATGTCCAGACAGCAAGCACGACACCCGCAATCGGATAGATCAGGCAGAGAAAAACGATGTGCGACGGCTTGACCATGAAATCATCGACGCCACGCCTGAGCGCATCAAAAAGATCGGAGACACCGATTTTTCGAATTCTGGTGTGTTCCAGCGTCTCGCTGGCGCCTGCTATTACGTGAAAGCTTGCCATGACCATTCCTCCAGACCAGGTCCGGTAAGGTCGCGTTTTACGGTGCTGCCGTTCCGCATGATTGGCCCACGCAAACCGCGACCTGCACCATGATCAATATACTCTCATGCGGGGGACTTGTCGCGCTTTGTAGGAAGGCCCGGGAGTAAGAGGTCCCGGGTAGCCTGACTAGCTACGGACGCCGTTCTCCGATATGCTCTTCTAGTCGAAGGTGAAGGTCATGAACGGAAGGACAGTTCTCATACTCGGCCTTGGCGTCGTTATTCTGCTGTTGCTGGGATTTTGTGCTCTGCCAATGTGATGTTTTGAGCCGGGGTCAATAGTCGGCTGAAGCGATCACTCGCATTACAATGGTGTCGGCAAGCAACGCTGCAAATATTGCGAAAAGATAGACAATCGAATACGCAAACAGCGCCTTTGCCGGCTTCATCTCCTTGTCGGCGACGAGAACCTTCCAGGCCTGCCAAATGAAACCTGCACCCAACGCGGCTGAAGCAGTGCCGTAATATCCGCTCGCGAAGCCGAAACCCCAAGGGAGCACGCCGATTGGCGCCAAGAGCAGTGAATAGGCGAAGATTTGTTTTCTGGTCGAGTGCTGGCCGGCCACATTCGGCATCATCGGGACCCCAGCCGCGGCATAGTCACCGACCTTGAAAAGGGCCAGCGCCCAGAAATGAGGCGGCGTCCAGAGGAAAATGATCAGAAACAGGATGAGACTTTCAATGCCGATTGCGCCGGTTGCAGCAACCCACCCGATCACCGGAGGAAGGGCGCCTGCCGCGCCGCCTATGACGATATTCTGTGGCGTCGAGCGCTTCAGCCACATCGTGTAGATAACGACATAGAAAAAGATGGTGAACGCCAACAACGATGCAGCGAGCCACCCCACCAGCACGCCGAGCGTCATGACCGACAGTGCGGAAAGCACCAGACCGAAGCTGAGAGCTTCGCCAGGCGTGACGCGACCGGACGGAATTGGTCGCTTGGACGTGCGAGACATCAAGGCGTCTATGTCTGCGTCGTACCACATATTGAGCGCGCCGGCGGCTCCCGCTCCAACCGCGATTGCGCCGATGGCAATTAAGGCGATAACTGGATTCATCACGCCGGGCGCCATCATCAGGCCGACGAAGGCCGTAAACACGGCAAGTGCCATGACGCGTGGTTTCAAAAGCGCAAAGAAATCACCCGCCGTCGCCTCCGAGAGGCGGATGCCGGTATCCTTGAGACGGCTTTCTTCAGTCGACATTCAGACGACCACCGATGGGAATGGCAGCCTAGCCGGCCAATGTCTTTTTTGCAACGAGTCGCCCTCCCCACCGACACTGCCGGCAGATTGCGGCCGAGGCTATGCCTCGACCTGTTTGCTATACCAAGATCCGGCGGAAGAGCCGGGCTATTTGGAGAATTGCTTTAGATAAGCAATGACATTGGCGACGTCCTCGTCCTTCTTGAGGCCGGGGAATGCCATCTTGGTTCCTTTGACCATCGCCTTGGGATCGTGAAGGTAGGTCGTCAGCGTGGCCTCATCCCATTTGACGCCGGACTTGCCGGCCTCGGTCATGGCCTTGGAATAGCTGAACCCTGGATGCGTGCCGGCCGTTCGGCCGATGACGCCGTTCAAGGACGGGCCGACCTTGTTCTGATCCTTGTCCGCGATATGGCAGACCTTGCATTTGGCGAAGACCTTCTCACCCGCCGCGGCATCCTGTGCCCGCGAGGGGCCGGCAATGACGGTGGCGACGGACATGATGACAAAAAACACAAAGGCACGCATGGCATTTCCTCCCTGATCGCCAATTTGCCCTGGCTGACCTGCACAGGCCGACATTTAGTCCGCTGGCATGCGCTCTTGAATGGCAGAACGGATATCCACTGCCTGGGGTTGCGGCACCTACATACCACGGAACCCGGCCGGCAGATAGAGTTCGGCCGTGCCAAGGTTTAATGCGGACAATCTGCTCAAGGCAATTTGGTGTTGCAGCTGGCGGCGATCCGGCCGATCGCCTCTTCAACTCCGGTGAGGTCAAACTCGGCTTTGCCGCGCCCCGACAGCAGCCCGAACCGCCAGGACAGCAGCAGCCGGTCCGCGGCAATCAGTCGCCTGATGCCGTCGGCACCGTCGCGGACCAGCATCCTGCTGCGCGGGCCGACCGACCAGCTTTCGTTGAGCTTGCCGGATTGGCCGACAGTCACCGACATGGCGATGGTTCGGCTGGCGGAAACGGTGTCGCTCAGCTGCAGCCATTCGCTCCAACGCGGTTCGCCGGCGGTCCGGCACGCGATCGTCAAAACCGGGCTGTAGCTCAATGCGCCGCCGCCGGTGATGAGCTTGTTGGTCGCATAAAGCGAGGCGGTGACAAGGCCATCGCTGCTCTTGTCGAACCGCCAGTTGTCGAGAACCGTATCAGCCTGGGCAATGCCACAGACCGACGCAAGCAGGAACGCCGCCGCCACGCTTCCGATACCGAAGAACTGTCTCAACGATGCCTCCAACAACCGCTGCGGTCAGCAACCCAGCGCAGATAATCATCAAAGCTTCATATCGCTACCTCGAGCGCCAGATGCGTGAAATCCGTTGCGTCTGTGCCACAACGAAAAAGGCCGCCTCGAGAAGGCGGCCTTTCGGAATTCAGCAGGGACGTTATTCAGCGTCCTTGGCGGCCTTCTTCTTCGGCGCGGCCTTTTTCTTCGGCTCTTCAGCGTCGTCGTCGGCCTTCTTGGTGTCCGCTTTTTTCGCAGCCGCCTTCTTCGCCGGCTTGGCCTTGGTTGTATCCGTATCCTCCTCGTCGGCCAGCAGCTCTTCCTTGCTGACCTTGACGTCGGTGACCGAAATCTGGCCGAGCAGATGGTCGACCACCTTCTCTTCGAACATCGGCGCGCGCAACGTGTTCAGCGCTTCGGGATTGTTGCGATAGAATTCGAAGGCTTCCTGCTGCTGGTTGGCCGGATAGCGACGCACCTGCTCGAACAGGCCGCGCTGCAATTCCTCGTCCGTCACCGTGACGCCGGCCTTCTCGCCGATTTCGGCGAGAACCAGACCGAGACGCACACGGCGCTCGGCAAGCCGCATGTATTCTGCACGCGCTTCTTCTTCAGTCGTCTCTTCGTCGGCAAAGGTGCGCCCGGCAGCTTCGAGATCGCGATTGACCTGGTTCCAGATGTTGTTGAACTCGGCCTCGACTAGCTTGGACGGCGCCTCGAACGAGTAGGCAGCGTCGAGCTGGTCGAGCAACTGCCGCTTGACCTTCTGGCGCGTTATCGAGCCGAACTGGTTCTCGATCTGACCGCGCACCACCTCGCGCAGGCGCTCCAGCGATTCAAGGCCGAGATTTTTGGCCATCTCGTCGTTGATCTCAAGCGCGCCGGGCTTCGACACTTCCTTGACCGTCACGTCAAAAGTGGCTTCCTTGCCGGCCAGATGCGCCGCCTGGTAGTTTTCCGGGAAGGTAACCGTGACCTGCTTCTCGTCGCCGGCCTTGCTGCCGACCAGCTGGTCCTCGAAGCCGGGGATGAATTCCTTCGAGCCGAGCACCAGCGGCTGATCGGTGCCGGCGCCGCCGCCGAAGGCTTCGCCGTCGATCTTGCCGACATAATCGATGGTCACACGGTCGCCCTCGGCGGCCTTGCCGGTCTTCGGCTCGTAAGTGCGGGCGGATTCAGCGACACGCTTGACCTGCTCGTCGATCTCTTCATCCGGCACGTCGAACACCTGGCGCGTCACCTTGATGTCGGAGAAATCCTTGATCTCGATCGGCGGAATGACCTCATAGTTCAGGCGGAACTCGAAATCGGCACCGCCTGCCAGGATCTTCTCGGCTTCCTTCTCGTCCTCGGTCATGATCACTTCGGGCTGCATGGCGGCCTTTTCGCCGCGCCCGGTGATGATCGAACGGGTTGAATCATTGAGGATCTCGTTGACCACTTCGGCCATGAACGACTTGCCGTAGACTTTGCGCAGATGCTGCACCGGCACCTTGCCGGGGCGGAAGCCGTTGATGCGGACCTTGTTCCTGGCATCGGAGAGCCGCGCCATCAGCTTGGCTTCCATGTCACCGGCCGGCACGGTGATCTTGATCTCGCGCTTGAGACCGGAGTTGAGCGTTTCGGTGACCTGCATCATAAAACCTTTGTTTCCACCAATGAGGCCGTCAAACGGCCCCTGCCGTTTACAGCCTGCCGGTATGATCTTGCCGGGAATGGCTTTTGGTGCGGGACTTGGCGATCTGTCCGCTCAACGCGGCACAAATCCTCCAGAAATACGCTCCAAAACGTGAATAAGTCTTTGTTTTTCCTACTTCTTATCACATTCTGCAGAAGCGGATCGTCGCGTCCCGTCACATTCGACACGCCTTTTGTCACAGGCGACGCTGATTTTCAACCATCTTTGCATTCCGGCCAAGGATACCGATATCAGCCCTGACATTGACAGAATGATGGCTACATGGGATTGGCCGGGCAATGCGGATGTGGCGGAATTGGTAGACGCCCTGGATTTAGGTTCCAGTGCCGAAAGGCGTGGGGGTTCGAGTCCCTTCATCCGCACCACCCTTCGCTCTTCGAGCTTGGGGTGGCAGGCCACTCGAAGCTCCTCCGAGCCTTGGCGCAGGAGATCATTGCCAAGGCCGTAGCGCGATCTAGTAAAGCGGCTCCTCGAACAGTGTCTTGTCGCCGTCCACCAGCGCCTTGATCTGCGCCGTGCCGTTGGCCGCAATCGCCACCCGGATGCCGAACGGCCGCACCCGCATGTCGTTCTGGATCGCCATCCCCTCGCCTTCCGGCAGATAGAAGCGCTCGATGCCGTACTCCGGCGCGATCGTCGTTGCTCCCTGGCCGATATTCCAGCCCTCGGAGACGTGTCCGACGATATCGGCTTCATCGGATGCTGCCGGCGCCGGCGCTTGCCCGAACCAGGCCGCGGTCGGCCCCCAATAGCCATCGGCGCCCTGCTTCAGCCTGACCACGATCGACGTTTCCTCGCTGGAAAGCTTGCCGGCCGGAATGTTGCCGATCAGTTTCACCGGTATGCGTGAAATGTCGTAGCCGAGCAGAATGTAGTCACCGCGCAAGAGATCGCGCGGATCGATCGGCTCGACCTTGAGCAGGACCTGCTTGCCATCGCGCAGGATCGCCGCGCGTCCGGCGATGATCCAGCTCAGAAAGCCGATCTGGACGAGCGCCAGGACCAGCGCCGAGATGATCAGTCTTTTGCCGGTCATCATGCCGCCGCTCCTGTCATGTTCGAGGCGTTCATGCGCCTTTCTATGCGGATGATAATGAAAGCAAGAACGGCGAGCAGCACCGCCGCCGCAAGGAAGAAGCCTGCCGTGTCGAGCATTGATTGCAGCATCACCACATAGATGATGGCGAGTTCGAAGGCGAAGCCCGCATAGGCAACCCAGCGCAGTCCCCGGCTCTCGCGGCCGCCCAGCACGATCGCCGCGACGATGCCGGCCAGCGCAACAGCCGAGGCAATGGCAAAGCCGCTATTGTAGCTGCTTTCATCCGCCAGTTCGAATTGGATCATCGCCAGTCCGGTGAGAAAGCCGATCAGCGCGTGCAAGGTCAACCTGCCGCCGAGTTGCAAAACCCTCTCGACCGGCCCGGCAGCAAAGATCGCAGCGGTAAAAAGCAGCACCGACGCGGCAACGAGCGGGATGGCGACTTGCAGCGTGTCGTATTCCATGGCCAACAGCACGAGGTAGAAAAGGACCGACAGGATGATCAGGTGGCGCGCCGCCTGGCTGCGCGTCCAGAACGAAACGGCGAACAGCACCAGCGCCATGATCACGAAGAGATGCGGAAATTCCGTGCGCCGGAAGTAGTCGAACCCTCTCAGGAACAGCCAGGCATCGGCGATGCCGACGGCAGCGACGGTCAGTGGGTTTGAGCGCAGCGCCACCGCCGCCAGCGCCGTGCCGGCGCCCCAGGTGATCAAGGCCGAGGCCTCGTCGCCCGACAAATGATACATCTGGCCGATCAGCGCGATCGAACCGCCGAATGCCGCCGCCGCGACGATCCACAGTGCTTCGCCGATCGCCGCATGGTCGCGCATCTTCAACACCGCGCCGCCGACATAGCCGGCAAGGATAACGGCAAAAAGTGCCGCGACCCGCACCAGCCGCGGGATGACTTCCCAGTTGGCGGCGATGAAGATCAGGATAGCCGCGCCGAACAGCAGCGCCGCCATCATCGCCAGGATCGAGCCGAAACTCAGCGATTTGCGTTCGTTTGCCTCGACGTCGCGCGTTAGAGCCTCGGCTGTCGGCGCGTCGACCAGGCCGGCCTGCTGCCATCGCGCGATATCCGACCTGACCCGTGACGAATAGCTCGCCATGCCCCTCCCCCTTTCCCTGGTTCTTTTAGCTCGTCCGGCCAAGCGTTTGACCTAACGGCATTTTCCGATCTGGGCGGAAAAACTGGACGCGCGTTAATGCTGCATTGCACAATTTGCATTGCTGCCATGCACCAATAGCGCTTTTAAATCGATATGACCCCACCTATTTTCACGGTGCACACAAAGACGGAATGATCCGAAAGAAAGACGAAACGAGACTACCATGAACCTGATCCGCAACTATCGCAACTGGCGCCGCTATAGGGACACCGTGTCCGAGCTGAGCCGCCTGAGCACCCGTGAACTGACCGATCTCGGCATCAGCCGCAGCGACATTCACTACGTCGCCCGCAAGGCGGTCTAATCCTTCGGGCCGCAAATGGCCCGAACCAGTTTTGAAAAGAGAACGACAATGAACCTGATCCGCAACTATCGTAACTGGCGCGTGTACCGCGAGACGGTTACCGAGCTGGGTCGCCTGTCGAACCGCCAGCTCAACGATCTCGGCATCGTCCGCGACGAGATCAAGATGGTCGCTCGCAGGGCGATCTAACAACAAGAATTTCGCCAGGGTCGACCTCCTCCCCGACTCTGACGGATACGGTCAGCCTTCACCTCCTCCCGAGGGTTGACCACAAAAACGGCGCCCGCCGGACCTCCTCCCCCGGCGGGCGCTGTTTCTAAAAAGGGTTTCGCGCCCTTTCAAATGGCGAAAGGAATTTCGTCAAAGCCGACCTCCTCCCCGGCGATGACGAATACGGTCGATCTTCACCTCCTCCCGAGGATCGACCAACAAAACGACACCCGCCGGACCTCCTCCCCCGGCGGGTGTTGTTGTTTTGGGGCGGCTTCCCCCGTCAGCCATTCTCCCGCGTGGCAATTGCAATCCCCGCGCCAAGCGACTATTTCGGCGCTCATGGACAAGAACCCCATTCACGTTATCGGCGGCGGACTTGCCGGCTCCGAAGCCGCCTGGCAGGCGGCCGAAGCCGGCGTTCCAGTTGTCCTGCATGAAATGCGGCCCGTCCGCGGTACCGACGCGCACAAGACCGACGGGCTGGCCGAGCTCGTCTGTTCCAACTCCTTCCGCTCCGACGATGCGCAAACCAATGCCGTCGGCCTGCTGCACGCCGAAATGCGGCTGGCTGGTTCACTGATCATGAGCGCCGGCGACGCCCATCAGGTGCCGGCCGGCGGTGCGCTGGCCGTCGACCGCGACGGATTTTCCGAAGCGGTCACCAGAAAGCTCGAAGCGCACCCGCTCATCACCATTCGTCGCGAGGAAGTGCCCGGCCTGCCGTCGGCGGAGTGGGACCAGGCGATCGTTGCCACCGGCCCGCTGACGGCGCCTTCGCTCGCCCAATCGATTGCGGAAGCAACCGGCGCCGACGCGCTCGCCTTTTTCGATGCCATCGCGCCGATCGTCCATTTCGACACGATCGACATGGATATCTGCTGGTTCCAGTCGCGCTACGACAAGGTCGGTCCCGGCGGCACCGGCAAGGATTACATCAACTGCCCGATGGATAAGGAGCAGTACGTTGCCTTCGTGCAGGCGCTGGTCGACGGCCAGAAGACCGAATTCAAGCAATGGGAAGGCACGCCCTATTTCGACGGCTGCCTGCCGATCGAGGTGATGGCCGAGCGCGGCGTCGAGACATTGCGCTACGGGCCGATGAAGCCGATGGGACTGACCAATGCGCATAATCCGTCTGTAAAGGCGTATGCCGTCGTTCAGCTCCGCCAGGACAATGCGCTGGGTACGCTCTACAATATGGTCGGCTTCCAGACCAAGCTGAAGCACGCCGAGCAGGTGCGCATATTCCGCACCATCCCCGGGCTGGAAAACGCCGAGTTCGCCCGCCTCGGCGGCCTGCACCGCAACACCTACATCAATTCGCCGACTCTGCTCGACGCGTCGCTGCAGTTGAAGTCGCGACCCGGCCTGCGCTTTGCCGGCCAGATCACCGGCTGCGAGGGCTACGTCGAGAGCGCCGCCATCGGCTTGCTCGCCGGGCGCTTTGCCGCCGCCGAAAGGCTTGGCCATGCGCCGTCGCTGCCGCCCTTGACCACCGCCTTCGGCGCCTTGCTCAACCACATCACCGGCGGCCATATTGTCTCCGACGACGAGCCGGGAAAGCGCTCCTTCCAGCCGATGAACGTCAATTTCGGCCTGTTCCCGCCGGTGGACGCGCCGAAGATCGAGGGCAAGCGGCTGCGCGGCAAGGACAAGACGGTCGCCAAGCGGCACGCGGTGACATCGCGCGCGCTCGCCGACTGCCGCGAATGGCTGGGGCTGCCTTTTCGGGCGGAAGCGGCGGAATAACGGTCGGGTTGGCTACGCGGCAGCCTCTATGCGACCGGCCAGCCCCGCGTCGCGCGCCGGAACAAGAGCCAATGCCGGCGCAAGACAGAGAGCCGCGCCACCTCCTTGACAGGCGAGCGGCGGGCGCGCTCCATTTTGTCGAGATAGGCGCCCGAAAGAGCCAGCGGCAGAAACGCCGGGCGCAGCGAAACCGGTAGAGCGGACGCCCCCTGCTCGAAGGCGGAAAGATGTTCCCGTGCCAGCGCGATTATCGCGGCAGCGGCGCGTTCCGCGCCCGGCCCGCCGTCACCTGTAACGAATTCTTCCGGCGAGGATCCCGCCGCCGCCAAAATATCGGCCGGCACAAAGCACTGTCCCCGCTCGCGATGTAGCGGCAGCAGAAGCAGCAGACCGGTCATCGCCTGCGCACAACCTGCCCTGCCGGCAAGCTCGGCAAAGCGCGGTGCTTCGACCGGATCGAGCACCATCGCCGCAAGCTGGATAAGTGCTGCGGCAGTCTCGCCGCAATAGCCTTCGAGGTCGGTGCGCGACGGCATCGGGTCGTCATAGAGATCGAAGATGCGCGCTTCGAGCATGTTTTCGAAAGCGGCCTTGGGCAGATGGTGGGCGGAAATAGTCGCCTTCAGCGCGTCCGCCACGGGATGGCCGACCTCAGCCCCATCCTCTTCGACTGCGATGACGTCGCGCCACCATTGCAGCCGCACCTCGCCCGGCAGCGCCTCGTGGATGCGGTCGCGTATGCCGGCAATTTCGGCGTTGAAGGCATAGAGCGAAAACAGCGCGTCCCGCTTGTCTTCGGGCGCGTAGAGCGCGGTCAGGTAGCGGTCATGATCAGCGGCGCGCACCGTCTCCATGACGAGTTTGGTGTTTTCGGCCACGTCAGTCGACGGCGATGAGTGCTGCGGCCACCGCGCGGTCTTCAGCCAGCAGCACATTGTAGGTCCGCACAGCCGCCCCGGTCGACATCGGATCGGCGGAAATGCCGGCATCCTTCAGCGCGGCACGCAGCGCGGCCGGCAACGGCCTCAGATCCTTGCCGCTGCCGACCAGCAGGATCTCGACCTTGTCTGCCTCGTTAAACAGCTTGGCGAAATCCGCTGCCGTCAGCGCCAGCGGATCGGCCGGCTCCCAGCCATAGATGCCCGAAGGCAGGCACAGCAGCGAGCCGCGATGCGACATGTCGGCAAAACGGAAGCCGCCGTTGCCGTAAGCCTCGATCGGTGCGCGGCCGGGGAAATGCGCCTCGCGGATGACGATACCCTTGGCCACTTTTGAGGCAAGCCGTCAGGTGGCTATGGCTTTGCCGCCGCCCACCGGCTTTTCCTCGTCCGACGCTGTGGCCTGCGGCCGCAGCTTGAACAGGATAAGCAGTGGCGCGGCGATAAAGATCGACGAATAGGTGCCGAACACGACGCCGAACAGCATGGCCATGGTGAACGAGCGGATCACCTCGCCGCCGAACAGCACCAGGGCCAGCAGCGCCAGGATCGTCGTCACCGAGGTCAGCGTCGTCCTCGACAGCGTCTCGTTGATGGCATTGTTCAGCAGTTGCGGCAGCGGCATTCGCTTGTATTTTCGCAGATCCTCGCGAACACGGTCATAGACGACAATCGTGTCGTTGAGCGAATAACCGATGATGGTAAGGATCGCCGCCAGCGACGACTGGTTGAATTCGAGGCCGGTGAGGACGAAGAAGCCGATCGTCATGACCACGTCGTGAACGGTCGCAACGATGGCGCCGACCGCGAACTGCCATTCGAAGCGGAACCAGACATAGATCAGGATGCCGAGCAGCGCGACCAGCATGGCAATGGTGCCTTGCTTGGCAAGCTCGCCCGAGACCGTCGGCCCGACCACTTCGACGCGGCGGAAATCATACTGGTCCTGCAGCTCGCCGCGCACCTTGTCGATGACGGTCTGCTCGGCATTCTCGCCGCCCTCCTGGGTACCGACGCGGATCAGAACGTCGTTCGGCTCGCCGAATTGCTGAACCTGCACCTCGCCGATATTGAGTTCCGTCAGCCTGCCGCGGATGTCGGCCAGATCGGCATTGCCGGCCTTGGACTGCACCTCGATCAGCGAGCCGCCCTTGAAATCGATGCCGTAATTGATGTCGATGGTCATGAAGCCGATGACCGACAGCACCGAAAGCACGCTCGACAGCGTGAACGTCCAGCGGCGGATGCCCATGAACGGAATTTTCGTTCCCGGCGGAATGAAGGTCACCGGCGCGCGTGGCAACTCCTTCGGACGGGCCCGGCGAAGCCAGATCGACACCAGCAGGCGGGTGAAGGTGAAGGCGGTGAAGACCGTGGTCAGGATGCCGATGGCATAGGTGACGGCAAAACCCTTCACCGGCCCGGTGCCGAGGTAGAACAGCACCACGGTGGCAATCAGCGAAGTGACGTTGGAATCGACGATGGTCGCCAGCGCCTTGCTGAAGCCGGTATCGATCGCCTGGATCACCGAGCGGCCGGCACGTCGCTCCTCGCGAATACGCTCATAGATCAGCACGTTCGAATCGACCGCCATGCCGATGGTCAGCACGATACCGGCGATACCCGGCAAGGTCAGCGTCGCGCCAAGCAGCGACAGCAGCCCGACGATCATCGCGACATGCACCGCCAGCGCGATGTTGGCGAGGAAGCCGAGGAAACCGTAGGCGACGAACATGAACGCCACGACCAGGATCGAGCCGATGATGCCGGCGACCTTGCCGGCATGGATGGAGTCCTGGCCGAGGCCAGGGCCAACCGTGCGCTCCTCGATCACGGTGAGCGTCGCCGGCAAGGCGCCGGCGCGCAGCAGCACGGCGAGATCGTTGGCGCTCTCGGCAGTGAAATTCCCCGATATCTGGCCGGAACCGCCAGGGATCGGTTCGTTGATCCGCGGCGCCGAAATCACCTGATTGTCGAGGATGATGGCAAACAGCTTGCCGACATTCTGCGCTGTCGCCTGGCCGAACCGCTGCGCCCCCTTGGAATCGAAGCGGAACGAAACCACCGGCTCATTGGTCTGCGAGTTGAACGTCGCCTGGGCATCGACGAGGTTTTCACCCGAAACGATGACGCGGTTCTCGATCAGATACGGAACCGGCGGATCGTCCTGCGAATACAGCACCGAGGACCCCGGCGGCGGACGGCCGTTCAGCGCATCCTGCACCGGCATCGATTGGTCGACCATCTGGAAGGTCAGCTTGGCGGTCTGGCCGAGAATTTCCTTCAGCCGTTGCGGGTCCTGCAAACCAGGCACCTGCACAAGGATGCGGTCGTCGCCTTGCCGCTGCACGATCGGCTCGGTCGTTCCCAGTTCGTTGACACGACGGCTGACAACCTCGATCGACTGGGTCAGCGCCGTCGACGTACGGTATTTGATGCCGGCATCGGTGACGGTGAATTTAAGCAGGCCGGCCTCGGAATCATCCAGGGTCATCTCCTGGATGGACCCGCCGCTGAACAGGCCGGCCGCCACCGGATTGGTCAACGGCTTCAGTGCGTTCTTGGCGGCGTCGATCTGTGCGGGATCGGTGATGCGGACCTGCACCGTGCGCCCCGACCCGGCAAGGCCGGTATAGCCGATCTTGGCATCGCGCAGCAGCGTCCTGATTTCGTCGCGCGTCGTCTCCAGCCGATCCTTGATCAGATCGTTCGGATCCATCCTGAGCAGGATGTGCGAGCCGCCCTGCAGGTCGAGGCCGAGCGTCATCTGCCGCTTCGGCACCCAACTGGGCAGTTGGGCCAACGTGCTTGCCGAGAAAAGATTGGGCGCAGCGAGGACCACTGTGGCGGCCACGGCCAGCCAGATCAGGATCATCTTGAAGCGCGAAAAATAGAGCATTGGTTATCGTCCGTTCAGGCGTACAAGCGGCTGCGTTCCGCCTTCAATTCGGTTATTTCTTGGCGTTCTGGTTTGCCACCGGCTCGCCCTTGACGCGTACGTCGGCGATCGTCGAGCGCAGCGCCGTCACCTTGGTGCCGCCGCCAAGGTCGATCTCCAGCTCGTTATCGTCGATCACCTTGGTCACCTTGCCGACCAAGCCGCCGCCGGTGACAACGGTATCGCCGCGACGAACCGCCGCCAGCATCTCGCCGCGCTTCTTTAGCTGCGTGCGCTGCGGCCGGATGATCAGAAAATACATGATCACGAAAATCAGAGCAAACGGCACGATCTGGATAAACATTGCGGACGAGTCCCCGCCGATGCCTTGGGCGTATGCCGGTGTCACGAACATCGAGGTACTCCTGAATTTTAAAAACAGCCGCCTTAACCGTTCTGGGAATTTGACGGCCCCGCCAAATTTGGCCGGAATATAGTCGGTAACGTTGCCAATGCAACTGCGCCGCCGGGCAAATCGGCTGCTTTTCCGGCCTGGTGAGCCGTGTTAGAGGGTGATCCCGAAAAGCGACGCTCGGTTTCCGCAAAAGATCATGCCCGAACAAATGCTTGGGACGAGTTTCGAAACCGCTGAAATCAGGTAGGTTGGCCTGCCGCACCATCCCGAAAGCGAAACAAAAAAGACAAGAGATGACCGACAGCACCATCGATACCCTGAGCCAGAAGCTCGACCGCCTGATCGAGGCGGTCGCTCGCCTCGCCCCGCCGCCGGTGCCGCAAACCAACCTCGGCGAGGCCGATTGCTTCGTCTGGCAGGCCGATCCCGGCTATCTGGAGCCGGTGCTCAAGGTCAACCGCGTCGACATCGGCCTGATCCGCGGGGTCGATCGCGTCCGCGACATATTGGTCGACAACACCGAGCGCTTTGCCTCAGGCTATGCTGCCAACAACGTGCTGTTGTGGGGCGCGCGCGGCATGGGCAAATCGTCGCTGGTCAAGGCGGTGCACGCCGCGGTCAACGCTTCGGCCAACCTCGATCTGCCGCTCAAGCTTATCGAGATCCATCGCGAAGACATCGACACGCTGCCGAAGCTGATGGGCCTGCTGAAGGCAGCACCCTTCCGCTTCATCCTGTTCTGCGACGACCTGTCATTCGACCATGACGACACGTCCTATAAATCGCTGAAGGCAGCGCTTGAAGGCGGCGTCGAGGGCCGCCCGGCCAACGTCATCTTCTACGCCACCTCGAACCGGCGGCATCTGTTGCCGCGCGACATGATCGATAATGAGCGCTCGACGGCGATCAATCCGTCCGAAGCGGTCGAGGAAAAGGTTTCGCTGTCGGACCGTTTCGGCCTGTGGCTTGGCTTCCACAAATGTTCGCAGGACGAATATCTCGACATGATCGACGGCTATGTCCGCCATCACGATCTCGCCATCGATCCCGAGACGCTGCGCGCCGAGGCGCTGGAATGGGCGACGACGCGGGGCAGCCGTTCGGGCCGCGTCGCCTGGCAGTTCACCCAGGATCTGGCAGGCCGGCTCGGCAAATCGCTGAAGGATTAGCGGCTCAACGACTAACAGCAGAAGAAGCCCGCACCTTGCGGAGCGGACTTCCTCGGCGGGCTGAAGGTCAGGTGGCCCGCAAATCGCTTTCGTCATCTATTCGAGATAGGTCGAAGGATCGACCGGCGCCGAGTTCTTGCGCACTTCGAAATGCAGTTTCGGCGAGTCGGTGGTGCCGCTCATGCCGGACAGGGCGATTTCCTGGCCGCGCTTGACCTTCTGGCCGCGCTGCACCTCGATCGAGCTGGTGTGGCCGTAGACGGTGACCAGACCGTTTTCGTGCCGCACCAGCACCGTGTTGCCGAATTCCTTGAGGCCGTCACCGGCATAGATGACGACGCCGTTTTCAGCTGCCTTGACCGGCGTCCCCTCGGGCACGGCAATGTCGACGCCGTCCTTGCCGCCGCCGAAGCTTGAGATCACGCGGCCGCGCACCGGCCAGCGCATCTTGCCGATGCCCGTTGCGTCCGGCGCCACCGCATCGTCGTCCTCGGCCTGCTGGATGACTTTCGCGTCCTTCTTTGGCGGCGTGTAGGAGGCGAGCGTCTGCGTCGGCGTGGCCTTGGCAGGCGGCTGGGTGGTGGCCGTCGTCACCGGATCGACCTTTGCCGGCTTCGCACCGGCGACAACAGCGGTTCCGCCTGCCGGCACTTTCAGGGTCTGGCCGATCTTGAGCAGTCCATCCTGCATGCCGTTCGCCTGCTTCAACGCGACGACGCCGACGCCGGTCTTTCTGGCGATGGCCGACAGCGTATCGCCTTGCTGAACCGTGTAGGTGCCGCCGGCACCGGCTGGCTTGGCCGTCGCCGAAGCCACTTTGGGCGCGGCCTTTCCATCCTTCGGCTGGCTCGCGGCAGCCGAGGCGTCCACCTGCGCGGCAGACTTGCCTTCCCTGAGCTTCGGTTGCTGCGGCAGCACGGCCACCTTCTCCGGCGCGTCGGCCGGCTGGTCGTGCCTGGTGCCGTTCGCGGGCTTGGCGTCGGCGACTTTCGGCGTGGCGCCGTTGCTCGAATACGCATAGGCCGGGATGACGAGCTTCTGGCCGGTCTTCAGCCCCTTGGTCGCGCTCAGCCCGTTGACTTTCATGATGGCATCGGCCGGCACGCCGTAGCGCCGAGACAGGCCGGAAATGGTCTCGCCGTCCTTGACGACGATCTCGGTTGCATGCGGTGCGCCGGCGGCCGTCGCCATGCGCGGCGCGTCGGGCTCGGCGTTCTTGAACGGCCTTGCCGCCGGAGCGACGGTGCCGGTTGCCGTCCTGTCGACACGAGGAGCGGCAGGCGCCATCGCCGGCGCGGCAGCGGTACGCACCGGGCGGGCGGCGGGTGCCAGGGCGGGAGCCGGCGGTGGCAACTGCTGCGCCGTAACCGGTTCGAGGCTTGAGCGGCTGACCGACTGGGTGTGGCTGCCGTCGACCGGCGCGGCCGCAACATCGCCCGGATAGGGCTGGGCAGCATCCTGCTTGTCGATGATGGCGCGCTGGTTGTTGGTCGAGGCGGTGAACACGTCATCGACGCTGTTGAACCGCGCCACCTGGGAACTACACCCCGTCGCAGCGCCTGCGATCATGAGGACGGCGCAGCCACGCGCCAGATTGCGTCCGTTTGCCTTCAAAACACTGAATTGCATCGCACTAACCCGCACAGACCCGGTACAACTGAGTGTGATTAAAGCGCGTTAATGTTACCGGTCGGTTAAACCTGTAGAATCAGACGCAAATTTTCTTAAAATATTCGAGGAAGGCTCTCAACTTCGTCGTCCTAGGATGACGAAACGACAGGCTTCGGCTGATCCCCAAGCGGCGCGATGTACCCGGAATCAGATCACCGCGGCGACACCGTGCAGGATCGGCTGCAGGCGCACCAGGCCGATATCCTCGCGTTCGAAGCGGCTGCCGACCTTGGTCAGCTTGGCCAGCACCTGCTCGCCTTCGTCGGGTCCGATCGGCGCGATGACGATGCCGCCGCTCGACAATTGGTCGAGGAGGAAGCGCGGTAGGCTGTCGAAGGCCGCCCAGGCGACGATGCGGTCGAACGGCGCTTCGTTGGCCAGCCCGTTGGAACCGTCCGCCTGGCGCACGATGACATTGCCGATGGCGAGTGCCTCGAGACGCTGCCGGGCCTGTTCGGCCAGCGTCTTGTAACGGTCGATGGTGACGATCCGCGCGGCAAGCCGCGACATCACCGCCGCCGTGTAGCCGGATCCGGTGCCGATCTCGAGCACCCGGTTGCCCGGCTCGATGGCAAGTGCCGCGATCACCGCCGCCTGCAGGTCGGCGCCTTCGATGGCCTCGCCGCATTCGATCGGCAGCATACGGTCCGACCAGGCTATCGAGTGGAAATGCGGAGACAGAAAGCCGCGCCGCGGCGTCGCCTCGAAGGCGGCGATAAGCGCCTTCGGCACCGTCCCCCTGCCGCGCAGGCGAAGCAGGAAGGCAGCGAAACCTTCGCGCTCGTCGACCGTTGCAGCGTGGTTCAAGTTCATGCGAGCGCCTTGGCCAGTTGATCGCGGATTTCATGCGCGGTGAGATCGAGCTGCAGCGGCGTCACCGACACCAGCCGATTGCGCAAGGCATTGAGGTCGGTGCCTTGCTTGCCCTCGACCGGCTCGCGGCCGAAGCGCAGCCAGTAGTAAGGCAGGCCGCGCCCGTCGCGCCGCTCGTCGACCCACAGGCTGTGGACCAGCTTGCCCTGCGAAGTGACTACAGTTCCGGCGATCTCTTCCGGCGCACAGTTCGGAAAATTGACGTTGAGCAGCACGCCGTCCGGCAACGGCATGGCGACGAGCTTTTCGAGCAGGGCCGGCGCCAGCGCTTCGGTGGTCTCGTAAGGAACGACGCGGTCCTCGCCGACATAGGAATAGGCCTGGCTGATGGCGATCGATCGCACGCCGAGCAGCGCGCCTTCCATGGCGCCGGCGACCGTGCCCGAATAGGTGACGTCGTCGGCGATGTTGGCGCCGGAATTGACGCCGGACAGGATCAGGTCAGGCGCTGCGGGCAGGATCTTCTTCACGCCCATGATGACACAGTCGGTCGGCGTTCCGCGCACCGCAAAGTGCTTTTCACCGATTTTCCTGAGCCGCAGCGGCTCCGAGATCGACAGCGAATGCGCATAGCCGGACTGATCCTGTTCCGGTGCCACCACCCAGACGTCGTCCGACAGCGTGCGCGCGATGCGTTCGAGTGATGCAAGGCCCTCGGCATGGATGCCGTCGTCGTTGGTCAGAAGGATGCGCATTATTTCGATTCGATCTTTTCCAGACCGCCCATGTAAGGCCGAAGCGCTTCAGGAATGGTTACGCTGCCGTCCTCGTTCTGATAATTTTCGATGACGGCAATGAGCGCACGGCCGACGGCGGTGCCGGAGCCGTTCAGCGTGTGGACGAAGCGATTGCCCTTGCCGTCCTTGTCCTTGTAGCGGGCGTCCATGCGCCGCGCCTGGAAATCGCCGCATACCGAGCACGACGAGATCTCGCGATAGGCGTTCTGGCCGGGCAGCCAGACCTCGATGTCGTAGGTCTTGCGCGCGCCAAAGCCCATGTCGCCGGTGCACAGCGTCATGGTGCGGAACGGCAGGCCGAGCCGCTTCAGCACCTCCTCGGCGCATTCGGTCATGCGCTCGTGCTCGGCAACCGAAGTCTCCTGGTCGGTGATCGACACCAGCTCGACCTTGTAGAACTGGTGCTGGCGCAGCATGCCGCGCGTGTCGCGCCCGGCCGAGCCCGCCTCGGAGCGGAAGCACGGCGTCAGCGCCGTATAGCGCAGCGGCAGTTTTTCGTGCGGCGTGATCTCGTCGCGAACGAGATTGGTGAGCGGCACTTCGGCGGTTGGGATTAGGCCAAGCCTGCCGTCCCCGTGCCGCACGAAGAATAAATCCTCCTCGAATTTCGGCAGTTGCCCGGTCCCGAAAAGCACCTCGTCGCGCACCATCAACGGCGGCTGGATCTCTACGTAGCCGTGCTCGGTGGTGTGCAGATCCAGCATGAACTGGCCGAGCGCGCGTTCCATCCGCGCCAGGCCGCTTTTGAGCACGGTGAAGCGCGAGCCGGAAAGCCGTGCTGCCCGCTCGAAATCCATCATGCCGAGCGCTTCGCCGATCTCGAAATGCTCCTTCACCCAATTCGGCCGCGTCGGCACCTCGCCGACGACGCGTTTGACGACGTTGTCGTGCTCGTCCTTGCCGACCGGCACATCGTCGAACGGCACGTTTGGCAGCACTGCCAACGCATCGTTCAGCGCCTTGTCGAGCTCGCGCTCGCGCGCCTCGCCATTCTGGATGAAGGCCTTGATCTCGCCGACCTCGGCCTTCAGCCTTTCGGCAAGAGCTGCATCGCCCGAGCGCATGGCATTGCCGATCTCCTTCGATGCGGCGTTGCGGCGTTCCTGCCTGGTCTGCAGCTCGGTCAGATGCTCGCGCCGCGCCTCATCCGCGGCGATCAGGTCGTCGACCGTGGACTGCGCATCCCCGGCCGACCACGAGCGCTTCTGGAGCGCTTCGACAAGGGCCCTCGGGTTGTCGCGAATCCATTTGATATCAAGCATGGTCTGTTCGTCCTCGGCACGGCGGTTTCGGGGCAAGGAAATGCCCAAAACAAAGACCAGAGGGCGTAAACCGCATCCCTGATCGATGCAAGATGTCAAGCCGAGTTCCTTCGCGCCCCCCTCTGTCCTGCCGGACATCTCCCCCTCAAGGGGGGAGATCGGCAGCTTCGCCGACGGCTTGCTTTTTCAGCGCCGGAGATCTGCGAAAGCCGCGATGACGGCCGATCTCCCCCCTTGAGGGGGAGATGTCCGGCAGGACAGAGGGGGGCGCTGTCCCGCCGACATTGATGTCGGCAGCACTCGCAACATTTGGTCGAAAGGAATCTGAGCCAAAAAAACCCGCCTCAGTGGGCGGGTCGTCGGCGCCGAATCAGCACCATACCCAAATTAATAGCATAGCTGCCGGCACAAAGCAAGAACAAAGTTGCTGCGGCCGGCAAAAAGATGCCAGCCGGTCAACCGAACCTATGTCGAAGACGCGTCCGCCGGCTTTTCGGCCACCTCTTCGGTGGCGTCCTGCTTTTCGCGGGCCACACGGTCGCGCTCCTTGCTGCGTTCGATCAGCCGGGCCGACCAGATCGAGACCTCGTAGAGCAGGATCGTCGGAATGGCGAGGCCGATCTGGCTCATCGGGTCGGGCGGCGTCAGCACCGCCGCCACCACAAAGGCGATGACGATCGCCCATTTGCGCTTCTCGGCCAGGGCCGTTGACGACAGCATGCCGACCCGCGTCATCAGGCTTGTCACCACCGGCAGCTGGAACACCAGGCCGAAGGAGAAGATCAGCGTCATGATCAGACTGAGATATTCGGACACTTTCGGCAGCAGCGAAATCTGCACCTGGTCGTTGGTGCCGGTCTGCTGCATGGCGAGGAAGAACCACATCACCATCGGCGTGAAGAAGAAATAGACCAGCGACGCGCCCATCAGGAACAGGATCGGCGAGGCGATCAGGAACGGCAGGAAGGCGTTGCGCTCGTTTTTGTAGAGGCCGGGCGCGATGAATTTGTAGATCTGCGTGGCGATCAGCGGAAAGGCGATGACCATGCCGCCGAACATGGCGAGCTTGACCTGGGTAAAGAAGAACTCCTGTGGCGCCGTATAGATCAGCTCGACCTTGTGCGGGTCGAGCCCGGCCCATTGGGTCGCCCATCTGAACGGAACGACCAGAAGGTTGAACAGCCGCTTGGCGAAAAAGAAGCAGACCAGGAAGGCAACAAAAAAACCGCCGATCGACCAGATCAGCCGCCGGCGCAACTCGATCAGGTGCTCCATCAGCGGAGCCGACGATTTTTCTATCTCGTCCTTTTCCTTGTCCGAAACACTCACTTGGCGGCTCCCGCCGTTTTCCTGGCGGCCGGCTTCTTCGTTGCTGACGCCGGCTTCTTCGCTGCTGACGCCGGCTTCTTCGCTGCTGACGACTGCGCTTTTTGCTCAGCTTTTGCGGCAGCCTTTGGCGCAGCAGTCTTTGCCGGCTTGGCCGGCGCGGCGGCCGCGGCTTTTGCGGGCGCTGGCTTCTTCTTTGCCGCAGGTGCTTTTTTCGGCACGGCCGCTGCAGCCGTATGCGCCTGCACTGCCGGCGCTACGACGGACTCGTCCGTCATCGCCGGAAAGATCGGCGTGGCCGGCGTCGGCTCCGGCGGGCTGACGCCGGGCATCGTCGTTGCGCCGTTCTTAAGCGGCTCGGCCGCCTGCTCCGTCGCAGCGGCGGCATCGACGGCCGGCTTGGGTTTCATCACTGCGTCGACGCCGGAACGGACGTCGGCGGCGGCCTGCTCGAATGGATTGAGCTGCTTCCTGATCTCGGCTGCCGGATTGAGGCTTCTCAGCGAATCGACCGACTTCTTGACGTCGTCGAGCTCGGCTTCCTTCAACGCATCGTTGAACTGCCGCTGGAAATCGGACGCCATGGCGCGCAGCTTCGCCGTTGTGCGGCCGAAGGTGCGCAGCATGTTGGGCAAATCCTTGGGCCCGACGACCACGATCATGACGATCGCGATCACCAGCATCTCGGTCCAGCCGACTTCGAACATGGCTATACGTTCCGACTCAAGTTTTGGCCGACGAAAATTTTGGGCTCAGCTTTTGCTGGCCTTTTCCTTCGGTACCGAAACGGTTTCGTCGGAACGGTGTTCGACGGTGCGCTTGTCCTCGGCAGTCTCGTCGTCCGCCATGCCCTTCTTGAAGCTCTTGATGCCCTTGGCCATGTCGCCCATCAACTCGGGGATCTTGCCGCGGCCGAACACCAGCAGCACGATCACCAGAACGATCATCCAGTGCCAAATCGAAAATGAACCCATAGCAAATCTCTCTCGAACGGTTTCCCAGACGCTGATCTATGCGCTTTCGGGTTCGGATTCAAACAGAACTGCGACAGAGTTCATAAATGAGTCGCCGAAGTCACGCACTTTCGGCACGGCGGCCCGCTACCAATCGGCGCAGTTCCATCCTGCCTGTGGCTTTAAGATGGCGCTCGGCTCAATCTTCCGTGACGCGCGGCGTCAAAAGGCCGAGTTCTTCGAGGTCGATGTCGGTCAGCGGATCCTCGTCGTCGGTGAGCGCATCGGGGTCGGCCGGCGGCAGCGGCACCGAGAAATTCGACGGCATGCGGCCGGACAGCAGCCCGGCACCCTTCAATTCCTCCATGCCGGGGAGATCGCGTATCTCCTCCAGTGCGAAATGGTCGAGGAAAATGTCGGTCGTGCCGTAGGTGACGGGACGGCCCGGCGTGCGGCGCCGGCCGCGCATCCTCACCCATTCGGTCTCCATCAGCGTGTCGAGCGTCCCCTTTGACGTCTCGACGCCGCGGATGTCCTCGATCTCGGCGCGCGTTACCGGCTGGTGGTAGGCGATGATCGCCAGCACTTCGAGGGCAGCGCGGGACAGCTTGCGCTGCTGCACCGTGTCACGGCTCATCAGGAAGGCGAGGTCGCCGGCGGTGCGAAACGCCCAGGCATCGCCGACGCGCACCAGATTGACGCCGCGCCGCGCATAGATCTGCTGCAGTTCGGCCATTGCCGCGGCAATGTTGATGCCGTCGGGCAGTCGCGAAGTGAGCTGTTTTTCGCTGACCGGCTCGGCGCTGGCGAATACGATCGCCTCGGCCATCCTTACGGCCTCCGCCATATGCAGCCGCTCGCCAGGATTCCGCGACAAATTCTGCCCCTGATTTTGTGCCGGGTTTTCGGCGACCGCGCCTTGCTCGGCGTCGTCGTCGACCTTGAACGGAATGACCGAAGCGTTGGCGCGTTCGTTCATGGTGTTACCTCGACTATCTTGATGGCCTGGGCGCGGCCGCGCAGATAAAGCGGCGCGAACACCTGGTCCTGCCGCATTTCCATCTTGCCTTCGCGCACCAGTTCCAGCGTCGCCGCAAACGAGCTGGCAACCGCGGTGCGCCGCTCTTCCGGGGCGGCCAGATATTCGACCAGGAAACTGTCGAGCGCCGTCCAGTCGCGCAGCGACCCGATCAGCCTGGTCAGCACGTCGCGCGCATCCTTGAGCGACCACACGCCGCGCCTGGCGATCGTCACATTGGTTATTGCCTGCTTCTGGCGCTGCTGGGCATAGGCAGTCAACAGGTCGTAGAGCGAGGCCGAATAGGCATTGCGCTTCTCGACGATGACCATTTCCGGCATGCCGCGTGCAAACACGTCGCGTCCAAGCCGGTTGCGGTTGACCAGCCGTGCCGCCGCGTCGCGCATCGCCTCGAGCCGCTTCAGCCGGAACTGCAGCACCGCCGCCAGTTCCTCGCCGCTTTCGCCTTCGTCGCCGGGCTGCTTGGGGATCAGGAGCTTCGACTTGAGAAACGCCAGCCACGCGGCCATCACCAGATAGTCGGCGGCAAGCTCCAGTCTCAGCGCCCTCACCTTCTCGACGAAGGCCAGATACTGTTCGGCCAGCGCCAGGATCGAGATGCGCGACAGGTCGACCTTCTGATTGCGGGCAAGATGCAGCAGAAGATCGAGAGGACCTTCGAAGCCGGCCACATCGACGACCAACGCCGGATCGCCGGTCAGCCGGGAATCGTCGTTCTCGGCCCACAAGCGGTCCATCGGTGCGGCCTTGCCGGCCTTCAGGTCCAATGTTTCCGCCACTTCGCTTCCTTTGATGCTAGGCCACCGCGTCGAAATAACTGGCAAATTCGGCCCGAATCTCGGTTTCGTCCGCCACGTCGCGGTTCCTGATATAGGTCAGCGCCCGCTCCGCGCGCTCAAACGACTTGCCTTCCAGCCCGGTCGTGCGCGATGCAATGCCGGCCATCTCCTCGAACACGCCGTTGCAGTGAAGGACCAGATCGCAGCCCGCCGCAAGGATCGCGGCCGCCTTTGACGGGAAATCCCCAGAAAGTGCCTTCATCGAGGTGTCGTCGCTCATCAACAGGCCGTCGAAGCCGATTTCGTCGCGGATGATCTCTTCGATGACCTTGCCGGATGTGGTGGCCGGGTTCTTCGGGTCGATCGCGCTATAGACGACATGCGCCGTCATCGCCATCGGCAAATGGTTGAGCTCCCTGAACGGGGCAAAATCATGCCGCTGCAGGTCGCCGATCGAGGCGTCGACGGTCGGCAGTTCGAAATGCGTATCGGCGAAGGCCCTTCCATGGCCGGGAATATGCTTCATCACCGGCAGCACGCCGCCCGCCATCAGGCCTTCCGCCGCGGCGCGACCCAATTCGATGACGGCGCGCGGCTCCTTGCCATAGGCGCGCGCGCCGATGACGTCGCTGGCGCCCTCGATCGGCACATCGAGCACCGGCAGGCAATCCGCCGTGATGCCGTAGCGCAGCAGGTCGAAGGCATGCAGCCGCGCCATCAGCCAGGCGGCACGGGTGCCGGCGTCATGGTCGTCGCGCCACAAGGCGCCGAGTGCACCGGCAGCCGGATAGTTCGGCGCCAGCGGCGGCCGCAGGCGCTGCACGCGGCCGCCCTCCTGGTCGATGAATACCGGCGCGTCCGCACGCTCGACGCAGTCGCGCATGGCGGCGACCAGATCGCGGATCTGCTCGGTCTCGCCGATATTGCGCGCAAACAGGATGAAGCCCCACGGGCATTCGTTGCGATAGAAACGGATCTCGTTGCGGGTCAGTGATTTCCCGGCGCAGCCGAGGATCATGGATTTTGATTCGGTCATGCGGAACAGTTTAGAGCTTCGCGCCGACAAAGGGAATCGCCCGTAATTGCCTTCAGAGGTTTCCGTTCACGCAAAAAAGCCGGCGCGGACGCCGGCTTTTCGAGGGGCCTTGGTGCCTAGTGGGACACGAAGCAATTGCCGCCGGCAGCCTTGTAGCTGGTGCACAGTTTGATCGCCTCGTTGCGAGACTGCGCCGGAACGCGGACGCGGTAGAAGGTGCCCTTGCCGGCGATCTCGGCCTTGACGATGTTGGCGGTGCGGCCGGAAAGCACGCTGCCGTAGCGGCGCTGCAGATCCTGGTAAGTCGCCTGGGCGCTTTCGACTGTCGGCTGCGAAGCGATCTGTATCGACCACGAACCAGCCCCGGCCGCGGCCGGATCGATGGAAGCGACCTGATCGGGCTTGACCTCGCCAACCACATCGACCGGCTGGTCGGACGGGCGCTGCGGCGCCACCGGAACCGTGGCCGGGGTGCTGGCGGACTGCTTGCTGGCTGACGCCTGGGCCTTGGCTTCAGCCTTTGTGTCGGGCTTGGGCGCCGGCTGCAGCTTGGAGGTTTCGGCCTGATCGCCGCTCGGCTGGTCGCTAATCTTCGGATCACTTGTGATTTGGTCGATCAGGGGCACGGTGCCGGTCTGCGCGGCGGCGTCGGCCTGGGCCGACGGAGCGACGTGCTGCGGCGCCGGATCGGCCGGCTCGGCAGCAGCCATCTGCGGGGCGGCAGGCGCCGGATCCTCGCGCGCCACCAGCGAACCGTCAGGTTTCACGACCATGGTCCGTACCTTGCGCGGCGCAACGGCGACGATCTCGGGGGTTGCACCCTTCTCGGCCTCCTGCAGAACCTGCGCGATGCGATCCTCGGACTTGGGCGCCGGTGCGGCGGCGGTTTCGGCAGCGCCAGCCGCACTGGCGCCAAGCGTGCTGGAGTCAGACGCGCTGGTGCCGGGCGCATTGGTGCCAGCCCCGTCGGTGTCGGACGCCGCGGTGCCGGGCGCGTCGATATCGTCCGCGGCATCGGGGTCATTGGGCGAAAGATCGACGACGCGGCTCTCCGGTTCGTTGGCCTTCAGGTCCACAGGCTCTTCGGTGTTGGTGACCAGCTTCTGCTGAACCGGCTCGGCGGGCTTGGTGCCCTTGACCACAGCGTCATAAACCTTGTTGTCCTGGTTCGGCACGACGGTGCCGCCTGGATTTTCCGGCTTGATCTTGATCGGCCTGTTGTCGGCCTTGACGATAACCGGCGCATCGCCGCCGCTCTTGCCGCCGAGGGTCAACGCAAAGGCGCCAAGGCCTCCGGCGATCGCCACGGCGCCGACCACCGCACCTATCAGCAGCCCGCGCCTGCGCGGCTGCCTTTCGGCCCCGCGTTCGGCAAGGCCCGGAACCGACATCTCCTCGTCCAGTTCGGGATCGTAGTCGAGCTCATCGAAGGTGAAATCGTCGGCCTGCGAAACCGGCTGGCCACCGGGCAATGGGCCCAGATCGAAACCGTCCGCTGCATCGGCATAGGAAGCAGCCGCCGCGCTGACGGGGGCTACCGCAGGCTTGGCGCCATAGGCGCGCGTCTCGCTACGATCTTGCTTGTAGCCAGACGCGAAGCCGGCATCGTATTCATCGTCATAGCCAGCACTGCGCACCGGGGCAGGCGCTATATCCGTTGCATTCATTTCGGTGAGAAGGCTGGCAAAATCGGCATCGAGATCGTCGTAGGCGGGCGCCACCGGCTCGTCATCGTCGAAGTTGAGCTCCGGAATGTCGAGATCGTCCGCCAGCGCCACGACGCGCTCGGGCACGTCGACCGTCTCGACATCGGGCATCTCGTCATAGGCGGAGGGCTGTTGACGCGAAGTTGGTGCAGCTTCCGTGTAGGCGGGCCGATCTTCATAGGACGGCCTCTCTTCACGGGATGCCTGGCTTTCATAGGACGGCCTCTCTTCGACCGGTGCGGCCCGATAGGACGGCGTTCCAGCCGGCTGCGGCGGTGGTGCCGAACGCGCCGAAGCCATCGGCTGGCTTGCAAAAGCGGGCTGAGGCTGTGCGACCGGTGTCACGCGGCTCCACGAGCGGGCCGGCTCGGGCGGTGTGGCGCGTGTCGTCAGCCAGTTCAGCGCATCGAGCGGGTCTTCCTCGGCAGCAGCTGCCGCACTCTTGTCGGCCGAGTCATGATCCAGGCCGATATTCCTGGCGAAGTCGGCATCGAGTGCATCGCTGTCGAGATCATCCGCGGGTCCGGCAGCGGCTTCAACACCGAAATCCTCGCCTTCAAGCTCATCGAGGAGGACACTGCCAAGATCGGCGTCATCGGCGGCACTGGACTGCTGCGGCTCAGCGGGCTCGTGCTCGTCGAGTTCCCAATCCAGCTCGTCGACAGCATGCACCGGTTCGTTGGCGACGTCTTTGACCGCCGCCATTGGCTGTTCAGCGGCCACTGCTGGCTTCTGAATTACCGGCGCGATAGGCTGCTGAACAGCCATCACGGGCTTCTGGGCAGTCTGCGGGCTTGTCTGAGGTTCGTTGACCGCTTGTGCCGGCCGTGTGCTCATCGCACCGAGCAGCGCGTTCAGTTCGTCTTCCAGGCTGCGTTCCTCAGCCACTGGGGCCGTCGGGACGACAGCGGCCGGCGCCGCTGGTTCGGCCGCAACCTGCGCCACGGGTTCTTCGGCTTCCTCGGCAGGCGCATCGTCGAAGCTCAGATCGAAATCGTCGTCGAACGCCGCTTCAGCGGCCGTGCCGGAAAGCCGGGCGGCCTCTGGCTCTTCGATCGACTGCTCTTCGATAAACTCTGGTTCTTCGATTTCGGCAGGCCCGTCCGAGCGAACGTCGAAGTCCATGTCGACATCGGCCATGGCATCATCGAAATGGCCGGCAAGATCCTCATCGGCCGAAACCGCCTCAACCGGCGATGCCGGGGCGGCGACGTTTTCCGCCGGCTCATGCTCGTCGAACATCAGCTCGTCTTCGAGCGAACTTGCCACGGCATCGTCGAACTCGTCATCGAACGCAGGCGCGGCCGCTTGCGCGGCGGTTTCAACGGCGACGGTCTGCTCCATCGGCTCACGCTTGTCGAACATCAGCTCGTCTTCGAGCGAGCTTGCAACGGCATCGTCGAACTCATCGTCGAAGGCGGGCTCGTCGACCGGCTCGATCGCCTCGGCTGCGGCCCTGGGTTCATCCTCGCCGGTCACCGCGATCTTGGCCGTCACATCGTCGTCGTGCCGAAAATCCTGGTCGAGCGAGGCGGCAAGTTCGTCGTCACTCGAAAGGTCGTCCTCGAACGGCGACACGTCTTCGAGCGAGCCGGCGACGGCGTTATCGAAATCGTCGTCGAACTCCGGCTCGACGGCGGGAGCGAACGCCCTTTCGGGGGCGGAGGCAATTTCGTCGGCGGCAACAGAAGTGGCTGCAACAGGAGCAGCATCATCCGCCGCACTGTCGTCGAACGCGAAATCCTGTTCGAACGAGGCAGCAAGCGCGTCCTCCATTTCGTCGGCGGCGGCCGGTTCGGGTGTCGGCTCGCGAAGCTTGGCAGGGGAAGCATTGTCATTGGCGTCGGCGCCGAATTCGCCCATCAACTCCTTCTCGAGATCGATCTCGAAATCGCCCTCGTCCAGCGACGGTTCGGCGGCAGCGGTTTTCGGCTGTGCCGGCGTTTGCGGTTTGACCGGCTGGCGCGGGTCGAACCCCATGATCCTGGTCAGTTCCGCGAACGGATCATCGTTGGCGATGTCGTTGTGGTCGGCTGCTCTCAGCTGGGTTCTGTCTGCCATTATTGTTCCCGAACTCGCACTCATTCGGACGCCATGGACGTCGCGTAGGGTTGGCCCTTACCAGCGCAATGTGGGCAAAAGGTGACAGGTTTTTTACTCAAACCTAACGCATTTCGGTGGGCGCATTGGCTCCGATCAGCGTCAGGCCGGACGTCAAAACGTCCGAAACAGCCTGCACCAGCCCTAGTCTGGCATGCGTCAATTGTCGGTCGTTAACCTTAACAAAACGTAAGTCGGGATTATCGGTGCCCCGGTTCCAGTGTCCGTGGAAGCTGGAAGCGAGTTCGTAGAGGTAAAATGCCAGCCGGTGGGGCTCGAGCGCGAGCGCCGCGGCTTCGATCAGCCGAGGATATTCGGCGAGCTTCCTGATCAGGCCGATCTCCCCCTCATCGGTCAGCAAAGCCACTTCGGCGGCCAGCTGGTTGCGGTCGAACATGGCCTCGCCCAATTGCTCGCTCGCCTGCCGGAACACCGAATGGCAGCGCGCCGAGGCGTACTGCACGTAGAACACCGGATTGTCCTTCGACTGCTCGGTCACCTTGGCGAAGTCGAAGTCGAGCGGCGCGTCGTTCTTGCGGTAGAGCATCATGAAGCGGATCGGGTCGCGGCCGACCTCCTCCACCACTTCGCGCAAGGTCACGAACTCGCCCGACCGCTTCGACATACGTACCGGCTCGCCGGCGCGAAACAGCCTCACCAACTGGCAAAGCAGCACGGTAAGCTTGACCTCGTCGCCGGCAATCGCCCGGGCAAGCGCTTCCAGCCGTTTTACATAGCCGCCATGATCGGCACCAAGCACATAGATCAGATCGACGAAGCCGCGATCGACCTTGTCCTTGAGGTAAGCGACATCGGCGGCGAAATAGGTGAAGGTGCCGTCCGACTTGACCAGCGCCCGGTCCATGTCGTCGCCGACCGCGGTCGAGCGGAACAGCGTCTGCTCGCGGTCCTCCCAGTCGTCCGGCTTCTCGCCCTTGGGCGGCGGCAGCTTGCCCTTGTAGATGTGGCCCTTCAGCGTCAGGTCGCTGATCGCCGAGCGGATCTTCTTCGCATTGTTGGCATGCAGCGTCCGCTCGGAGAAGAAGACGTCGTGATGCACGTTGAGCAGCGCCAGATCCTCGCGGATCATCGCCATCATCGCATCGATCGTCCTGTCCTTGACGATGGCAAGCGCCTCTTCGTCCGGCATCTGCAGCAGGGAGCGGCCGAATTCGCTGGCCAGCGCCTGACCAACGGGGATCAGATAGTCGCCTGGATAAAGCCCGGGCGGAATCTCGCCGATCTCATCGCCGAGCGCTTCGCGGTAGCGCAGCATGACTGAGCGTCCGAGCACGTCGATCTGCGAACCGGCATCGTTGATGACGTATTCCTTGGTCACGTCGTAACCGGCGAAGGCCATCAGATTGGCCAGCGCGTCGCCGACCACAGCACCCCGGCAATGGCCGACATGCATCGGGCCGGTCGGGTTGGCCGAGACATATTCGACATTGGTTTTCTTGCCGCCGCCGACAGTCGAGCGGCCGTAATTGCGGCCTTCGCCGAGCAGCGCCGTCAGATGCGCCTGCCAGAAGCCGTCCTTGAGCCTGAGATTGACGAAGCCCGGGCCGGCGATCTCGGCGGCCGCGATATCCTCGTCGGCGCGCAGCGCCTCGGCCAGCCTTTCGGCCAGCGCACGCGGGCTCTGGCCGGTCGGCTTGGCCAACACCATGGCAGCGTTGGTCGCGAGGTCGCCATGGCTGGCATCGCGCGGCGGCTCGACGGCGATGCGCGACAGGTCCGGCGACGCGCCATCCTTGTCTTTCAAATCAAGCGCTTCGACGGCCTTTATGATTCGCGCGTTGAAATCGGCGAAGATGTTCATTGCTATGGCTCTGACGGTTTTGCATGGATCCGGCGCGTTGGCCGGCAAAATCGCGCCCGCCCTAGCTCAAATCCGGCGTATGGTCAAACAGACGCCTGTGTTCCTTGAGCGCATAAGTGTCCGTCATGCCGGCCAGGAAATCGGCAACACTGCGCGCCTTGACGCGGTCCTCTGCCCGGTCGAGCCCTTCGCGCCAGCCATCCGGCATGGCGCGCGGATCGGCGAAATAGACGTCGAACAGGTCCCTGACGATCTGGTCGGCATCGGCGCGCACCCGCATGACCTCCGCATGCCGGTAGAGGTGCTTGTAGAGAAAGGCCTTCAGCTCCTTTTCCAATACGGCCGTCTCGGCGGAGAAGCTCACCATCGGCTCGCCGGCCGCCCTTACCGCTTCGGCGCTGTCAGGCTTGATGCGCGCCAGATTGGCCGTCGTCGAGACGATCACGTCCTCGACCATGATGGTGATCTGCCGGCGCATCAGCTCGTGGCCGGTGCGTACGTCATCGAGCGCCGGATAGCGCTGACGCACGCCCTTGAGGATCGACCCCGGCAGCGAGACGCCTTCCAGCATATCGAGCGTCAACAGCCCTGCCCTCAAGCCGTCATCGATGTCGTGGGTGTTGTAGGCGATGTCGTCGGCAATCGCCGCGCACTGCGCCTCGATACCAGCGAAGCGGTCGAGCTCGAGGTCGTGCAGTTCGGAATAGTCGCGGATAGCCTGCGGCACCGGCCCCTTCAGCCCTTTGCCCTTGGCATCGGTCAGCGGGCCATTGTGCTTGACCAGCCCCTCCAGCGTTTCCCAGGTGAGGTTCAGCCCATCGAACTCGGCATAGCGCCGCTCCAGCCGCGTCACCACACGCAGCGACTGCGCATTGTGGTCGAAGCCGCCCCAGGCGGCCATCTTCTCATTCAGGGCGTCCTCGCCGGTA
Source organism: Mesorhizobium sp. M0854 (assembly GCF_040319815.1). Lineage (NCBI taxonomy): Bacteria > Pseudomonadati > Pseudomonadota > Alphaproteobacteria > Hyphomicrobiales > Phyllobacteriaceae > Mesorhizobium > Mesorhizobium sp. M0854. Next base: position 84,843 of record NZ_JAMYOL010000009.1, read on the forward strand.
TGGCCGAAGGGCGTGTGGCCGAAGTCGTGCACCAGGGCCACCGCCTCGGCCAGGTCCTCGTCGCCGCGCAGCGCCCGCGCCAGAGCGCGTGCGATTTGCGCCACCTCGATCGAATGCGTCAGCCTCGTGCGGTAATGGTCGCCTTCGTGCGCGACGAACACTTGCGTCTTGTGCTTCAGCCGGCGGAACGCCGTCGAATGGATGATGCGGTCGCGGTCGCGCTGGAACGGCGTGCGCGTCGGGCTTTCCACCTCGTCGAACAGCCGCCCGCGCGACTTCGCCGGGTCGCTGGCATAGGCCGCGCGCGGCCGATAGCCGAATCCGATGTCGCCCAACTCGTTGGTCATAGCGTATGCCGCAGTTGACTTGCCCGGTCGCGCTTCATACCTATCATACAAAACCGAAAGCAAGGTGACGCCCATGGGCGCTGATGCCAAGACCGCCATGAAAGTCGAGATGACCGACGCCGCCGCCAGGCGGATCGCCAAGATTGTGGCGAGCGAAGCCGGCAAGACGGCGCTGCGCGTTTCGGTTGAGGGCGGCGGCTGTTCCGGCTTCTCCTACAAGTTCGACCTGGTCGATGGGCGCAATGACGACGACGTCGCCATCGAGAAGGACGGCGCCACCGTGCTGATCGACGACCTGTCGCTGGTCTATATGGGCGGCTCGGTGATCGATTTCGTCGACGATCTGATGGGCCAGTCGTTCCAGATCAGAAACCCCAATGCGGTCGCCTCCTGCGGCTGCGGCACCAGCTTCTCGATCTAGAAATGCCCGACATCGGCGCGGTCCGTCAGGTCGCGCTTTCCGCCGGGCGCGACCTCGATGCGACGCTGGCGTTCTGGCGCGAAGTGCTCGGCATGAACCTGCATGCGCGTTTCGATCCGCCGGGCATCGCCTTTATCATGGCCGGTGACGTGCGCCTGCTTTTCACCGACGGCCTGCCTGCCGGCACCGTCTATCTCGACATATCGGGCCTCGACGAGTTCCACGCTTCGGCAAGGGCCGCCGGTGTTCCCTTCACCGCGCCGCCGGCGCTCGTCCATCGCGACACCGAAGGCCTGTTCGGCCAGGCGGGGGAAAGCGAATGGATGGCCTTCCTAAAGGACCCGGCAGGCAATACGATCGGCCTTGTCGAACGTCATCCACCGGATCGCTAGTCTCCGGACCACCAGCCTATCGAGGCCGTCATGAAAATCGTCACCTGGAACATCAACGGCGTTCGCGCCCGCATCGGCAATTTGACCCATTGGCTGACGGAAAGCGCGCCCGACATCGCCTGCCTGCAGGAGATCAAGACGGTCGACGAGCAGTTTCCCCGCGCCGAGATCGAGGCGCTCGGCTACAATGTCGAGACTTACGGCCAAAAAGGCTTCAACGGCGTCGCCATCCTGTCGAAGCTGCGTTTCGACGAGGTCAATCGCGGTTTGCCGGGCGACGATGCCGACGAGCAGGCGCGTTTCATCGAGGGCGTGTTCTCGACCGACAAGGGCGCCTTGCGCGTTGCCTCGATCTATCTGCCGAACGGCAACCCGATCGACGACGAGAAGAAGTTCTCCTACAAGCTTTCCTGGATGGCGCGACTTGAGCGCTGGGCCGAGGAGCGGCTTGCTCTGGAAGAGCCGCTGGTCCTGGCCGGCGACTACAATGTCATTCCCGAGCCGATCGACGCGAAGTATCCGGAAAACTGGCTAAGCGATGCACTGTTCCAGCCCGCGACGCGGCAAGCGTTCCGGCGGCTGAAGAATCTCGGCTTCACCGAAGCCGTGCGTGCCGTCACCGACGCCCCGGACATTTTTACGTTCTGGGACTATCAGGCCGGCGCCTGGCAGAAGAACAACGGCATCCGCATTGACCACCTGCTTCTGTCGCCCGAAGCCGCCAACTGGTTTTCCTCGGCTTCGATCGAAAAACAGGTGCGCGCCTGGGAAAAACCCTCCGACCACGTGCCGGTGGCGATCGATCTGGCGCTGCAGCCGGCCTGACCGGAGCTGCTGTCCGGCGGCACAATGATAAGTTGACCTCTTATCGCCACAAATCGCGCGCTTAATGAGAAATCATCATGGTGGCTGGGGTTCCCATGACTACTCGATTTGCACTTTGCCCGATCGGCTGCGCGCTTGCGATGGCGGTGGCGACGCCGGCTTTTGCCGATGCAGAGTGCCTGGCTAACGGCAAATCATTCCAGATCGGCCGGGTCGCCTGCCTGACGCTTGCCGGCCAAAGCTACCTCGCCCGTTGCGAGATGGTGCTCAACAACACATCCTGGACAAAGCAGCGGGATGGCTGCCCGGAGAACACGCTGGCCCCACATCTGCAGGGCACGCCGATCTCAACACCGGCGCCCAGCGGCATGCCGGCGGAACCGACCGACAATTGATCTCAAAACGGAAATTCTGCCGACCTATTGGTCGCCGCCACCCTTGGTGAGGATGTCGTCGGCCAGCGAGATCGCGGTGCGGCGGTCGGCTTCGCCGGCGGCCGCAAACGCTTCTTCCTGCATGCCGCGGATCCATGGCTGGTCCGCGGGTGAGGCCCGTTCGAGCGCCGCGGTCATCATCGCCAGCCCCCGCACGATCTTGCCGCTTTGGAAGAGCAGGTTGCCGAGCGTGGCCTGCGCGCCCGCATGGCCCTTTTCGGCCGCCAGCTGGAACCAGCGTCCGGCCTGCTTGACGCTGGCCTTGACGCCGCCCTCACCCTTGAGGAACATCTGGCCCATCTCGAACTGGGCGTTCGGGTTGCGGTAGTTGGCGGCGGCGCGCATGTAATATTCCTGGGCCGCCACCTCGTTCTCCTCGACGGGGCTGCCGGGAATGCCCTTCCTCAGATAGTCGCCGAGCGCCACCAGCGCGTCCGAAACATAGCTTTCCTCGGGCGAACCGGGCTCGACATCCTGGTCGACGATCTCGCTGAAGAACTTGAACGCCGCGTAGTCGTCTCGCGCCACGCCATCGCCTTCGGCATACATGCGCGCAAGCTTCCAGGTGGCGCCGATCTGGCCGTTCTCGGCGGCATATTTATAGGCTTCCGCGGCCTGCTCCTTATGGCCGTTCTTGTAGGCGGAAAAGCCGAACTGGAACACCGCCCACGGGCTCGACTGCGGCTTCACGCCGGTCTTGTCGTCGAACACCTTGTCGTCGAAGGCCATGGCCTGGCCGACGGCGCCCAAGGTCGCGCCAAACGTGGCGAGCGCAACCAGTGCCGAAAGGACAGACGACCTCAACAACTCAGATGTCCGCATAGCAGTGTGTTTCTTTGGCACCGCCGGGATGGGTGACCGCGCCGTCGCGGGCAGGTCCGACCGTCTGTGCGTATTTCCAGATCGCGCCCGACTGATAGTCGGTCGTGCGCGCCTTCCATGCTTTTGCCCTCGCCGCCAGTTCGGCTTTGGACAATGCAACCTCGATCGTGCCGTTCACCGCATCGATCGAGATCAAGTCGCCATCCCTAAGCAGCCCGATCGGGCCGCCCACTGCCGCTTCCGGCCCGACATGGCCGATGCAGAAACCGCGCGTTGCGCCCGAAAAACGCCCGTCGGTGATGAGCGCCACCTTGCCGCCCATGCCCTGGCCGTAGAGAGCCGCCGTCGTCGACAGCATTTCGCGCATGCCCGGGCCGCCGCGCGGACCCTCGTAACGGATGACGAGAACCTCGCCTTCCCTATAGTTGCGGTGCGTAACGGCCTCGAAACATTCCTCTTCCGAATCGAAGCAGCGTGCCGGACCCGAGAATTTGAGCTCCGCCATACCTGCGACCTTCACGATCGCGCCTTCGGGGGCAAGGTTACCCTTCAAGCCCACGACCCCGCCGGTCTGGGTAATCGGCCTGTTGGCGGGACGGACCACATCCTGGCTGTCATTCCAGGCAACATGTTCCATATTTTCGGCCAAAGTGCGGCCGGTCACCGTCAGGCAATCGCCATGAAGATAGCCATGGTCGAGCAGCGTCTTCATCAACAGCGGAATGCCGCCTGCCTCGAACATGTCCTTGGCGACGTATTTGCCGCCCGGCTTGAGGTCGGCGATATAAGGTGTTTTCTCGAATATCCTGGCCACGTCGAAAAGATCGAACTTTATCCCGGCCTCGTGCGCGATCGCCGGCAGATGCAGCGCCGCGTTGGTCGAGCCGCCGGTGGCCGAGACCACGGTCGCGGCATTTTCCAACGCTTTTATGGTAACGATGTCGCGCGGGCGGATGTTCCTTGCGATCAGCTCCATGATCTTTTCGCCGGAAGCGAAATTGAAGCGGTCGCGCATCTCGTAGGGTGCCGGCGCGCCGCAGGAATAGGGCAGCGCCAGGCCGATCGCCTCAGCGACGGTGGCCATGGTGTTGGCGGTGAACTGGGCGCCGCAGGAGCCGGCCGATGGACAGGCGGCTTGCTCGATCTCGAGCAGCTCGGCGTCGCCGATGGTGCCGACCGAATGCTGGCCGACCGCCTCGAACACGTCCTGCACGGTGATCTGCCGGCCACGGTAGCTGCCGGGCAGTATCGAGCCGCCATAGATGAATATCGACGGTACGTTGAGGCGCACCATGGCCATCATCATGCCGGGCAGCGACTTGTCGCAACCGGCCAATCCAACCAGCGCATCGTAGCAATGGCCGCGCATGGTGAGCTCGACCGAGTCGGCGATGACCTCGCGCGACACCAGCGACGACTTCATGCCCTGATGACCCATGGCGATGCCGTCGGTGACGGTGATGGTGCAGAATTCGCGTGGCGTGCCGTTGGCCGCCGCCACGCCCTTCTTGACCACTTGCGCCTGGCGCATCAGCGAGATGTTGCAGGGCGCGGCCTCGTTCCAGCAGCTGGCGACACCGACCAGAGGCTGCGCGATCTCGGCCGCCGACAGCCCCATAGCATAAAGGTAGGAGCGATGCGGCGCCCGCTCGGGACCAACGGTCACGTGGCGGCTCGGCAGCTTGGCCTTGGAGATCGCTCTGGCGTCCATACTCGTCCTTGCCGCGGGCGGTGCGGCCTGCCTCTTCGCCTAGCCTTTTGGCGCATGTCCCGAGACAGGTTCGAGGTGCGCCGGGTTTATGGCGGGAAATAGGCAATGTTCCCGGGCGGCCGGGCGACGCGAGGGTTGTTCAGAAACTGTTGCCAAAACGTCACAATTATCGGAGCGAACATCATGGGGACAATTGTTGCGCCAGCCGAATGCCGGACGCCATGCATCCAACCGACGGCCGGGCAGTGCCCGGCCGTTTTGTCGTTTAAAATTTAATAGTTAGAACTTGATCTTGACGGAAGCCGAACCGGCGAGAAGCAGGTCGTTGCCGTAGGTATAGGTAACGGCATTTGCCACGTCGCCGACACCGCTGAAAGTCGATGACCCGCTCGTCAGCACACCGATCGAGCCGCCGAGCCTGACCTCGACCTGATCGTTCGGCGAATAGGAGACGCCGCTGGCAACGGCCCAGGTATCCGACTGATAGCCGGAGGTCGTCGAGGTGCCGCGATCCCAGGTCAGCGAAACCACGCCCGACAATTGATCGGTGAACTTGTGCCCGATACCGCCCGTGACCGTCCAGCCGTCGCGATAAAGCAGGTCGAATGAAACGGGCGAGGGCAAACCGGTTACCGGACTGCGCACGCCATTGATGGCAATGACGCCAAGCTTGCTCCACTCCTGCCAGCGGATGGAACCAAAGGCCAGCCAGCCAGGAGCTATGCCGCTCTGCAGCTTGAATTCCAGAGCCTGAGGTATCTCAGCCGACGCCGAGACTGGGTACACGCCGGTAGAGCCGGGAATCAGATCCGCTGGAAAGGCGCCCCTGAAGCCGGTCGTGTCGACGGTTCCCGACAGCCCGTCATATTTGTAGCTCGAAGAGTACATCAGGCTGGCGCGCAGAGCGATCTCGGGGATCTCATAGGCTGCGCCCGCACGCCAACCCCATGCCTCGTCGGATAGCTTGAAGACACCGAGGCCGGTATTGCCGAAGGCGAGCAGTGTCTGACGGGAAAGAAACGCGTCTACCTGCTGGTAGGAGACACCGCCGATGAATCGTATGGCGCCCTTGCCGACGTTCACCTTATAGGAGCAGGTGAGACCGAAATCGTCTGTGTCGACGGCGTATTTGACCGCTGTCGGCGAATAGGCGTTGTTCATGCCGAAATTCGCGTCCGCACCATACGGTCTCGTATAGGTGGCAAGACAGTCTACGGGCTCAAAGATGTTGGCCTTGATGCCGACATGCGGCACCGCATAATCGCCACCAACGTCCACCGCCGATGTCGACAAACCCGAGCCATCGAGACGCTGCACATTCTTGAGTTTGCGCTGTGGCGAAACATAGGTGACGCCTGCGTCGAACGAATATGGCGCCGCGTCGAACAGCTGATCGATGTTGACGCCGCCCCGGTCAAAGCCCCCGGCTTGCACCGTCCCAGCCAAAGCCAGCGAAAAAGCCCCCGCGCCCAGCAGCACTTTGAGACGCGAATAACACATGAATCTCCTCCCCGAAATATCCTTGCATCAAGCTAGAACCAATTCAGGTTAACGGCGCAACAACGAATTCGCCGTGCGTACATGTACAGCTTGGCTGAACGCATTTCCGACAAGGTGTCGGCCTTGTTGCCGAGGCGGGAAAATGGCCGCCACAATACAGATCGACGAGAAAACTCGGGAAAACCCTCTAAATCACTGCAGAACAGGGCATTTTGCGTGCCCAGTCAGCCATTGTTACATTATGGCAACAATGGGGCAAAAACATTCAGTTTGCCTCAAGATTTACGCTGCGGAATGCCCGTTTTCGTGGCAGGCGGCCTGTCTGGAAGGCAGATTCGTGACCGGCGAATCTATTGCGGCCAGCAGGCCCAATTTGTTTGATCAGCCGGCCCAATCTGTTCGATCAACTTGTTTGATCAGCCGGCCCAATCTGTTCGATCAACCGGCCCAATCTATTCGATCAACCGGCATCGCGCACCCGCGCCAATGCCACCGAAAGCTTCTCTTGCGCCTCGCGATATTCGGCGAGTTTTTCACGCTCGGCCTCCACCACCTCTTCCGGCGCGTTGGCGACGAATTTCTCGTTGGACAGCTTCTTGTAGAGCCGCGCTATTTCCTCGGTCACCTTCGCAAGCTCCTTGTGCAGGCGCGCTGCCTCGGCGGCAAGGTCGATCAGGCTGCCGAGCGGCAGGCAGATCGTCGCCTCGTTGACGACGATCTGGGCGGATCCCCTGGGTGGCGCCTCGGCGAGCGAGATGTCGCCGACCCGCGCCAGACGCTTGATGGCCGAGTCCTGACGCTCGAGCCTTTCGCGTGTCGTTTCGTTGGCGCCGATCACCACGAGCGGTGCGATAGCCGCCGGCGGCACGTTCATCTCCGAACGCACCGAGCGGATGCCGGAGACAAGGTCGACCAGCCAGTTGATATCGGCGGCCGCCGCCTCGTCCTCGAAGTCGGGCGACGGCCATGCCGCATGACAAAGCAGCGATTGCCGTTGCCTGCCCTCGCCGGCGGTTTCGGCCCACAGTTCCTCGGTCATGAACGGCATCATCGGATGCAGCAGCTTGTAGATCTCGTCGAGTACGAAGGCGACGCAGGCCCTGCTCTCGGCCTTGGCGGCCTCGTCGGTGCCCATGAACACCGGCTTCAGCAGTTCGAGGTACCAGTCGCAGAACTGGTTCCAGACGAAGCGGTAGGCGGCACCCGCCGCCTCGTTGAAGCGGTATGAGGTGATGCCGTCCGTTATGTCGCGCGCGGCTCGCGTCAGCTCCGTCAGGATCCAGCGGTTGACCGCCAGCTTGGCGTCCTGCAGCCAGAAATCGTCGTCGCGCGCCACTTCGTTCATCTCGGCGAAGCGCGTCGCGTTCCACAGCTTGGTGCCGAAATTGCGATAACCGGCAATGCGCGCCGGATCGAGCTTAACATCGCGGCCTTGCGCTGCCATCACAGTCAAGGTGAAGCGCAGCGCATCGGCGCCGTATTCGTCGATGAGCTCGAGCGGATCGATGACGTTGCCTTTCGACTTCGACATCTTCTGCCCGTTCTTGTCACGAACCAGCGCGTGGACATAGACCGTATGGAACGGCTCCTGGTCCATGAAATGCAGGCCCATCATCATCATGCGGGCGACCCAGAAGAAGATGATGTCGAAACCGGTCACCAGCACGTCGGTCGGGTAATAGGTCTTCAGCTCCGGCGTCTGGTCCGGCCAGCCAAGCGTCGAGAACGGCCACAGCGCCGACGAGAACCATGTATCGAGCACGTCCTCGTCGCGGGTCAGGATCTCGCCAGGCTGGAAATTCTCGAGCTTGTCCTCGACCCAGGCCTTCCACGGCCCTTCCAGCGCCAGATAGTATTCGACGGCGGCACCGAGCGCCTCTTCCTCGGTCTTTTCGACAAAGACATGCCCGTCCGGCCCGTACCAGGCCGGGATCTGGTGGCCCCACCAGAGCTGGCGCGAAATGCACCAGGGCTGGATGTTTTCCATCCAGTCGAAATAGGTCTTTTCCCAGTTTTTGGGCACGAAATTGGTACGGCCCTCGCGCACCGAGGCGATCGCCGGCTTGGCCAGTTCCGCCGCATTGACATACCACTGGTCGGTCAGAAACGGCTCGATCGGCACGCCGCCGCGGTCGCCGTGCGGCACCGTGTGGCGATGCGGCTCGACCTTCTCGAGAAAGCCGCCCGCCTGCATCAGCTCGACGATCTTCCTGCGCGCATCGAAACGGTCGAGGCCGTCGAGGCTGTCCCAGACGGCCTGGCGCTCCGGCGTCACGTCCAGTCCGGCGAGAAAGTCCTCATTGTCCTTGAGGCTCACCGCCGCATTGACGGTGAGGATGTTGACCGCCGGCAGCCGGTGGCGCTTGCCGACCTCGAAATCATTGAAGTCATGCGCCGGCGTGATCTTGACCGCACCACTGCCTTTTTCGGGATCGGAATACTCGTCCGCCACCACCGGGATCCTGCGGCCGACGATCGGCAGGATGAGGTTCTTGCCGACAAGATGCCGGAAACGCTCGTCGTCGGGGTGGACGGCGACAGCCGTATCACCCAGCATCGTCTCCGGGCGGGTCGTCGCAACGGTAATGAAGGTCTTCGGATTTTCCGGATCGAAGGTCATGCCTTCGACCGGATAGCGGAAGTGCCAGAGGTTGCCGTTGACCTCCTGTTGCTCGACCTCGAGATCCGAGATGGCAGTCAACAGCTTCGGGTCCCAGTTCACAAGGCGCTTGTCCTTGTAGATCAGCCCTTCCTTGTAGAGCGTCACGAACACTTCGAGCACGGCCTTGGACAGGCCCTCGTCCATGGTGAAGCGCTCCCGGCTCCAGTCGGCCGAGGCCCCGAGCCGCTTCAGCTGGTTGAGGATGGCCCCGCCGGATTCTGCCTTCCATTCCCACACCTTGTCGATGAACTCATCGCGCGTCAGGTCGCGGCGGTGAATCTGCTTTTCTATAAGCTGGCGCTCGACCACCATCTGCGTGGCGATGCCGGCATGGTCCATGCCTGGTTGCCAAAGAACGTTCTTGCCGCGCATGCGCTCGAAGCGCACCAGAATGTCCTGCAGCGTGTTGTTGAGCGCATGACCCATATGCAGCGAGCCGGTGACATTCGGCGGCGGGATGACGATGGTGAAGGCTTCAGCCCCCTCCTCGGCCCCGGCACCGGCCCGAAACGCGTCGGCCTCTTCCCAGATCCTGGCAATCTTCGGCTCGACGGCTTTGGCGTCGTAGGTCTTTTCGAGCATGGGAAAACGGTCCGCGCTGTCCGGAATTTGTGGTCCGGTGTAAATCGGAAGGTTGTTGCCAAGTCAACCGCAAGGGCGGCATGGCCAATAGATAGCGCCGGGATGGTTCGGTGCAACTCGCGGGACTGAATGTTGCAAGGCAATCGCTTCAGGTTTGCGCTGCCCCTCATTGCCCTGCCGGGCATTTCTCCCCGTATAGTGACGGGGAGAAAAACGCCTGACTGAAGTTTTCGCCAGTCACGAGCGTTGCGGAAAAGGCGCCTAAATTGCGGTCAACCCCTTCTCCCCGTCACTATACGGGGAGAAGGTGCCGGCAGGCGGATGAGGGGCAGCGCCGACTTCGACAATTCGCCGGTCGAGCGCCGCCCATTGGCGGCTCTCCGAATTGCTACTGCGCGCCGCGCGCGACGCGCTCGATTTCCTCGCGCACCAGCCGCTCGACCAGCGTCGGCAGGTTGTTGTCCAGCCAGTCCTGCAGCATCGGCCGCAGCATCTCCTCGGCCATCTCGTCGAAGGTCTTCTTGCTGCGGCTGGCAAACGCGTCTGAAAGTTCACCGAACGCAGCGGCAACCTGCCGGCCCGTATGCTCCGAAAGGATCGCCGGCCGAAGGGACGGCGCCTCGCTGGCCGCCGGACGCGCCAATCCGATTTTCGAAGATTCCGGGCCGATTTTAGAAGGTTCCGGGCCGCTTTCCGAAGGCTCCGGCCCAATTTCCGAAGGCGCCGGCACAGGTCCAGCAGTCGCCTCGTTCTCGAAAACCTCGGCTTTCGGCTCGGCGTCCGGCGTCCGGAGTGGCTCGGCGCGCTCCGGCTTGGCCATCGCGTCGCCGACCGCGGCGATCTCGCGCCGCCAATCGGCGATGATGGTGTCGGTCGTCTCGGCAGCCTTGGCTGTCGCAGGCTGATCCGGCTTTGCTGGAGCGGTGTTCACCTCAGCCAGCGTCACCGCTGCCTTTACCGGGCCGGCGCGCAGCGGCGTTTCCTGGCGCTCAATGACCGGCGCGGCCGTTGGCTGCACCTCGGCGCGCGCGGCCGGCTTGGCGATCTCCAGCCCGCCGCGCAGTTCGGAGCGGAACGCATCCCCCTCCGCTGCCCGTCCGGTTGCCGGCGCCGGTTGCAGATCCTGGCGCAGCTCGTCCGCGTCGCCCGGCTGCTTGCGGCCGGTATCGCTGTCCTCGATGATCCTTCTGATGGAAGCCAGTATTTCTTCCATGGAAGGTTCGCGCTGTACGCTGCTTGCCGTCGCCATCGTCACATCCGCCGCCCTTGTGACTCGTTCTCAGATTTACTGTCCGGCAATGCCGGATTCGAATCATGGCAACAGCGTAACCGACGGAACGGCTTGCGAGAATCCCCAATCTGGCGACATCTCGGATTTCAACAGATTAGGGTCGGGAGTTGAAAGCCCGCGCGTCGTTCGAGCGCGGGCTGAAAACACGGCCTGGCGATCAGCGGCCGTCCGGCGTGCGCAGGCCGATCCACTTGTCCTTGACGGCGTTGTAATGCTCTTCGGGCCTGTACTTCGTCACGTTGAGCGCAAGGCGGTCTGCCGACAAATGGCCAACCGCCGAGAGGATGGCATAGCTCGCCACCACCACGTCGCGTTCGGCGCTGACAAGATTGATCTTGGCGGTGATGAGGGTCGCCTGCGCGTTGAGCACGTCGAGCGTGGTGCGCTGGCCGACATTGCGCTCTTCGATGACGCCGTTCAGGGCAAGCTGCGCGGCGGCGACCACCTGCCGGTTGGCCGTGACGCTTTGCTGCGCGGCGGTGTATTGCGACCATGCCGAGGTCACCGCCTGGCGCACGGTGTCGCGGCTGACATCGACCTCGATACGGGCCTGGCTGAGTGATTCCTTTGATTGGCGAACCAATGCCGAGGTCCGGCCGCCGGAATAGATCGGTATCGTCAATGTCGCGCCGATGTTCGCCGAATTGGTCACGCCATCCTGTGTCGAGGAGAGCGAGCCGGGCGCGGTGCCGCGATAGGCGCTCGAAACACCCGCCGACGCCGAGAGTTGAGGCAGCAGCGCGCCTTCGGCAGACTTCACCGAAAACGCCGCCGCGTCGACCAGATGCGCGGTGGCGAGGATGGCCGGATGCTCGGCCGATGCGATCGCGATCGCCGCATCGAGGCTCGACGGCAACAGCTTCGACAGCGGCGAAGCCGGCCTGAGCCTGCCCGGCTCATCGCCGACGATCTGGCGATAGGTCGCGGCACTTGCCAGCGCCGTGGCGCGGGCGGCGCTCAACTGCGCCACCGCGGAGGCACGCTGGGCGTCGGCTTGCGCGACGTCGGTGCGGGTACCTTCGCCGACCTCGAAGCGCGAACGCGCCGCACGCGCCTGCTCGGTCAGGAATTGCAGGTTCTGTTCGGTCAGCACGGCGACCTGACGGTCGCGGATGACGTCCATATAGGCGCTTGCCGCGTTGAAAAGAGTGTTTTCTTCGGCGTTGCGCAGGCTTTCGAACGAAGCGCGGACCCGCGATTCGGCGGCCGCCACATTGTTCCTGGTCTGAAAACCGTCAAACAGCGTCTGGTCGATCTCGACGCCAAAGTTGCCGGTGGTCAACGAGATGTTTCGGTGCAACAGGTTGCTGTGGCTGGCGGTATAATCAATACTTCCGGAACCGGTGATGGTCGGGCGCCAGCCGGACTTGGCGATGGCAACGCCCTCGTCGGTGACGCGAACGCCGGCGCGTGAAGAATTGAGAGAGGAATTGTTCTGATAGGCCTTTGAAAGTGCCCCGAGAATGGTTTCGGCCGAGGCGGCCATTGGAGAAAGCGCGGTCGCCGAAACGAGGACAGCGGTAAAAAGCAACTTGCGTACAGACGGCACGTTATATTCCCTCATTCGTTTTGCACGGGAACTGCGCCACGCTGGCTTCTCCTTCTGATCAGCCGGCGCCGCGTTTTTTATCGTTCCCCCGCTGAAAGCCCCCAAGAAACACCCGGTTATGCAGATCAGCAACGATTGTTCAAACGCAAGCGATCATGACAGCGCCTTCGCTGCAAGGCAAAATCACTCAGAATTCGAAGGCGGGAATGCGTTCGAATCCCGGTAGTGGCTTAATTGCCGCATTAAATGCGCGTCTTCCCGTTACAACCCCTCCAGTCTTAAAAAAAAGCCGGGCTACGCCCGAATTGCCCTGCCCCTCCACGGCGACGAGTCGGCCGCCTTCGGCAAGCTGGTCGAACAGCGCCGCCGGCACCTCCCCGACGCTGCCGCCGATCAGGATGACGTCGTAAGGCGCCTTATCTGCGTGGCCTTGCGGCAGCGGCCCGTGGACCACGGTGACATTGCCGCAACCCAGTGCCGCAAGCGTCGAAGTGGCGGTCTCGGCCAGCGCCGGATCGCTTTCCAGCGCCACCACGGACCTTGCCAGCCGCGACAGGATCGCCGCCGCATAGCCGGTGCCGCAGCCGACATCGAGTGCCGAATCGCTTGGGCCGATATCGGCCAGCTGCATCAGCTTGGCCAACGGCGACGGTTCCATCAGATAGCGCGGACCGTCGGCCGTATCGGCGATGCGGATGTCCTCGTCGATATAGGCAAGGTCACGCTGGCCGGCGCCGACAAAGGCCTCGCGCGGCACGACAAGCATCGCCTCGAGCAGCGGTGCGCTGGTCACGTCGGTGGTGCGGATCTGGCCGTCGACCATCTTCACCCGGCGTTCGGCAAAATCAGCGCTCATGTTCCAACCATCCGCTTGCCGCGCAAAGGCCGCGGCTGTTTCGACCGGAACTGAAGCCCCCTGGCGCTGACGCGCGGGAGCTCGGGCATTGGAGGCCTCGCCCGGAATCGAACCGGGGTGCAAGGATTTGCAGTCCTCTGCGTAACCACTCCGCCACGAGGCCTCATTGCTCCCGGCGTTCCACCCGGCTCCAATAGGTTGCGGCGAAAATGCCGTCAAGCGGCCACCATGCATTCCCAACGGTTCCTCGACATTCCATGCCCTGCCTTATCAACGCAATGCCCATGTTAGCAATAACATATTAGCTTATCGTTAAGCATGATTCTGGGCGACGGGAACCCGAAACCGGCGGCCACGTTGGGCAAAGAGGAGGCTCCGCCATGCGTCGAGCAGCTACGAAGGACGGCACGTCGCGCGGATTGTCGCAGTCTGCAGAGCTTGTGCGCTATGCCATCGACCGCCTCAGCATAGAAGGCGCAAACACCCTGCCGCCGCGCGACCGGGCGCGGCTGGCATCGGCTACCGCCGTTCTCAAGGAGCTTTGCGAACGTCTGGAGAGCTGCTTCGACCAACCTCGGTAAACGTATGGGCGGACGACGCCGCTCGCCGACATATGGCAGGCTGGCGGCCGTCAGCGGGGCAATCTCAGTCAGGCCGGCGCCGTCGCTCCCACCAGACGACGAAGCGGCGCCGATGACGACGCACCAGGGCAAATTCGTAGGAGAGCACCAGCAGTCCGATCGGTACCATCCAGAAACCCAGGATCGGCAGGAAGCCGAGAATGCCGCCGATGATCAGCACGACGCCGATCGCAATCCTGAGGCCGCGCGAGCGCGGCATGGTGAACTGGCGGCCGAAGACCGAGATTTTCCGGGCCGGTGGCTGTTCGTCGCTCATTGCCGTCATGTGAAATGTCGATCCGTTTGCATCAGTAGCACGTCAGCCGGAGAAAGCCGCAACGGCCTTTTCTGTTCCGTGACAGGCGAGAGACAGCTCATATGAGGGCGCTCGCCGGCCATTGCCAGCAAGCCTCGCGCCAAAAAGCATCGAAAAAATGCGAAATGCTTCTTTGCAAAGCCGAAACGGGTTTGCTATAGGCTGCCCCACTCACGCAAGAGCCTCTGTTCCCCGGTAGCTCAGTGGTAGAGCAACCGGCTGTTAACCGGTTGGTCGCTGGTTCGAATCCGGCCCGGGGAGCCAACATCTACGCTTCGGTGCGATGCGGCCGCGGACCTATTCAATTTCCCTGTAGGATCATGCGCTTCGCTCCAGCCGGCGCGATTGTGGCCAACCTTCGCGCAAGCATCGACGCGATGTTCTGGTTATAACTAACGCTTCGAGTTGGATACCGGACCTCGACCTATGCCTTTCCTGCTGCGCCTATCGAGATTCAGGAATGAGCCGCTATCGACCACGCCCCTGAGTACAATATGACGAAGGGAACATCACGATCCCGACGGATCCCGATGCCGCAACGCGTCGACAATGATCTTGAACGCAGGAAGGTTTTGGCGGCGGCTCGGATAATAGAGAAAATAGCCATCGAAGAAGGGTGACCAGTCGTCGAGGACCTTCACCAGCAATCCTGAGACGACGTGCCGCTCCACGATGTTCTCGGGAACATAGGCGATGCCATAGCCACTCACTGCAGCGTCGATCATGGCGTAGGAGTTGTTGAAGGTAAGTTGACCGTCCACACGGACACGCAGCGCCTGTCCATCCTTCTCGAACTCCCATGCGTACAGACCACCGGCGGTTTCGTGACGCATGTTGATGCAGACGTGCCGGACCAGATCCTGCGGATGCACAGGCACGCCGTGCGCCGCGAAGTATCGCGGCGAAGCCACGGCGACTAAGCGCCAGTCCGGGCCGATGCGGACCGCGATCATGTCTTTCTCGACGCTCTCTCCAAGCCGGACACCGGCATCAAAGCCTTCCTCGACAATGTTGCGGAAGGTGCTGTCCAGGATCAGTTCGACGCCGATGTCGGGATAGCCGCTGAGGACCGGCTTAAGCTTCGGCCAGACCACGCTTTCGAGCGCGTGGTCGGACAGGGTCAACCTGATCGAGCCTGACGGCTTTTCGCGGAGCGCCATCAGCGCTGTGATCTCGTCTTCGATTTCACCAATGCGCGGGGTGATCGTCTGTAGCAGCCTTTCGCCCGCAACGGTCGTCGCGACATTACGCGTCGTGCGGGTCAGAAGGCGTATGCCCATGCGTGTTTCGAGCTGCTTGATCGTGTGACTGAGCGTCGATTGCGCGACGCCGAGCTTTGCCGCCGCCTTGGTGAAGCTGCGCTCTTCTGCGACAGCCTGAAACCACGTCAATTGGTTGAGATCGGTTCTGGCCATGAAGTTTCTCTCTCCGTCGCTTGCAGCGGATTATTCGATATAGTCGATAGGTTCATACCGATTTATAGGGCTAATCGCTTTATGACAAAACCATTAGGTTTGCACTGCAACAATGCATTACCGCGATGTCGGTGATTTGGATGACATGGATGTCGCAAAATGCGGCCGAGGCCGCCGGCAGGCCTGATGGTCGCGGCGATCCAGGCTTCGATCCTTCTGGGCGCGGTAGTCGGAGGGGTGCTGCTGTATGGTCTGACGATCTCCGCGATCTTCATCGGCAGCTTGGTTCTGGCCGGCTTCGCAATCGCGCTGATCGGCAACGGTCGGCGTCTGCTCAAACTCGAAGAGGACTGGCCAAAGTGGCGAGTGGTTCAATTCCAACCCAAACTTACAGGAGATCGGAAATGCCTTTGAATACCCCTGATACGAAAATACCAGCGCGTGAAATCCACCGGCGGGAGCTTTTGAAGCTGACCGGCTCCGGCATCGCCGCCTTCAGTGGGGCGTCACTCTTCAACTTTCCCTTCGCAAAGGCTCAAGATATGTCAAACGGTGCAAACAATTTCTATACGAGCGGTCAGGTGACGCTGGAGAAAGTGACCTTCAAGAGCCAATACCAGATGAATGTTGCGGGAAATCTGCTCGTTCCCAAGAACCTCGACCGCAATGCACGTCATCCGGCCATCGTCGTCGGCCATCCAATGGGCGCGGTGAAAGAGCAAAGCGCGACCCTCTATGCCACCAAGATGGCCGAGCAGGGCTTCATCGCCATGGCGATCGACCTGCCATTCTGGGGCGAGAGCGGGGGCGAAGCCCGACAGATCGTTTCGCCGGATGTCTATGCCGAGGCGTTCAGCGCGGCGGTGGACTTCCTCGGGACACACGCGTTCGTGGACCGCAACCGCATTGGCGCGATTGGTGTCTGCGGCAGCGGCAGCTTCGTCATCAGCGCCGCCAAGATCGACCCGCGCATGCGCGCCATCGCCACGGTCAGCATGTATGACATGGGCGCGGCGAACCGAAACGCACTCAATCACTCGCTAAGCGTCGAGCAACGGAAGCAGATCATCGCGGCGGCCGCCGAACAGCGCTACTCCGAATTCGAAGGCGGCCAAATCCAGTATACGGGCGGCACTGATCTCGAACTGACCGCGTCGACGCATCCCATCCAGCGCGAGTTCTACGATTTCTATCGGACACCCCGCGGAGAGTTTACCCCGGCGGGTGTCTCCGACCAGATAACGACTAAGCCGACGCTGACCAGCAACGTCAAATTCATGAACTTCTACCCGTTCAATGACATCGAGACGATCTCGCCGCGCCCAATGCTGTTCATCAGCGGCGATCAGGCGCATTCGAGGGAATTCAGCGAGGAAGCCTACAGACTGGCAGCCGAGCCCAAGGAACTGGTTTGGGTCCAGGGCGCCGGTCACGTCGATCTCTACGACCGTGTGGACCTGATTCCGTTCGACAGGCTTACCAGCTTCTTCAATCAGCACCTCTCCGCGTGACTGACGAGATGGAGCCTGTGTTTGCTGGGGCGGGCTCCATCTGCCTAGAAAACGGAGGAATGACCCGTGCTGAAATCACTGCTGAGCGCTGGCGTTATTGCATTTGGAATGGTTGGACCCAGGATGGCTCAAGAACGTATTCGCATTTCATCAGACTGGGGCGAGGTCACGGCCGATCTTGCCGATAACGAAGCCGCAAAGTCTCTTGCTCAGATGTTGCCGCTTACCATTGAGATGAGCGACCACCTTCGCCAGGAAGAAGACCGGTAAATCTACCGGCTCCATTTCCGGAACAGACACGGCAGCGCGACTTCTCGGTCGGCACGCTCGGGCTGTGGAGTTCCGATCATTTCGTGATCTACTATCGGAATGGTCGCGTCCCGTCGTCCGGCATCGTTGTGCTCGGGAAGGTCGCCGGCGATGTTTCGATCTTTGATCGTCCCGGTTCCGTCACGGTGAGAATTGAACGTGCTGGCTGAGGCGTGTGCAGCGCGGTGGCATCACGGGAAACAGCGGCATGAGCCGGGTGCGGATTTCGACAGCGCCTGCCCCTGCGGTCACAGACGCCACGACCGGCATGGAGCACCTCCTTGCCACCGCGGCGATCCGCTCCCTGATTTCCCTCGTGATCGTACTGATCCCCAGGCCGCGTTCAACACTGCCGCGCGATACCGTCCCTAGCCGACCTTCACGAGCAATCCTCCTCGGCCCGCCGGCAACGAGTAGCGCCTCAGTGCGATCACGGTCACGTTTCGTTTCCTGTGCGCTTGCGGCGAATCCTGGCGTCGTCCGATCGCGAACTCGTAGTTCTCAGCTTCATCTTTCATTTGCCGGACGACATTGCCAGTCGCAAGGCCGCCCCGCCCTGGAAAGCCGCCTGCCCTAGATTGGACAGCGGCGCGGCAATGTTCCCAATGTAGGCCGCCCAAGCCAACCTGAATGACGGGAATTACGGTGGACACTTTTTGCGGCGGCATTCAGGGCGTTTCCGCCGCAAATCTCAAATGCGCGTTTTTTAGTCTTCCCTGACCGGCAGCGCCTTTTCACCGGAATTGACCGCCCTATTTCGCCTCGACAGGTGGGTGGCTGCTTGCTGGACGAGTCCCTTGCGGCGAGTACGGCATGTGCTTCGAGGTACCCCCACATGAACTTCCACGATCGGCACCTATTGAGGTTGCGGGTGAACGGAGAGGATCACAGCCTTTCCGATCTCGATCCCCGCGTCACGCTACTCGACCTGCTGCGCGAGCGGCTGCATCTGACCGGAACGAAAAAGGGATGCAATTTCGGCGAGTGCGGCGCCTGCACCGTGCATCTCGACGAACGGCGTGTGAATGCCTGCATGATACTTGCCGTGTCCTGCGAGGGACGCGAGGTCACGACGATCGAAGGGCTGGCAGACGGCGACGCGCTTCATCCCGTGCAGCAGGCGTTCATCGATCATGATGGTTTCCAGTGCGGATTCTGCACGCCCGGCCAGGTGATGTCGGCGGCGGCGCTGATCGAGGAGGGACACACCGGCTCCGATACCGAGATCCGCGAATGGATGAGCGGCAATCTGTGCCGCTGCTCCGCCTATCCGCAAATCGCCGAGGCGGTGCGCGCGGCGGCCGGGAGGGTGAGCCAATGACCCCATTCGTCTACGCGCGCGCCGATAGCCTGGGCGAAACGATCGCGGCCGGTGCAGCGCCGGACAGCGCCTTTCTCGCCGGCGGCACCGAATTGCTCAACTGGCTGCGCCTTGGCATTGCCGAGCCGGTGCGGATCATCGACATCTCCCGCCTCGACGGGCTGGATCAGATCGAGGCACTGCCCGGCGGCGGCTTGACGATCGGCGCGCTGACGCATCTCAACGATGTCGCGCAGCATGCGCTGGTGATGCGCGACTATCCGGTGTTGAGCCAGGCGATCCTCAACGCGGCGTCGCCGCAACTGAGAAATCTCGCAACGATTGGCGGCAATCTGCTGCAGAAGACGCGCTGTGCCTATTTCCGCGCCGAAGAGCAGCTGCCATGCAACAAGCGTCAGCTCGGCTCCGGCTGCTCGGCATTGCATGGCATCAACGACAATCACGCGATATTCGGCTGGACCGAGGATTGCGTCGCCACCCAGCCATCCGACCCGGCCGTGGCGCTGGCAGCACTTGATGCGGTCATCGTCACCGCGCACCGCAGCGGCGGCCGGCGCATTCCGGCAGCCGAATTCCACCTGCTTCCCGATACGCGGCCCGAGGCGGACAATGTGTTGCAGCAAGGCGAACTGATCACGGCAATCGAGCTGCCGGCGCCGGCGCCGCGATCGGCTTACCTCAAGGTGCGCGAGCGCGAATCCTACGAATACGCCATCGTCTCTGCCGCCGCTGTGCTGGAGATGGACGGCCAAACCATCCGTCGGGCGGCCCTGGCGCTGGGGTCCGTCGCGCTGCGGCCGTGGCGGCTGAGCGCCGCCGAGGAGCAGCTCGCCGGTGCCGAAATCGGCGATCGCGAGGCGTTGAGCACCACTATCGAGCAATCCTTCGCCGAAGCGCGTCCCTTGTCGCAGAACGCCTACAAGATCGAACTGGCCAAGACCGCCACTTTGCGGGCGATCGAAAGAGCAGCGAGGATGCCGTCATGATGATCAGCCAGCCTGTTGCCCGCCCTGACGGCGGCGTCAAGGTGACCGGCCGCGCCCGCTATGCGGCCGACTATTTCGCCCCCGACCTGCTCTATGCGGTACTCGTGACCGCGCCCGTTCCGGCCGGCCGCGTGACGTCGATCATGGTCGACGACGCGCTCGCCGAGAAGGGCGTCGTGCGTGTGCTCACGCATGAGGACATGCCAAAATTCGGCCGGTTCGCATCGCCAAGGGCCGAGCCGGATACGCAGATGCAGCAAGCCGAAGGCCCGCCGGCCGCGCAGAGCTTCATGCCCATGCAGAGCGACGAAATACGTCACGAGGGCCAGCCGCTTGCCATTGTGCTGGGCGAGACGCTGGAGGCGGCGGAAGCCGGCGCTCGCCGCGTCGCGTTGCGCTACGAGTTCGCCGAGCCGGAGTTGCCGGCACCGCCGGAGTGGACCGCCATCGACAAGGCTGCAGTCTCGCCGAGGGAGAGCGGCTTCCTGTTCCTGGAGCCGACGTTTACGAAGGGCGAGGTCGACCGCGGGCTTGCTGACGCCGCCGCCACGGTCGAAGCCGTCTATTTGCAGCCGTCGCGCCATCACAACGCCATGGAGCCCTCGGCGACGCTCGCTGAGTGGAATGACGGAGAGCTGACGCTGCACGATGCCACGCAGCACGTCTACGGTGTCCGCCAGGTGCTTGCCGCCCGCATGAATGTCCCGGCCGAGAAGGTCCGCGTGATTTCCCGCCATACCGGCGGCGGCTTCGGCGGCAAGGGCTGGATCTGGCCGCATCAGGTGCTGGCCGCCGCCGCCGCGCGCATCATGCAGCGCCCGGTCAGGCTCGCGCTCAGCCGCGCCAATGCCTATTCCTGCCTCGGCTACCAGCCGCGCATGGCACAGAAGATCGTGCTGGCTGCGGACAGCTCGGGCAAGCTGACCGCCGTACAGCAGGACGTGATCAACCTGACCACCGTGAGCGACGATTTCGTCGAGTTCGCCACCGAAGCCTCGAAGGGTCTCTACGCCACGCCGGCGATGCGTCTCAGCCAGCGCGTCGAGCGCGCGAACGTCGCCATGCCGACGGCGCTGCGCGCGCCGGTCGAGGGTCCAGGCACCTGGGCCCTCGAAAGCGCGATGGACGAGCTCGCCCACCGCCTGGGCGTCGATCCGCTCGACCTGCGTCTGATCAACCATGCGGACACGGATCCGGCCACCGGCCAGCCCTGGTCATCGAAGAAGCTGCGCGAGGCCTATGAGGAAGGCGCCCGCCTGTTCGGCTGGCGCGAGCGCCCGCGCAAGCCGCAACGCGACGGCGATTGGCTGATCGGCTACGGCATGGCGACCTGTACCATGGGTTGTTTCCGCCACCCGACGCCTGCAGCCGAGGTCAGGCTGCACAGGGACGGCACGGTGCTCATCCGCACCGGCACGCAGGACATAGGGACCGGAACACTCACCATCTTTCCGCAGATCGCAGCCGACGTGCTGGGCCTGCCGATGGAGAAGATCGAGTTGGAAATGGGCGATACGCAGCTGCCGGAGGCGGGACCGACCTATGGCTCGTCATCGACCATGGGGGTGGGCGCGGCGGTGCTTGCCGCCGCCGAAGATGCGCGTTCGCAGCTTGCCCGTCTTGCCAATCTGCTGCCGGACGAGGTGGAGATGCAGGACGGCAAGATTCGCCGCAGGGGCGCTGCCGGCGGTCAGACGATCGCGGATGTGATGAGCCATACCGACATCGGCGAGATCGTCGGCGCCGGCTCGTTCGATCCGGCGCAGCATGGCAAAGGCCTCGCTATGCGCACTTTCGGCGCGATTTTCATGGAGGTCGGCGTCGATCCGGGGCTCGGCCTGCTCAGGCTCCGTCGCGCCGTCGGCAGCTACAGCGCCGGCCGCATCGTCAATCCCCGCACCGCACGCAGCCAGATGACGGGCGGCATCATCTGGGGCTGGGGCATGGCGGCAATGGAGCAGAGCAGGCACGAACCGGTGCTAGGGCGGTTCCTGTCGAAAAACCTTTCCGGGGTCGCCATTCCGGTCAACGCCGACATTCCCGGCGACATCATAATCCACTTCGTCGATGAGGTGGACGAGCATGCCAGCCCGATCGGCGGCAAAGGCATCGGCGAACTCGGCGCCACCGGCGTTGCCGCTGCTGTTGCCAACGCCGTCTTCGACGCCACAGGCAAGCGGATCCGGGAGTTGCCGATCACGCCGGAAAAACTGCTGTAGAAGGACCGGCCCGCGGAAGCGTCTGCTCGACGAGGTTGACGTAATAGCGCATCACCGTCGGCACGATCCCGTCGTTGAAAACGTAGCGGTCGCCGTGCAGGCCTTTGCCCGGGCCGACCTCGCCGGCGCCGATCCACGCATAGCAGCCGCCGGCGTCGCGGATCATGAAAGCGAAATCCTCGCAGCCGAGACTGGGGCTGAACTCGGTCAAGACATTCTCCCGGCCGACGACGGAGGCGGCGGCCACGACGGCGCGGGCCGTCGCATCCGCCGTATTGATCAGCGGCGGATAGCCCTTCCTGTAGTCGAGCCTGGTCTTGAGCGAATGCGCGGCGGCAATACCTTGTGCGATCTCGCCGATCAGCCTCTCGCAATGGTCGGAAAGGCCGTGCTCGAAGAAGCGGCAGGTGCCTTGCAGCCAGACCTTGCCCGGCACGATGTTGCCGACGTTGCCGCCATGGATCTGCGTGATGCTGACGACAAGCGCGCTCTGCGGGTCGACCGAGCGGCTGACAATGCGCTGGACGGCTTGCACGAAGGCGCCGGCGGCCAGGATCGGGTCGTCGCCGAGCTGCGGCATCGCGGCATGCGCGCCAAGACCCTCGAAGGTCAGCTCGAAATTATCGACGGCCGCCATTTGCGGCCCGACGCGGGCGGCGATCGTCCCCAGCCTGATGTCCGGCCAGTTGTGGACCGCATAGACCGCTTCGACCGGAAAGCGCTTGAACAGGCCGTCCTCGATCATGCGCATGCTGCCGCCCTCGTTTTCCTCGGCCGGCTGAAAGATGAAAGTGACGGTGCCGTCGAAGGTGCGCGATTGACTGAGCAGTTTGGCGGCGCCGAGCAGCATGGCGGTGTGGCCGTCATGGCCACAGGCGTGCATCACGCCCTCTTGCCTCGAAGCATAGGGCAGGCCGGTTTTCTCCAGCACAGGAAGCGCGTCGAGCTCGGCGCGAAGGCCGATAGCGCACGTTCCAGCGCCGCTGCGCAGGACACCGACGACGCCGGTGCCGCCGATCCCTTCATGCACCTCGTCGACGCCGAAGGAGCGCAGCTTCTCTGCAACGAAACGCGCCGTTTCGTATTCATTGAATGCGAGCTCCGGATTGGCATGGATATGGTGCCGCCAGCCTACGACCTCTGGTGTCAGCGCGGCGACGGGGTCATTATGCAACATGATGCCTCCTTTCCGCCGACAAAAGGCGGCTTGGTTTGCCAGCCATAGAAGGCCCCGCGAGAGGCGTCTTGAACCGGATTGACCATGGCAAGGACAAACGAAGCGGCAGAGACCGGGAAATACTGGCGCCATCCGTGCTTCCCCGACCTTGGCCTGTTCGAGGCGCGCTTCACCCGGCACCGCTACGACCTGCACACGCACCCGACCTATGTGATCGCCCTGATCACCTCTGGCTGCGAGCGCATTCGCATCGGCCGCAAAAGCGTTCTCGCTCCGGCAGGCACCATTGCCGTCGTCAATCCCGAGGAGTGGCATGACGGCGAACGCGGCGCGGATGAAGGCTGGGCCTACCGGACGTTTTATCCTTCGGTGCCGCTGATGAGCGCGCTTGCCCGCGAACTCGGCCGCGACGGCGCTCCGGTGTTTTCGCGCGCGACGATCGAAGACAGCAGTCTCGCCGCAGTATTGACGGCAGCGCACCAGGGCTCGACATCCCCGGACACGATGACGGCCGAGACGTCTCTGCTCGTGGCGCTGCGACGGCTGATCGTTCGCCATGGCGATTCGAGCGGACAGGCCGAAGAGATCGAAAGCTCCGGATCACAGCGAAGATTTTCGCTCTGTCGCGACCTTATCGAAAGCGAACTTGGTTCGCAGCTCGATCTCAAGCGGCTTGCCGGCGCGGCTGGCGTGACCCGGTTCCAGGTCATCCGCGACTTCAACAAGGCAATTGGCCTGACGCCGGCGGCCTATATCCGCGACCGGCGATTGCGCCGGGCGAGCACGCTGATCGAACAGGGATCTGGCCTTGCCGACGCGGCCATCGCGGCCGGTTTCGCCGACCAGAGCCATCTGTCCCGTACATTCCGGGCCATGCATGGCATGACGCCAGGCATGTTCAGAAAAGCGGGATAAACGCTGCTGGACAGGACAAGCTTGCGCGCCAATGCCCGCTGCGCAATGCTGGCGCAGCTCGGGGGGAATCATGCGAAAAATCTTGGTATCGACGCTGCTCGCTGCTGCACTGTTTGCAAACAACGCTCAGGCGCTCGATGCCAGCGGCACGCCGGTTGTCGTGACCCCGCTTGCCTCTCGCACCGAGACCGCGTCCGGCCAGCCGATCACGCTGCCGCAGAAGAACGTCCAGGTCCTGGTCTCGGCCTATCAGATCGCGCCGGGCGCGACCTTGCCGGTCCACAAGCATCCGTTTCCGCGCTATGCCTATGTCGAGGCCGGCACGCTTCAGGTCACCAATGTCGAGACCGGCAAGAGCAACACCTATCAAACAGGTGATTTCATCATCGAGATGATCGGGCAATGGCATCAGGCGACCAATGTCGGCGCCGACCCGGTCAAGCTGCTGGTCATCGACCAGGTCGAAGAAGGCACCAGGAACACGGTGTTGCGCCAGTAGCTGCCAGGTCTGAGAACGGCGTCCGGGGCGGATCCAGCACAGCGCGTAACAGACGTCAGAACGCGAACCCCTCCGGCAAATTGTGATTCCAATAGCCTTCCTCGACAAGTTCACTTATGCGCCAGCCCTCGGACGTGCGTACGACGCGGTCTCGATACCAAAGCCCCTGGAAGAAGACCTGCCTTTTGCCTTCGCCGAGGTCTACCACCATCGGGCATGAACAATGCACGCGCGCGCTGGCCTCGTCCCCTCGGAGATCCAGAAGGATTGTCGAAATGGCGTGCTGCGAGATCAATATCTTGGAAAGGGCGCCTTTCATGTAAGCAACATGCTCATCCACACCGCTCCTGATTCCACCTGTTACAGTGTCGTCAAGCAAGGCATCGGCTGTGAATATTTTGCGATAGGCTTCCCAGTCGCGATCGTCCACCGCATAGCAATAGCGAACAAGCAGCTGTTCGATCTCAAGCCTATCGGAAACCTCCTGCAATGAAAGGGTCATGTCCTGTCTCCGCGGTTGGCGGCACTAATGCCGCATGCGCCAAGCCTGCCCCGACATTTCGATCAATATTCACGTTGCCGATGCTCCGAGCAACCTCGCCGCGCGATTGGGCCTGCGCAAACCCGAACACTCATTTGGCCTCCGCCTTTACCCGGCCGGCAGCGGCGGCCAGCACGGCGCGATCCCCCTCTTCGTACAAGCGGCGGATGGAGATTGCCTTGACGCGCCAACCTTCCGGCGTCCGCACCAGCCGGTGGAGGTAGCTGCCACCGACCGTCCAGAACCGCCCGCCGATCCAGTGGGTTGCGCGGACATGGCTGCGTGCGACCGCGTCATTGCCCGCGCCCTCGACGGTGATGTTGGTTATGAGGTGCTGGGTGGCGTCGAAGCCCGGCAGCAGCCGTTGCCACTGCGCGATCAGCGCGTCGCTGCCGCTGGTCGTGACCTCGCCGCCGAAGAGGCTGGTGTAGTCGGTCGTGACACGGGCCGCGAGATAGGATCTGACCCGGTTCCATTCACGCAGATCGGCATAGAGGCCGATCCCGGCAATCGCCTCGGCGATTGCGATCCTGTCTTTGACCGTCAGCGCATCTCCCGGAGCGCTCGAGGCGGGCGCCGAGACGGCGGAAATCATCGCAGCGGAAACCGCCGAGGCCAGGACATGCCGGCGCGTGACGAGGCTCATTGTCCCGCCTCCCCCGCACTGCCCAGCGTCGCGCGGAAGTGCGCGGCGACGGTATCGCTTGCGGCCTTCACCGGCGCGGCACGATCGTAGAAATCGAACTGGGTGACGTTGTCGAGCCACAGCTCCCGCTTGGAACTGGTCAGCCGCGTGTAGAATTTGTGCGCCCCCTGCGGAATGGCAGCCGCCTCGCTGTGCACCATCAAAAAAGGCTGGTGCAGGCGCGGAGCAGCCTGGATGGCGTCGAACGTCAGCCAGCCGCGCCAGAACGCCGGATCGGCCTCGTTGCGCCAGGCCGGGATCATGCCGCGATCGGGCTCGGTGTAATAGGGCACCTTGAACATGACCGCGCGCTCGTCGGTCAGGCTCGCGGCCGGCAAGAACGCTTGCTTGCCGGTGCGGCGATACTCAGCCTCGGCCGCATCGCCCACGGCCTCAAGCCTGGCGACGCCATGCCGGCCGCCATAGGCCTGCTCGACCACTTCGGCATCCTGCAACCAGGGCGCAACGAGGGCGACCGATTTGATCGCGGCGTTTTCGGCGGCGGCGGTGACCATATAGCCGGAGCTGGCGCAAATGCCGAGCCCGCCGATGCGGTCCTGATCGGCTTCGGGCCGGCGCGAGAGATAGGCGACCGCCGCTTCGATGTCGGCGATCTTGGCCCTAGGATCCTCGTACTGGCGGCGTAGGCCGCCGCTTTCGCCCCACCCACGAAAATCGAAGGTCAAGGCGACGAAGCCACGATCGGCCATCTCGCGGGCGTAGCGGGCCGGCATCTGTTCCTTCACCGTCATCCAGGCGCCGGTCACGACCAGCGCCGGCCGAGGTTTTGCCGCGTCCATATCCTCCGGCAGATAGAGCTCGCCGACAAGCTGCTCACCATGCGAGGAGAATGTGACGTGCTCGACGCGCGGTGCGGCGACGGCATTGGTGACGGCGAGCGCGGCGGTGGTTGCTACGGCAAGTGTCAGGGTTTTAAACATCGCAAGTCTCCTTTGGCTTGGAGTGAGAAGCGCTGCGCGTTGCGAGAAAGACCGCCGTCTCAGCGCTCGCCAGCCAGTCGGCCGGGCAGCGGCTTCAGCGGGTAATGCGCCCAGTAGAAAGCGTCCGACTGGTACATGTCGGTCAAAAAATTCTGTGCCTCGGCGATCTTGCCGTCCTTGATGCGGAACATCAGCGCGTAGAACTGGTCGATCTCGGGACCTGAGCCGACATTCGACCAGCCGCGATGGACGTCGACAACGAGGTCGCCTTGCGCCTGGAAGAAGATCGGCTCGGCCTTGAACTTGCCATCGGCCAGGCCGCGGAAGAAGGCGACCACCTCGTCCGGCCCGCGCTTGTCGCCGGCGAGCGGATGATGGCCGGGAATGCGCCACACGATATCAGGCGCGAGGAAGGGCCGAACGGCCTCGGGATTGCCGGTCGCGTAAGCTGCGTAATAGTCTTTGATGAGCTGGATATTGCGGTCTTCCAGTGGCCCGCTGTGCGCCGGGGCGGCAGACACCGCCAGAAGAGTGCCGGCGGCGAGTAAAGCAAGCCTGGTCATCGATCCTGTTTCCTTGTCTTTTCGAGCCGTTCCCGAGGCCGGTTCGTCGGACCCAACATGACGCCTTTTGTTCGCCGGAAAAACCAGTAGAGTTCGACAGGGCTATTTGGAAAATCCTTACAATGCGCCTCGACCAGTTCAGCGGCATCGTCGCCTTCGTGAAAGTCGCCGAGGCCAGGAGCTTCACCCGCGCCGCCGCCGAGCTCGGCGTCGCTCCGGCCTCGTTGAGCGAGGCGGTCAAGGGGCTCGAGCAGCGTCTGGGGGTGCGGCTGCTCAACCGCACGACCCGCAGCGTTGGCTTGACCGAGGCTGGCGCCCACTACCTCGACCATGTGCGTCCGGCAGCCGAAGATATCTGGGCGGCTGGTGCGGCTCTGCGCGACAGCCGCGATCGTCCCGCCGGCACGCTGCGCCTCAGCCTGCCGTGGATCGCCGCTCCGCTGCTGATCGAGCCGCTGATGCGGCCGTTCATGGATGCTTATCCCGAAGTGCGGCTTAGTCTGATTTTCGACGACAGCTTCGTCGATATCGCCGCCGATGGCTTCGACGCCGGCCTGCGCATCGGCGAGCTTCTCGAGAAAGACATGATCGGCGCGCGTCTGGGCGGGCCACTGCAGATGGTCGTGGTGGGTAGCCCCGATTATCTGGCGCGCAACGGCACACCGAAGCGGCCGGCCGACCTCGCCGCCCATCGCTGCATCGCATTCGCCCTCACCCGCACCCGCGCGATTTCGCCCTGGGAGTTCACCGTGGATGGACGCGAAGTCGCATTCACGCCGGACGCATGTCTGGTCGTGAACACACTTCCGCTGTGCATTACCGCCGCCGCGCAAGGGCTGGGCCTCGCCTTCGCCGTCGAGGGCCTCGCCGCGCCGCTTCTCGCCTCAGGCGCGCTGGTCAAGGTGCTGGAGCCTTTCTGTCCCGCTTACGAGCCGCTCCACCTCTATTATCCGAGCCGCCGCCTGGTACCGCCGAAGCTGCGGGCCTTCATCGACTTCGTCCGCGCGAATTCGTACAAGCTGCGGATCTGAAGTGGCTTTTCGAGAACCCGGCCCCGTTCAGCCCCAGGCGCCGACAATCTGCCTGGTGGTTGCGTTGAGCCGGTTGAATGCGTTGATCAGGGCAATCTGGACGACCAGGGCGGCAAGCGCCTTTTCGTCATAGTGCCGGGCGACCTCGTCCCAGACTGCATCCGGCACCGGATCCGGCCGATCGGCCAACCGGGTTGCCGCCTCGGTCAGTGCCAGCGCGGCGCGTTCGGCGTCGGTGAAGTAGGGTGTCTCCCGCCATGCGGACACGGCAAAGATGCGCTCGTCCTTCTCGCCGGCCTTCTTCAATTCGCGCGCATGCATATCGACGCAGAGGCTGCATCCGTTGATCTGGCTGGCGCGTAAATGGACGAGCTTGCGCGTCACATAGGACAGGTCGGCCGTCTCCGTCGACTTGTCCAGCGCGAGCAGTGCCTGCAAGGCGCCGGGAATGAGCATCACCGGGTTTTTCAACCGTGCTTGCATGGTGGTCTCCTTAGGCGTGTTTCTGCCGGCCGCACATTTAGCTTTCGGTCGGCTGTGCTGTTAATCAATCAATAACTCGCTAGCTATGAATCGACATATAGCTGAACGGTTATGGATATGTCAAGCGGCAAAATTGGAGCACCGCCGGCCGCCCTGTCGCGTGTTGAGCCAACAGTTCCGGCTTTCATCGCACCATGCCCGATGCTACCGCTGGGCAGCTGAAATCATCGACGGATCGCCTATGATCGAGACCGAACGCCCTCGCCTGCCGCTGATCGAGATCTGCGTCGAAGGCATAGACGGCCTGCTGGCCGCGCAAGCCGCAGGCGCCGACCGTGTCGAGCTCTGTGCCAGCCTGATCGAGGGCGGCATCACACCGAGCTTCGGCACGGTGCGCACGGCGCTCGAGCTGGCGACGATCCCCTTCCACGTCATCGTGCGGCCGCGCGGCGGCGATTTTCTCTATGGCGAAGCCGAATATCGTTCGATGCTCGCCGATGTCGGCGCGCTTGCCGAGCTCGGCGTCGCCGGTGTCGTCGTCGGTTGCCTCACTGCCGACGGCACCATCGACGAACAGCGCATGAGCGAATTGGTTAAGGCGGCGGGAAACTTGAACGTCACCTGCCACCGCGCCTTCGACATGACCCGCGATCCGACAGAGGCGCTGGAAGCGCTGATCCGCTGCAAGGTCGGCCGCGTGCTGACCAGCGGCCAGCGCGACACGGCGCTCGAGGGCGCTGACCTGCTCGCCGATCTTGTCAGGCAGGCCGGCGACCGCATCATCATCCTCGGCTGCGGCGGGCTTGATCCCGAGAACATCGGCAAGGTGCGGAGGAAAACCGGGTTGAGCGAAATGCACTTCGCCGCGCTCAAGGACGTGCCGAGTGCCATGCGTTACCGCAACCCGAAAGTCGGCATGGGCGGCACCGACCTCGACCGCGAATACCGCAACACCGTGACCGACGAGGCGCTGGTGGCGGCGACCATCGCAGCCGCCCGGCTGTGATCCTGGAAGATCGAACAACATGATCGAAGTGCGTTTGCCGATCGAACGGGTTTCGCCGCGTGATGAGTCCGCAATCCTCGCGCTCAACAACGAGCATGCCGCCGAATTGTCGTGGCTCGAACCCGAGCGCCTGTCCTTCCTGCTCGCCGAAGCGTTTTACACGCGCCGCATCGGTACGCTCGAAGCCTTCATCATGACCTTCGACCAGGACGCCAGCTACGACAGCCCGAACTTCCTGTGGTTTCGCCAGCGTTACCCGCGGTTCGTCTATGTCGATCGCGTCGTGGTCGCCGCCGCAGCGCGCGGGCGCGGCCATGCCCGCCGGCTGTACGAGGATCTGTTCGAGCAGGCGTCACGCGCGGGCCAGGCGATCGTCACCTGCGAAGTCAATGCCGAGCCACCCAATCCGGCTTCGGACGCCTTCCATGCCGCACTCGGCTTTGCGGAAGTGGGCGACGCGGTAATCCACGGCGGCAGGAAAGCCGTGCGGTATTATGCAAGACGGATCGCCGGCTGAACGGCGGGCGCCGTACGCCCTACCAATTGCGGTTCAGCCAGGAGCGGGCCGGCTTTTCGATGATGTAGTAGCTGCACAGCGCGCAAGCGAACGCCGCCGCAAGCATCAACCACGGCGAACTGCCTTTTATGTCGACGAATTGATAAAAGGGCTGCTGCCAAAGATAGAGCGAATACGACCACAGCCCCAGCATCGTCATCGGCAGGGACGATAGAAACCCGGTCAGATACCGGCTGCCGAAGTCGAGCGAATTGACGGCGAGTGCCAGCAGCGGCACCGCGACCAGATAGTGGATCGGGGTTGGCACGGCAGCCATGAAAAGGAGCACAGCCAGTACTGAGGCCGCCAGGGCGACATGCGGCCCCTTGAACAGCGCCGGCAGCCTGTCGTCGGCCTTGAGCAGGCATATCACCGCCGACAGCAGGATCGAGGCGATGTGCACGTCGGTGCGCCAATAGGTGCCCTCGTAGCCTATTGCGAGCACCCAGTAGGAGATGGCGCCGTTTGCCATGGCCAGCACCGACAATGCACCGAGCAACATGATGACCCGGGACCGCCCCGAGACGACGACGCTGATCAGCGCCAGGATGATATAGGCGTGCTCTTCGACGCAGAGCGACCAGATATGGTCGAGCGCGCCGGCGCGGGTGACGAGAATTCCGGCATAGTTGTAGGTGAACGTCAGCGCCGTCAGCGCCGCCTTCCACTTGAAGGCGATGAATGTGCCGGACAGGGCAACCATCGCGGCGACGACAAAAATCAGCAGTGCCGGGTAGATGCGGGAGAACCGGCGCTTGAAGAATTTCTTCAGCGGATAGTATTCGACAAACAGGATCTCGGCCATCAGCCGGCCGCTGAGCACGAAGAAGAATTCGACGCCCAGGACGCCGAGATTGATGCCGGGAACGGGGAAGAAATGGCCGATCAGCACCAGCGCGATCGACAGGCCGCGCCAGCCGTCGAGATAGGCAAGCCTGGTTCTTGCCGAGCTATCGGCGACAGGCCTGGACACGACAAGACGCGTCGCGGAGATGTCCGTCATGCCGGTCCCTTCATTGAACCTGCGAAAGGCGGGCTGGAGGCCGCATTCCTCCAGCTATATTGCAGCGCACCAGAGCTTTGTGCAAGTGCGAGATAACGACACGCCCGAAGTACGGGGGCGGACCGAAAGGGGGCTGTCACGTCCGTTCCCCGAAACGGTCGACAGTCTCAGGCGTTGGCGGCAGGCGCTGCGCGCCATGGCCAGCCTAACGGCAAATGGTACATCTCCATCTTGGCCGGCAGAGCAAAATGTACCGGTGATTTCCGCGGCACCGTGCGGCAGGCCTGCTCTTCCGCCATCCAATGCCTTGCCCGTTTGCCCAAATCGGCCGAATGTGCCGGCGACATATCCACTGAACTGAGACAGTGCATGACAGACTTCGTCCTTCCCCTGCCCGCAACCCCGTCGGTGGCCGTGGCCGGCTCGCCGGAGCGTTTTGCCGTGCGCCGGATCTTCTGCGTCGGCCGCAACTACGCCGCTCATGCCCGCGAGCTCGGCAATGACGAGCGCGACCCGCCCTTCTTCTTCACCAAGCCAGGCGACGCAGTGGTCGATGCGGCGGTCGGTTCGGGCACGATTATCCCCTACCCGCCGCTGACCCAAAACCTGCATCACGAAATCGAGCTGGTCGTCGCGATCGGCGGAGCCGGCTTCCGCATCCGGCGCGAGCGCGCGCTGGACCATGTCTGGGGCTACGGCGTCGGCGTCGACCTGACTCGCCGCGACCTTCAGGACGAGGCAAAAAAGGCGGCAAGGCCGTGGGACTGGTCGAAAGCCTTCGACCGTTCAGCGCCCTGCGGCCCGCTGGTTCCGGCGCAAAAATCCGGTCATCCCGACAAGGGCCGCATCTGGCTCGCGGTCGACGGCGAGATCAGGCAGGACGGCGACCTCGCCGAACTGATCTGGCCGGTTCCCGACATCGTCTCGATTTGCAGCGAGGCGCTAGAGCTTAAGCCCGGCGACCTGATCTTCACCGGAACACCGGCTGGCGTCGGCGCCGTCGGGCCGGGCGAAAAGATCACCGGTGGCGTCGACGGCATCGGCGAAATCGAACTGACCATCGGCCAACCGATCCGATGAGCGACATCGTCCTCCATAACTACTACCGCTCCTCGACCTCTTACCGGGTGCGGATCGCGCTGGAGATGAAGGGCCTGTCCTACGACTACGTGCCGCATCATTTGCGCCACGGCGAGCATCTCGAACCCGCCTACCTCGCGGTCAATCCGCAAGGGCTGGTGCCGGCACTGGTCCTGGACGACGGCAGGCTACTGACGCAATCGCTGGCGATCATCGAATATCTCGACGAGACCACGCCTGAGCCACCGCTGCTGCCCACGGATGCGCCTGGCCGCGCCCGCGTCAGGATGCTGGCGCAGATGATCGGCTGCGACATCCATCCGGTGAACAATCTGCGCGTGCTGACCTCGCTGCGCACACTGTTCGGCGCCGGCGACCAGGATGTCGTCAACTGGTTCCGGCACTGGGTCAACGAAGGCTTCCAGCCGCTTGAAAAGATTCTGGCTTCCTCGCCCGAGACCAAGACATTCTGCCATGGCGACACGCCGGGGCTGGCCGACATCTGCCTGGTCGCACAGGTCACCAGCAATGCCCGCTTCGGCGTCGACATGACGCCCTACCCGACAATCTCGCGCATCAATGCCGCCTGCACGGCGCTGCCGGCGTTCCAGAAGGCCGCGCCTGAGAACCAGATCGATGCCGAATAGACCGCAAATCGCAGAAGTCATGAGGAACAGCCGATGAAAGCCGTCGTCTTCGAAAAATTCGGCGAGGCGCCGACGATCCAGACCGTGCCGGATCCGACGCCGGCCCCGGAAGGCGTCGTCATCAAGGTTGAGGCCACCGGCCTCTGCCGCAGCGACTGGCATGGCTGGATGGGGCACGACGACGGTATCCGCCTGCCGCATGTGCCTGGCCACGAGCTTGCCGGCGTCGTGGCCGCGGTGGGCAACCAGGTGACCCGCTGGAAGGGCGGCGAGCGCGTCACTGTGCCGTTTGCCGTCGGCTGCGGCCGCTGCTTCGAATGCACCTCGGGCAACCACCAGGTCTGCGAACATCAGTTCCAGCCCGGCTTCAGCGCCTGGGGTTCGTTCGCCGAATATGTCGCCATCGACCATGCCGACACCAATCTCGTACGCTTGCCCGACGAGATGGAATTCGCCACCGCCGCCAGCCTCGGCTGCCGCTTCGTCACCTCGTTCCGCGCCATCGTCGATCAGGGCCGGGTGACGCCCGGCGAATGGGTGGCCGTGCATGGCTGCGGCGGCGTCGGCCTGTCGGCGATCATGATCGCCAGCGCCATGGGCGCCAATGTCGTCGCCATCGACCTCACGGACGAGAAGCTGGACTTTGCCAAAAAGATCGGCGCGGTGGCGACGATCAACGCGGCAAAGACGCCGAACGTGGTCAAGGCGGTCAAGCAGATCACCAATGGCGGCGCGCATATGTCGATGGACGCGCTCGGCCACCCCACAACCTCTTTCAACTCGATCGCGAACCTGCGCCGTCGCGGCCGCCACGTGCAGGTCGGCCTGATGCTCGGCGACCATGCCAGGCCGCAGATACCGATGGACAAGGTGATCGCATTCGAGCTCGAAATCCGCGGCAGCCACGGCATGCAGGCGTTCCGCTACCAGGCGATGATGGAGATGATCCGTACCGGCAAGCTGAAACCCGAACTGCTGGTCGGCAAGAAGATCAGCCTCGAAGAGGCGCCGGCCGCATTGATGGCGATGGGCGGCTTCGAAGGCATAGGCATCGGCGTGGTGACCAGATTCTAGATCACGCCCTGAGCCTGGATCAGCGAAACGACGCGCAGACCTCCCGCACGCAGGCTCGCAGCCAGCGTTGTGCTGGATCGGCATCGAGTCGCGGATGCCACAGCATCGAAATGGTGACCTCCTCGATATCGACCGGCAACGGGAAGCTGTACATGCCCGTGCGCGCGCCCAGCGTGTGCCGTTCGGGGACGCTGGCGATCAGATCGGAGGCGCGCGCCATGGCGAGCGTGGCCGAGAAGCTGGAAACCATGCACACGATCGTCCGCTGGAGACCGAGCAGTTTCAAGGCCTCGTCGATCGGGCCCTTTTCGCGGCCACGCCGCGAAACGCTGATGTGGCGGCCGGCCGCATAGCGTTCCGGCGTCATTGGGCCCTCGCCCAGGCTGTGACCCGTTCGCACCGCACCGATGAAGCGGTCGCGAAACAGCGCCTGAATGCGCATTTCAGGGTTCGTTTCACTGGCAACCCCGATTTCGAGGTCAACCGCCGCGTCACGCAACGACATGTCGTTCTTGTCGGATTTCGGCGCAAAACGCAGCCGCACGCCAGGTGCATCCGCTTCGACACGGGTCAGAAGACGCGGTGCGAACTCCTCGACGAAACTTTCGTTGGCGCGCAGCGTGAAGACCTTGTCGAGAGCAGAGAGGTCGAGGAGCTTGGCCGGGCGCAGCAGCGCTTCCGCATCCTGAACGACGCGGCCTACCTGTTGCTGCAATTCGAGCGCGCGCGGCGTCGCAACCAGGCCACGGCCGGCCCGGACCAACAATGGGTCGCCTGTCGCCTGGCGCAACCGCGCCAACGTCCGGCTCATCGCCGAGGGACTGAGGCGCAGCCGCCCGGCCGCGCGCGCCACACTGCCCTCGCTCAGCAGCACATCGAGGGCGACAAGCAGATTGAGATCGGGTGACGACATGGAAGGACCGTAGCACAGCTCGGCCGCGATGTGGCGTTTCATGCACGAATAAGATGCAAATACTGCGCCTTCCGCCACATCATGCGAGGGAATAGCGTCCGACAGCTCCGATTGGGGGCTGCCGGCAAAGGAGTTCACCTTGGCATCGACCGCTGAAAAGATCTGGGACGAAGTTGCCCCGGTGAGCGGCGCACGCTCGACCCGATGGGCATTGGCAAGCCTGTCGCTTTCAACGCTGCTGTCGTCGCTCGCCACCAGCATCGCCAGCGTCGGGCTGCCATCGCTGATGCAGGCATTCGGCGCATCGTTCCAGCTCGTGCAATGGGTCGTCCTGGCCTATCTGCTCGCCATTACTACCTTGATCGTCAGCGTCGGGCGGCTCGCCGACGTATTCGGCCGCCGACCGCTGTTGCTCGGCGGCATTGCCCTGTTCACGTTTGCATCGGTGCTTTGCGGGCTCGCGCCGACGCTCTGGCTGCTGATTGCCGCTCGGGCGGCACAGGGGCTCGGCGCGGCCATTATGATGGCTCTGACGCTGGCCTTTGTCGCCGACACGGTTCCCCGGGATAAAACCGGCAGCGCCATGGGCCTGCTCGGCGCCATGTCGGCGATCGGCACCACGCTTGGCCCCTCGCTTGGCGGACTGTTGATCGCCGGCCTCGGCTGGCGCGCGATCTTCCTCATCAATCTGCCATTGGGGATGCTGGCCTTTGCGCTTGCCTGGCGCTTCCTGCCGGCCGGAAAAAAGACGCCAGGTCGGCGCGGTTTCGACGGGATCGGCACGGCTTTGCTCGCGCTGACGCTAGCCGCCTATGCGCTCGCCATGACCCTTGGGCGTGGCAGTTTTGGTTCTCTCAATGTCGGCTTGCTGATTGCCGCCACCGTGGCTGGCCTGCTGTTTGTCATTGCGCAGACAAGGGTCCAGAACCCTTTGATCCAGCCTGCGAGGTTCCGCGACCAGGCGTTGAACGCAAGCCTCGCCATGAACCTGATCGTCGCCACGGTGATGATGGCGACGCTGGTGGTCGCACCATTCTATCTGTCGCGCGCGCTTGGGCTAGACGCGGCCATGGTCGGGCTGGTTCTGTCGACCGGCCCTCTGATTACCGCATTGGCGGCGCTGCCGGCCGGACGCCTGGTCGATCGTTTCGGGGCGAACCGGATGATGATCGTCGGCCTGTTCGATCTCGCTATTGGCACCTTTGCTCTGTCGCGGGCGGAATTCGGTATTGCCGGCTATGTCTTGCCAATCATCATCGTCTGCACCGGCTACAGCCTGTTTCAGACCTCCAACAATTCGGCCGTGATGACGGGCGTCGCATCCGACCAGCGTGGCGTCGTCTCCGGCCTGCTCAATCTGTCGCGCAATCTCGGCCTGATCACCGGTGCGTCGGTGATGGGCGCGGTGTTCGCCTTCGCATCGGCTGGGGAAGGCACTGGCTTGGCAGTGTTGGCACCTGCGGCAGCGGCACGAGGGATGCAGGTCACTTTCCAGGTGGCGACGGGCCTGGTGCTGATGGCGCTGATCCTTGCGGTATTTTCAGCCCGCGCCACGGCCGGGCGAACTGATATCGTTGCCAAGCATCCTTGAGGGTTTCCACCCGGTTCGCATGCAACTCCGGCAACTGGCGCACCTATCTCGCATATCTCTTGGCACCGACGACGCAAAGTACGACGGCGGCGGCGACGGCGATCATGGCGGGACTGACCTGCTCATGCAGCAGCGCTGCCGCCAGCCCGAGGCCGAAGAAGGGCTGCAGCAGTTGCAACTGCCCGACGGCGGCGATGCCGCCTTGCGCCAGGCCGCGATACCAGAACACGAAACCGATCAGCATGCTGAACAGCGAAACATAGGCCAAGCCGATCCAGGCGCCCCTGCCGGCACTTTCGAGCGA
Organism: Mesorhizobium sp. M0854; assembly: GCF_040319815.1. NCBI lineage: Bacteria > Pseudomonadati > Pseudomonadota > Alphaproteobacteria > Hyphomicrobiales > Phyllobacteriaceae > Mesorhizobium > Mesorhizobium sp. M0854. Next base: position 121,941 of record NZ_JAMYOL010000009.1, read on the forward strand.
CGGCGGCAAAGTGATGAACGTCAGCGCCAGCATGAGGGGCAGCGACAGCACCAGCGCCCACGAAATCACCTGCCAACCGCCGAGTTTGCGCGACAGCGCCGCTCCTTCGGCATAGCCCAATCCACACACGATGATGGCGGCCAGCATCAAGATGTCGCCGAGCGGCGAGACCGACAGGCCTTGGGTGACTGCGAAACCGGCAACAAGGGCGCTGCCGAGGCACGAGAACAGCCAGAACGCCGGCTTCGGGCGATCACCGCCTCGAACCACACCGAAGATCGCGGTCGCCAACGGCAACAGGCCGACGAAAATGATGGAGTGAGCCGACGTGATGTGCTTGAGCGCCAGCGCCGTCAGCAGGGGAAAGCCGACCACGACGCCAAGCGCCACGATCGCCAGCGGGAACAGATCTCGCCGCTCCGGACGCTTCTGACGAAAAATGAGCAGCAGCGCCAGGCCGAGGATGCCCGCCGAAGCCGCACGGGCGACCGTTACGAACACCGGATCGAAATCCATCACCGCCACGCGCGTCGCCGGAAGCGAACCGCTGAAGATCAGCACGCCTATGAACCCGTTAACCCAGCCACTCGCCGCCCAACTACTCGCCGCCCAACGACTCGCCGCCTTGTTCATTGATGCCCCGCTGATTTCGCCCTCTATCGGGCCGGGCGTATGGCTCCGCCAGAGACAATCAGGTACAGTTTGACAAAACCGTTATGGTAGGGCGAGCAGTACGGATGGATGAGCAGACGACAACAGATGAGCGCAGCCGAACGCTTGTCGAAAGCGTCATGGCGACGATCAGGCACAGGATCGCCGCGCGCAGCCTCACACCGGGAACGCGGCTGCCTTCGATCCGGGCGTTCGCCAAGGCCATGCAGGTTTCCAAATCCACCGTGGTCGAAGCCTATGAGCGTCTGGCGGCGGAAGGCATGATCCGCTCGCGGCCAGGCTCGGGTTTCTATGCCGCCGGACCGCTGGCTCCGCTGTCACTGGCCGAGATCGGCCCCAGGCTTGACCGTGCTGTCGACCCGCTCTGGGTCTCGCGCCAATCGCTGGAAGCCGGCGACGGCGTCCTGAAACCGGGTTGCGGCTGGTTGCCGGCGTCATGGATGCCCGAGGCCGGATTGCGTCGCGCGCTGCGGACGATGGCCCGCGCCGACGACGCAGCGCTGACCGATTACGGCACGCCGCTCGGCTTGCCGGCGCTACGCCATCTGCTGGCGCGGCGCATGGCCGAGCACGGTATCGAAGCCTCCCCGGACCAGATCATGCTGGCGGAATCGGGCACTCAGGCGATCGACCTGCTGTGCCGGTTCCTGCTCGAACCGGGTGACACGGTGTTGGTCGACGATCCCTGCTACTTCAACTTCCATGCCCTGTTGCGCGCCCATCGGGCCAAGGTGATCAGCGTCCCCTACACGCGCTCGGGTCCGGACATCGAGCTGTTCGCGCAGGCACTGAACGAGCATCGGCCGCGCCTCTACATCACCAATTCGGCGCTCCACAATCCGACCGGCGCCATATTGTCCCCGGTCGTTGCCCATCGGGTGCTGAAGCTCGCCGACCAGTCAGGGCTGACCATCATCGAGGACGATATCTTCGCCGATTTCGAACACACGCCCGCGCCCCGGCTGGCTGCCTTCGACGGCCTCAGCCGGGTCATCCACATCGGAAGCTTTTCCAAGACGCTGTCGGCATCGGTGCGCTGCGGCTTCATCGCCGCTCCTCGCGACTGGATGGAAGGATTGACCGATCTCAAGATCGCCACGTCGTTCGGCAGCGGTCGGCTTGCATCCGAACTGGTACTGACGCTGCTGAAGGATGGCCTCTATCGCAAGCACGTGGACCTGCTGCGCGCGCGGCTTTCGCGCGCAATGGAGGAAACCAGCACCCGCCTGAGGGCGATCGGCATCGTGCCATGGATAGATCAGCCGGCCGGCATGTTTCTGTGGTGCAGGCTGCCGGAGGGGATAGATGCCGCGGATGTCGCCCGCCATGCCCTGTCGGCCAACGTCGTGCTCGCGCCCGGCAATGCGTTCAGCCTGTCCCGGTCGGCCAGCCGTTACATGCGCTTCAACGTCGCCCAATCGGGAGACGACCGGGTTTTCAGGGCGCTTGAACAGGCGATGTCGCGTTGATTGCGCTGCCGCAAAACTGAGGCTGAACTCTCAGGCCCCTGCCCGCTTGCGGCGTGCATAAAGCATGACGAGCGTCTCGGCGGTCAGCGCCGGCCTCTGCTCGCCTTCGATCTCGACCGTATTGGCGGCCTTCATCAGATATTGCCCCGGACCTTTGTCTTCCATCGACAACAGCGTGGTGCGCAGCCTGATTCGCGAGCCGACCCTGACCGGCGCCACGAAGCGCACTTTGTCGAAACCGTAGTTGAACGCGGCCTGCGTGTTTTCGGGTACGATCCCCATCTCGAGCGCCAGCGCGCCGATGATGGACAGAGTCAGATAGCCATGCGCGATCGTGGTGCGGAACGGGCTTTGCCGCTTCGCCCGCTCGGGATCGACATGGATCCATTGATGATCGCCCGTGCATTCGGCAAACTGGTCGATGCGGTGCTGATCGACCAGCGTCCAGTCCGAAACGCCCAACTCCTGCCCGGCCATCGCCCTGAGTTGCTCGAAGGTCGGCGGCGTCCTCGGCCGTATCTGCGTCATTCCTGCTTTCCCGATCGCTTGCCTGTTCCGGACCACGACGGGCCGCCCCTGTCAATTCGCCAGTGCGATTCCAGCCCATAATCTTCGGCCGCGAACCGCCGGTCTTCGCCGCCGGCAAGCGTGCTGCCGGGGAACAGCTTACCTCTTGTCGTGGCCGGCGCGGATCTCCTCCATCGCCTCCTTGATGCGGCTGCGCAGGATTTCGATCGATTCGGTGCCGGACGCCCTCGCCAGTTCGGTCATCTCGCCGGCATTCTTCAGCGCGGTCTCGAAGGATTTCCTGGCGAACGCCGCCTGCTTCTGCATCATTTCCTGCGGATTGCCGGGCGCTCTGTAGCTTTGTGCCATGTCGGTGATTTCGCGCAGTGTGTCCTGCAGCATCTCGCGTTGCCTTGACAACAGCGCCGACGCTCCGGCGGCACTCGCCCGTGCCGACTTCTCCAGCGCTTCCAAGTTCCTGGCGTGGTGGGCGAGGATCGCCTCGACATCGACATTCGGCAGCTTCAGGTCGCGGCCGAACTTGCCGAATATGTCGATGAAGGACTCGGACTCCGGTCGTTTTGCCATGCTGGTTCTCTCCCCCTGTTGCCGCCAACGCCGCCACTGCACGGAAGATAGTGCAGCGAAGCTCAGCGGTCCATTCGGACGAGTCAGCCGACAAGAAACAGCCGTTCGGCAGTGTAGAGCACGAGGCCGGCAAGGCCACCGATGATCATGCCGTTGAAGCGGATATATTGCAGGTCCTTGCCGATGTTCATTTCGATAAGCCTTGTCAGTTGCGCGAGGTCCCAGCGCTTGACCTGGTCGGCGATGAACTTCGACACGCCGCTCTTCTGGCTTTCGACGAAGGAGGCCAGCGCCACGATGAAGCCCTGGTTCATGTCGGCCCTGATCTGCGCGTCGTCGGCAAGATGGCGGCCGACCTCGACGAACATGGTGGCGAGATGGTCGCGGATCATCGAATTGGGCGCCTTGGCGTCCTGTTCGATGAACAGCCGCAGGCTGTCCCACATATCGCCGGCCAGCGCACTGAGCTCCGGCCGGGCAAGGAAATCGCGCTTCAGCTTTTCGGCGCGCCTGGCATATTGTTTGGATGTCCTCAACCGCTCGACGAAGGTTTCGACGAAAAGGTCGAATTCGGCTCGCATCGGGTGGTGCGGATCGGCGCGCACCTCATCGAGCAGCGAGCCGGCCGACGCAACGATCTTCTTCAACAGATAGGCGTCGGCGCGAAACAGGTTGAACAGCGACGGCAGTTCCTCGCGGATCTTCTCGCGCATCGTCGCCAGCGCCTGCTCGTCGCTCAGGAAGCGGCCGACCACCTTGGTGAACTCGTCGAATAATTTCTGGTGGCGACGATCATCAGTCAGCGCCGACAGCAGCTCGGCGGCGAGCGGCGCCAGCGGCACCTTTTCGATCTGCTCCAGCATACGGCTGGTGACGAAGCCGCGCAGTCCGGATTGCTCGACCGCCGCCAGCGTCTGCGGCACCAGCCGGCCGACGAAGCGCGATAAATCGGCGGCGCGGTTCGGGTCGGCCAGCCAGTCCGCGACCAGCGCGGAAAAGTCGACCTCGGCGAGCTTTTCGCGCACCGGTTCCGGCGCCAGGAAATTCACCTCGATGAAGCGGCCGAGATTGTCGGCGATGCGATTCTGGTTTTCCGGGATGATGGCCGTATGCGGGATCGGCAGGCCAAGCGGCCGCCGAAACAGCGCCACCACCGCATACCAGTCGGCCAGCCCGCCGATCGTCGCCGCCTCGGCGAAAGCGGCGACGAAGCCCAGCCATGCATGCCGGCTCTCGAGCGATTTCGCCACCGCGAAGATCAGCACGCAAAACGCGAGTGCTGCGGCGGCGACGAACTTGGTGCGCCTGAGCGCCGAAAGCTTGGCGTCGGCATCGGCGTCGAACCGGACGGACGCGACGGATGCAAATGCCGGGGCTGGTCGTGACATGATGGGCCGCTCCTGATCGTGTATGCGAACTTATCTAGTGCCGCCTGCCCTAGAAAGCGCGCCGCTGGTTCCGGTGCGCGCAATCGTGCACGCAAACTTGACGCCGGAATTCATCTATTATGCAGCGCCAGTCTGGAATTGTTCCAAACTATAGGCCATATTGACGCCAACCACTGTTATGTGAGGACACAATGCGGCTTACCCGTCAGACCAACTACGCCATGCGCATTCTGATGTATTGCGCCGCCAACACAGAGCGGTTGAGCCGCATCCCCGAGATCGCCGCCGCCTATTCGGTATCGGAACTTTTCCTGTTCAAGATCCTGCAGCCGCTGGTCGAAAACGGCCTGATCGAAACGGTGCGCGGCAGGAATGGCGGCGTCAGGCTCGGCCGCGCGGCCGAATCAATCAGCCTGTTCGATGTCGTGCGGGTAACGGAGGAAAGCTTTGCCATGGCCGAGTGCTTCGAGAACGACGCCGCCGAATGTCCGCTGGTTGACAGCTGCGCGCTGAATTCGGCATTGCGCGAAGCGCTCAACGCCTTCTTCGCCGTGCTGTCGCGCTACACGATCGCCGATCTGGTGGCGGCGCGCCCGAATGTGCGGCACCTGCTCGGCATCGACATGCTGGTGCAAAGGGCGCCGGCCGCCTGATTTTTGGTCGCATCTCAATTGGTGAGGTCTGTTGAGATTCAGGTCAGGCCGAGCCGGAGTCGAAGACGGGCGCGAAGCGACCAAAATGGTGGGTTCCGAGAACCGGAACCGAGCGTACGTTTGGGTACGTGAGTACCGGCCTGCGCCGGCCATAGCCTTAACTGCCGCACCTCTCATGAATGCTTCGGCCGGCGAAGGCCGGAAGCGCAGGAAACCGCCATTTGCAGGCCCGACTGCGGCAATACGAACGGCATGTTTGCCGCCGGCAACACGCCGACCTTCAGCCGGCAATCGAAGACCTTTTCGATCAGCTCGTCGCTGAGCACCTGTTGCGGCGAACCTGTAGCGGCGAGCCTGCCGCGATGCATGACGAAAATCCGGTCGGCATACATCGCCGTCAAATTGAGGTCGTGCAGGATGGCGACCACGCCGCCGCCGCGTCTGGCGAAATCGCGGGCGATGTCCATGATGATCAGCTGGTGTTTGATGTCGAGGCTGGACACCGGCTCGTCGAGGAACAAATAGCGCGGCTTGCCGTCGAGCACCGGCGCCCAGACCTGGCAGAGTACGCGAGCAAGCTGCACGCGCTGCTGTTCGCCGCCGGACAGCTCCTGGTAGAAGCGGCCGGCGAAACCGTCGAGGTCGACGCGAGCCAGCGCCCGTTCGGGCAGGCGCCGGTCCTCGCCGGGCAACGCGCCGGAGCGCCCGCCGACCAGGCCTAGCCTGACGATCTCACGCACGGTGAACGGAAACGACAGCGTCGTCGCCTGCGGCAGCACCGCACGGACCGTCGCCGCATCGACCGGCTTCATCGCCGATAGATTGCGGCCGTTGACGGTGACCTCTCCCGAATAGCCAAGATCGCCGGACAGTGCTCTGAGGAAGGTCGTCTTGCCCGAACCGTTGGGGCCGACGATGGCCGCGATTTCGCCGGGCCGCGCCTCGAAATCGACATTGGCGACAATGCGCTTGCCGCCAATCGCCACCGAGACATCGCGCGCTTCGATCATAGGCAAAGTCTCACAAGTCGATGACGCCGCGCTTGCGCAGCAGGATCCACAGGAAGAACGGCGCACCGGCGACCGCGGTGACGATGCCGATCGGCAATTCGGCCGGGGCAACGATGGTGCGGGCGACGGCGTCGGCCAACAGCAGCAGCGCGGCACCAAGCAGTGCCGATGCCGGCAGCAAATAGCGGTTGTCGGGGCCGATCAGCAGGCGCAGCAAATGCGGCACGACGATGCCGACGAAGCCGATGCCGCCGCTGACGGCGACCGACGCGCCGACCGCTGCCGAGACGCCGACAATCGCGGAGTATTTCAGCCGCTGCACCGGAATGCCGAGATGGCCGGCCGTGGCCTCGCCGAGCGCCAGCGCGTTGAGGCCGCGCGCCAGGAACGGCATTGCCGCCAGCGCCAGCACGATGACCGGCCCGACCGAGCCGATCTTCTGCCAGGTTGCGCCGCCCAGCGAGCCGAGCTGCCAGAAGGTCAGGTCGCGCAATTGCCGGTCGTCGGCCATGAAGATCAGGATGCCGGTCAGCGCCATGGCAAGCGCGGCCAGCGCGATGCCGGCGAGCAGCATGGTGGCGACGGAGGTCTGGCCTTGCCGTGTCGCGACCCAATGTCGTAGCCAGCCCGCCGCAGAACGCAGCCAGCGGCAAAGCCATCGTGCCGAGCGCCGAAGTCAGCGGCGCCAGCATGGTCGAGCCAAGCACGATGACGGCGACCGCACCGAGGCTCGATCCGGCCGAAACGCCGATCAGGCCGGGGTCGGCCAGCGGATTGCGGAACAACCCCTGCATGACGGCACCGGAGACTGCAAGCGATGCGCCGATCAGCACGCCCAGAACAACCCGCGGCAGACGGATGTCATGGATGATCAGGCGGTCGCGGGCGCTCAATGCCGCGTCGCCGGGCAACGCGCCGAACAGCCAGTCGTGCATGACGCCGATGGCCGAGGCATCGGATGCGCCGGAGGTCAGCGACAACATCGCGGCGATAGTCAACCCGACGCAGAGCAGCACGATGACAAGGCGGGCGCGCCGCGAACGATCACCCTCGGCTGCCGTCGCCATGATGCCCGCCGCACCGGCGATCGAATGATCCGCCATCGCGCTCAATCCGTGACCTGGCCGCCATAGAGCGAGACGGCGAGGTCGTGGATGGCGTCGGCCGTGCGCGGGCCGAAGCCGAGCAGATAGCCGCCGTCCATGCGGATCAGCTTGCGGGCGGCACCCGCCGGCGTCGAAGCCACGGCAGGGTTCGAAAACAATTCGTCATCCGCGGTGGCCGGCCCGGCGTTGTTCATCATCAGGATCACGTCGGGCCTGGCGGTGATGACTGCCTCGTCCGACAATTGCTTGTAGCCGGCAAAGCCGTCGATGGCGTTGATGCCGCCCGAAAGCTTGATGATGCCGTCGGCGGCGGTGTCGCTGCCGGCAGCAAGCAGCTTGCCGCCCTGCATCGACAGCACGAACAGGATGCGCCTGCGCTCCTTGATCGAGGCGGTCTGCTTTTCGGCTGCCTTCAGCTTGGCGTCTATCTGGGCCGCCAGCGCATCGGCCTTGGCCTCGGTGCCAAGCGCCTTGCCGACGATGTGGATCTTTTCGAGAATGCCTTGATTATCATAATGCTCGGTCACCTCGATGAACGGGATGCTTGATTTCTTCAAGACGTCGACGGCTTCCTTCGGTCCGCTGCCGCGCAGGGCCAATATGCCCGACGGCTTGACCGACAGCACACCCTCCGGCGACAGCTGGCGCATGTAGCCGATATCCGGCAGTTCCACCGCCGCTTGCGGATAGCGGCTGGTCGAATCGCGTGCGACAAGACGATCCTGTTCACCGAGCGCGTAGACGATCTCGGTGATCGAGCCACCAATAGCCACGATCCTCGAGCGATCGGCGAAAGTCGCGATGCCCTCAGCGGCTTGAGCCGTTATCAGCGCGGCGAAGGCCAGGAAAACGGCGGCCGCAGGACCAAGCGCCGACCTGGAGACCGATGCCAGCCTGGAGACAAGAACCATCGTCGTTTTCCTCAGGCTGCGGTCGGGCTTGGGATACGCGGCAGGTTTTCGGCCAGAAAGCGCCAGTCGTCGCGCTCGCTTTCGCCTTCATGCCGCTTACCGAAGAACTGGATGATCATCTTGCCGTCGGCGCCATAGACTTCGAGCGACGTGACATGGCCGTCCCCGGTCGGCTTGCGCACGGCCCAGACCTCATCGATGTGGTCGGTCCGCAGGTGCAGATGGAAGGTCTCGTCGAGCACGTTGAGCCATGGTCCCATCGGCTTGATCGAGGCGACGGGGCCGGAATGGATCTGGATGCAGCCGCGATTGCCGACAAAGCACATGATCGGCATGGCGCCGGCAGCGGCGTGGTTGAACATGGCGTTCACTGCATCCTTGTCGACCAGCCAGGCGTAGTCCTGGCCGACCATGCGCACCGCCTGTCGGCGGCTGATCTTCAGTGTCTTCAGCATGCCGAAGAACTGGTGCACGTCGGTCAGCCGGCTCCAGCGGTCGCGCAGATCGTCGATGCTCGCCGAATTGTCCGCAGTCTCGGTCTCGTCAGCCGTGCCCGCTGAAATCGCCACCGTCGGCTCCTGGTTCGGCGATTCCAGCCCGGCCACCAGTTTCTGATAGGCGTAGAGGTTGGAGGCTGGCCTGAGATGCACCTTGTGTACCGCCTCGCCTGCGGTGTCGAAGAACTGCAGGCTGCGGCGGATGTCGGCGCCATCGCGCTTTTCCACGGCAAAGCCGTGCGCCCAAACTTTTGGGAAAATACGCAGGTCGATATTTTCGCCGAGCACCATGGCATTGTGATTACCGGTGACGACCTTGTCGTAGACGCCGATCTTCTCGTGCACCGCGCTTTCGTTGCGGGTCAGCGCCATCACCTCACCGACAGCTTCGAGGCCAGTCAAAAGGTCGTTGACACGCGGCTCGACGCGCACGACGCAGTCGCCGCAATGCGCGGCGACCAGTTCGGCCTCCGAAATACCGAGCTGGGCGGCGAGGTCGCGCTCGCGCATTTTCGGATTGTCTGCCCGTGCCCGCCGGATCTCGTGCGGGGCGGGTTTTACGCGCTGGTCCATTTCTACCACCTACTTGTTGAGGATGAGCTTGCCCTGCCGGGTGATCTTCAGCCGGTACAGCGCACCATGATGCTCGATGCCGATCTCGTGCTCGCCCTGGAACAGCGTGTTGCTGGACAGCGTTCTCACGGCCGATTGGACCCGATCGAAACGGACGGAATTTTCGTCGGAACGGCGGACGCGATAGCGAAAGTCGCTGGGATTGTGCGTGTTCATTGGTTCGATCCCTTTCCTGTGCCGGGCATCTGGCGCGGCGCCTGCGTGAAATGCCGATTCAATTCTTGACTCGAATGATCATGTTATCTAGCAGTGCAATACCGGAGTAAATGAGTCAACATTTAAGACGCCGGACACGATGAAAAATGCCAGCGAGCCCCAAGCCAGCCAGCATCGAACATGGATTCTTGGAGCTGCAGCATGGGGTTGGCGAATTGGGGACGGCTGGCGGGCAGCGGCCTGACACATTGTTCTATGACAAGCAAAATGGCCGCGTTGCTGGCCGGCGCGGCGGCGATCCCGCTGCTTGCCACACCGGCCGACGCCCAGCAGGCCGCCCAACCGGCAGCCGACCAGCAGCAGACTGACCCGTCTCAACAGCCCGAAAAGGTAAAGCCGGCCCCGGCGGGTACCACACTGCTCGACAAGATCCTGATCCTCAGCCGTACCGGCGAGACGGCGATCGAGTCGCTTGCTTCAGCCAGCCATGTCGACGAGGAACAGCTCGAGCGCCGCATGGCGACGACGCCCAACGAAATGCTGTTCGGTGTGCCGGGTGTCGCCGTCCAGGCCGACACAAGGCGTGTCAGTTCCAGCATCAACATCCGCGGCCTGCAGGACTTCGGCCGCGTCTCCGTCATCGTCGACGGCGCCCGCCAGAATTTCCAGCGCTCGGATCATGGCACGCAATCGACCTTCTACATCGATCCCGAATTGATCAAATCCGTCGATGTGATCCGCGGTCCGGTCGCCAACACCTATGGCTCCGGGGCGATCGGCGGCGTCGTATTTTTCGACACCAAGGATGCGCAGGATTTCCTCAAGCCCGACGAGACCTGGGCGGCATCCGCGACCGGGCGCTACGAAACCAACGGCGAAGGCTGGACCACCAGCGCCACCGGCGCCTATCGGATCAACGAGAACTGGGACGTGCTCGGCAATATCGTCTACCGCGACTATGACGACTACAAGCATGGCGGCGGCGACACTGTGGCGGGCACTGGCTTCGACGTCTTGAGCGGCCTCCTCAAGACGACCATCCGCCCCAGCGAAAACAGCGAGCTGAAGCTGGGCTGGATCGGCTCGAACGACGGATGGACCGAGACCAGCGGCAGCGCGCCGGTGAACGACGCCGACCTGAAGGCGAATACGTTCACGGCCCGCTACAACATCACCGACGAAGACAAGAGCTGGCTCGACCTCCACATTAACGCATCCTACAACAAGACCAAGCTCGATCTGACGACCCTTGTGGCGCAAAACCGGTTTGATCCGGTCACCGGTCTGCCCGTGGTTTTGCCGGCGGGTTCGAAATCGACGTTCGACATCGGCACCTCCGGCATAGACATTTGGAACACGTCGAGATTCGAGACCGTCGGCATTGCGCATGAGCTGACCTATGGCGGCGACTGGGTTGGCGACGATGTCGAGACAGGCGGCACGGCTGGCGGCGACAGCTTCTATACGCCCTCGGGCAACAGGAACGTCTCCGGCGCTTACGTTCAGGACAAGCTCACCTGGGACCGGCTCGAGATCATCGCCGGGCTGCGCTACGACAGCTACAAGCTTGACAGCGATGTCGGCGAAACCTCTGGCGACCGGCTGTCGCCACGCATCACAGTGGGCATTTCGCCCTTCGAGAGCGCCAGCCTTTCCGGGCTGCAATTCTACGGCACCTACGCTGAAGGCTATCGTTCTCCGTCGCTGTCGGAGACCCTGATCAGCGGCAACCATCCAGCCGGCGTCAGCTTCCCGTTCCTCCCCAATCCCAATCTCAAGCCCGAAACCGGCAAGACCGTGGAGTTTGGCGTCAATTACAGCACCAACGGCGTCATTGAGGCTGATGACGCGCTGCGGCTGAAGGCGGCCTATTTCAACAACAACGTCGACGATTACATAGACGGCGTGACGCTCTCGCCGTTCGACCCGACCAGCGGCTGCCCGTTCGGCCCGGGCATCCCGATCTGCTTCCAGTATCAGAACTTCGCCAAGGCCAAGATCCACGGTTTCGAGATGGAGGGCGTCTATGATGCCGCCTGGGGCTTTGCCGGGCTTTCGGCGTCGTTCACCGACGGCCATACGATTTCCTATGAAGGCGAACGGGCGGACCTTGTCACCATCCCTTCCTCCCAGGTCACCGGGCAACTCGGCTTTCGCTTCCTCGAGGACAGGCTGACCGTCGGCGGCGAGGTGCAATACAACGGCAAGCCGCAGGGCAACCCGGTGGCCAGGGACTACACGCTGGTCAATGCCTTCGCCAGCTACCAGGCGACCGACAATTTCAAGGTCGATTTCCGCGCCGACAATCTGTTCGACGTCAAATACGCCAACCCGCTGAACGCATCGACGACGAGCGTCGTCTACGAGCCCGGCGTCACCCTGAAGCTGGCGGCAACGATGAGGTTTGGAGGCTGACGATGATGCAAGGCGTGACAGCACCCCTTCGTCTGTTCGCCGCGGCGCTGGCAATGTCGCTTGCGGCGGCTCCAGCGTGGACACAACAGCAAGCACCGGCGCTGATCCTCGAGCTCAATGGCGCGCAGCCTTCCGACAAGGGCTGCCGCCTGACCTTCGTGGTCACCAACAATCTCGGCGCCGGTCTTTCCCGGGCGGCGTTCGAGATCGCGCTGTTCAACGAGGCCGGCGTCGTCGACCGGCTGACCGTGCTCGACTTCAAGGAGCTGCCGGCAGGCAAGACCAAGGTGACGCGTTTCGATCTTGCCGGCACCGATTGCGGCAAGGTCAGCCGCGTGTTGATCAACAGCGCCACGGAATGCGCCGGCGCCGAGCCGAATGCCTGCATGCGCGGGCTGAAGACGCAGACCAGGACTGGCATCGCCTTCGGGGTCTGAATTTTGGGACCGGAACCCGCATTCGCGCGAAACGCCGTGGCGTGGCCACTAGCCGGTTTCCTGCCGCCGGAGCCGGACGATCCGGACTTCGCCATCCCGCGCGAGGCGCTGCGTGTTTCGCTGCGCGACAGGCCGGAAGACAGTTACATCGCCGATGCCGACGGCGACTTGCCGACGGTGCCTGCGGAGCCATTGCGGCAGGCACGACAGACGCGGCGGCGCCGCAACTGGACGGTGGCGATCGCCTGCTCTTGCGCATTCCACGTAGCCGTGGCGCTGGCCTTTCTCACGCTGCCGGACGATCGGCCAAGCATCGAAGGTGCCGACCAGCAAAGCGAAATGCTGCTCGGCGCCGACCCGCAGCAGGCGGCCGGCGATGTCGGAGACGATCCGGAAGTGGCCAACGTGACGATGGTGACCATGCTGGACGCCAAGCCGGTCGAAACGGTCGAGGCGCAGGCGACCGCGGCAGAGGAGACGCTCCAGCCGGTCACCGATGCGGCGGAGACATCGGACAAAGAAGTGGTTGAGCCGGTCAACGAGGCCGCCACGGAAATCGCTGTGCCTGCCGATCGCACCGAGCCCGCACCTGCCCAACCCGTCCAGCCGGCGCGCCAGGACCCATCGCCCGACGTTCTTGCGACCGACAGGCTGGTGCCTGCCGACGACAATGCCGTGCCGCCGCCAGTCAGCGCCGCAGAAACGGCCGAGCCTGCCAAGACAAGCGCACCGGCACCAACCGACCCGGCGCCGGCGGAAACGGTTCAGACGACCGAGACAGTCGGCGCGGCGGAAGAACCGAAGCCGGACAGGCCGGAGCCCAAGCGGCCGAAGAAGGCAACCGCAAAGGACAAGCCGGTCAAAAAAGCCGAACCGGCTGAAACCGAAAAGCCGCCCCTGCGCAAGAAGGCGGGCAAGGCTGCGGCCAAAGCCGACACCAAGAAGAAAAAAGCCGGCTCCGGCGGCCGTGACGAAACGGATGTCGCGCGCGGCATGGCCGACGGCAGGAAGGACGGCAAGATCCTGACCGCCAGCAGAGGCGGCAAATCAGGCATCGGCAATGCAGCCGTCACGAACTATCCCGGCAAGATCAGATCAAAACTGGTGCGGGCCTTCAATTCGACACGCACACGCGCCACCGGCACAGCAACCGTTGCCTTTACCGTCGGCTCGAACGGCAGCGTCCGGTCGGCTAGGCTGACGGGCAGTTCGGGTGTTGCCGCGCTGGACAAAGCCGCACTCGACGCAGTCCGCCGGGCTTCTCCGTTTCCTCCCATTCCGGAAGGAGCCGGTCGCTCGGCCTGGCAGTTCGAAGTTCCGCTCGCTATCAGGTAACGATCGTCCTCATGTGGATACCAAAGTCGGCGCCGCCCCTGCCCCGCGATACGCGAACCCTGGCGAAACCTACGCAGCGGCCAGCAGGCTGGCATTGCCGCCCGCCGCCGTGGTGTCGACGCAGACGGCGCGCTCGTGGGCGTAGGCGGCCGGATAATAGACTTCGCTGACCAGCGGCACGATCGGGCCGGCGCGCTCGGCGATGACCTTGCGCACGATGCGCGCGGCCTCGGGCGTGCCGGAAAAGGCAACGACATCGACGCGCAGCGAGCGCGCTTCGACCGGGTCCGGCCGGCCGTCGATCGCCGCCAGCGGCAGGCCCTTGCCGGTCAGCGCCGATAGCGCCGCCGGCGCGCCGGGGGCGACGGCGAGCACGGCATTGCCGGCGGCCAGCGCCTGGATCGTCTGCGCAAGCAGCGTATCCGCGTCGGGACCGAGGCACAGCACGCGCCCGCGCGGCGACAGCGACAGCGTGTTGGCCTCGCCGGTCGGCCCGGGCAGGTCGACCTGGCCGAAATCGATGGCGGCGGCGGTGCCGATGGCGGCGGCACCCTTGCCGCGCAGATGTTTCCTCAGGATGGCGACACGATCCGGACGCGTCGACCAGCCGCCAAGCGCCGGGTCCGGCAGATTGTCGGCGAGCTCGGTCGCAGTCACCTTGCGGCCTTCGGCAAGATGGGTGCCGGCCTCCGGTCCCTTGCGGAAGCGTCGAAGATAATGTGGGCCGCCGGCCTTCGGCCCGGTGCCGGAAAGGCTCTCGCCGCCGAACGGCTGCGCGCCGACGACGGCGCCGATCTGGTTGCGGTTGACGTAGATGTTGCCGGCATGGATGCCATCGACGAAATGCTGGGCGCGGCCTTCGATGCGGGTGTGCAGGCCGAAGGTCAGGCCATAGCCCTTGCGGTTGATCGCCGCGATCACCGCATCAATCTCGTCGGCATCGAAGGTGGCGACATGCAGCACCGGCCCGAACACCTCGCGCTCCAACTCCTCGATGCCCTTGACCCGAAAGACGTGCGGCGCAACGAAGCGGCCGTCCTTCGGCGCTTCGAGCTTGGCGATCAGCCGGCCCTGCAGGCCCATTTTGGTGCAATAGTCACGGATCGACGCTTGCGCCTCGTCATCGATGACCGGACCGACATCGGTCGATATCCGCCACGGGTCGCCGAGGCTGAGCGCTTCCATCGCGCCTTTCAGCATCTCAAGCATCTTCTTCTCGACGTCCTTCTGCACGTAGAGAATGCGCAATGCCGAGCAGCGCTGGCCGGCACTCTGGAAGGCGGAGGCCAGGATGTCGCGCACCGCCTGTTCGGGCAGCGCAGTGGAATCGACAATCATGGCGTTCAGGCCGCCGGTCTCGGCGATCAGCATGGCGTCGGGCGCGGCGGTGTCGGCGAGCTGCTTTTCGATCAGCTTGGCGACCTCGGTCGAGCCGGTGAAGCAGACGCCGGCAATGCGCGGGTCAGCGGTCAGCGGGCCGCCGACCGAGGGGCCGTCGCCGGGCAGAAGCTGGATGACATCCTCCGGCACGCCGGCCTCGCGCAGCAACTGGACAGCGCGGAAGGCGATCAGCGGCGTCTGTTCGGCCGGCTTGGCGATCACCGAATTACCGGTGACGAGTGCCGCCGCGATCTGCCCGGTGAAGATGGCGAGCGGAAAATTCCACGGCGAGATGCAGGCGATGGCGCCGCGCGCCTCGGTGCCCGCCTCGGCATTGGCGGCCTCAGCCGCATAGTAGCGCAGGAAATCGACCGCCTCGCGCACTTCGGCGACGCCGTCGGCGAGCGATTTGCCGGCCTCGCGGGCGGAGAGTGCAAAGAACTCGACGGCGTTTGCTTCGTAGAGATCGGCCGCCCGGTTGAGGATGGCAGCGCGCTCGGCGACCGGCCGTCTTGCCCATGCCGGTTGTGCCTCGACGGCGATGCGCACGGCGGTCTCGACCTGCTTGGCGCCGGCCTCGCTGACCGTGCCGACCACTTCCGAAGGTTTCGCAGGATTGACCACCGGACGCTGCTTGCCGTAGCCGGCAGCGCGGCTGACCGGCTTGGCGTGCCAGCGCTCCGGCCCGGCGAACTCGGCCCTCGCCTTGTCGATCGCAGCCAGCGTCAGCGTGTCGGTGATATCGAAACCCTTGGAGTTGCGCCGGCCGGGACCGAAGATCGCCGACGGCGGCACGATCGCTGGATTGGCGGCGGGACCTTGTTTCTCCACCGTTTCGAGCGGGTCGCGGGCAATGTCCTCGGGCTCGACTTCCTCGTCGGTGAGCTGGTGGACAAAGGAGGAATTGGCGCCGTTTTCGAGCAGCCGGCGGACCAGATAGGCGAGCAGGTCGGAATGAGCACCGACCGGCGCATAGATGCGGCAGCGCGTGCCTTCGGCCCGCCGCACCGTCTCATGCAGCGCCTCGCCCATGCCATGCAGCCGCTGGAACTCGAACGTATCGCGCTCCGTCGTCATCGACAGAATCGCGGCGACGGTGTGGGCGTTGTGGGTGGCGAATTGCGGATAGATGCGGTCGGTCATCGCCAACAGCTTCTTGGCGCAGGCCAGGTAGGAGACGTCGGTGTTGGCCTTGCGGGTAAAAACCGGATAGCCGTCGAGCCCGAGCGTCTGCGCCCGCTTGATCTCGGTGTCCCAATAGGCACCCTTGACCAGCCGCACCATGATGCTGCGGTCGTATTTCCTCGCCAGCTCGTAGAGCCAGTCGATGACGAAGGCCGCGCGCGGGCCATAGGCCTGCACGACGACGCCAAAACCGTTCCAGCCGGCAAGCTCCGGTTCGGCCAGCACCCGCTCGATGACGTCGAGCGACAAATCGAGGCGGTCGGCTTCCTCGGCGTCGATGTTGAGGCCCATGCGCGAATGGCGCGCCGCCAGCGCCAGCGACAACAGCCGCTCGGCCATGACGGGCAGCATCTTTTCCTTCTGCGTCACTTCATAACGCGGATGCAGCGCAGACAGTTTTACCGAGATGCCGTGGTTCTGGCGGATGTCGGGGCCGTTGGCGCCGGCATCGAGCGAAGAGATGGCATCGGCATATGCCTTGAGGTAGCGCAGCGCGTCGGCCTCGGTGCGGGCCGCCTCGCCCAGCATGTCGAAAGAATAGAGATAGCCCTTCTGCGTCATCGGTCGGCCGCGCCTGACCGCCTCGGCAATGGTGCGGCCGAGCACGAACTGCTCGCCCATTTCGCGCATGGCGGCGGCGACGGCCTTGCGGATGACCGGCTCGCCAAGCCGGCGCACCATGGCGCGCAGCGTGCCTTCGATGCCGCCCTCGCCCTCGTCGAGCACGCGGCCGGTCAGCATCAGCGCCCAGGTCGACGCATTGATGAAGATCGAGCTCGAGCCGCCCGCATGCGCCGACCAGTCGTGCGGCGCGATCTTGTCGGCGATAAGGTCGTCCATCGTCTCGGTGTCTGGCACCCGCAGCAGCGCCTCGGCCAGGCACATCAGCGCCACGCCCTCCTTGGTCGACAGGCCATAGGCGGACAGGAACACCTCCATCAGCCGCGGATCGGACGAGCCGCGCACCGCCCGCACCAGATCGGCGGCACGCGCCGAAATCGCCTTGCGGTCTTGCGCGGACAGCCCGGCCGCCTCGGCCAGCCGCTTCACCGCCTGGTCTTCGTCGGGCAAATAATTGGCACGGATCTGCTGGCGGATGGTATCGAGCGCTGGCATGGCGGTCCTGTAGAGCGAGCATAAGGGAGCGGGCCGACGGTCGCCGGACCGAACGGCGCAAGCTAACATAAGTAGGGATTGCAGTCGGTCCAAAGAAGTCGACAGAACAGATCGATCGATCTATCATTAGGACTGATCACCTCCAATTCGACCAGGAATTCAGTGACGGAAGACCAATTGGACCGCATCGACAGGAACATCCTGTCGGCTCTGGGCAGCAATGGCCGGCTTTCCATGTCGGAACTGGCGGCGAAAGTCGGCCTGTCGAAGACGCCGGTGCAGGCACGAGTCAAACGGCTGGAGAAGGACGGCTTCATCAGGGGCTACCAGGCGATCATCGACCGTGAGCGCATGGGCGAAGGCCATGTCGCCTTCGTCCAGGTGAAACTGTCCGACACCCGCTCGGCCGCGCTCGACGCCTTCAACCGCGCCGTGCAGGCGGTGCCGGAGATCGAGCAGTGCCACATGATGGCATCGAGCTTCGACTATCTGCTGAAGGTCCGCACCACCGACATCGCCGCCTACCGCCGCGTACTCGGCGAGCGTATCTCCGCCCTGCCGCACGTTGCCCAGACCTCGACGTTTGTCGCGATGGAGACGGTGAAGGATCGGTAGGAGAGCGCTGTTGTTGTCCCGCCCTCACTCCGCCAGTGTCTTCAAAAACGCCACCAGCGCCGCGCGTTCGCGGTCCGAAAGCTGCAGCGGGTGGATCTCGGATGTGCCCTCGACGCTTGCCGGTGCCTTCGAATAATGCGCCACCACCTCGTCGAGGGAGGAAAACTGCCCGGCGTGCATGTAGGGCGGCCGGGTGGCGGCACCCCGCAGCGACGGCGTCTTGTAGGCGCGGACGAGTTCCGGCCCGGTCTTGACCATGAAGCGCAACTCGCGGCAGGCGCTGGCATCGCCGTCGCGAAAGGCGCCGAAACAGTTGAACGGATCGGCCTCGACCTGCGCCACCGCGTCGACGCGGCCGCGATCCGGCGGCAGGCCCGCGACCGGCGGCACGCCGGTGTTGTGGAAGCTGCCGTCGGTAAAACGCGGGCCATTGTGGCAGGTCACGCAATTGGCCTTGCCGATGAACAGCTTCAGGCCGAGGATTTCCTCCGGCGAAAAGGCGGCGTCGCCTTTCGGCTCGGCGCCCGCAGCCAGGTCGATGGCGAAGCGGTCGAAGCGTGTCTGCGGCGGCGCGATCGAGCGCTCGAAGGCGGCGATCGCCTTGCCGATGTTGGCAAAGACGCGGTTGACCTCCTCGGCTTGACTGGCGGGCATGGCGTTCCAGGCCGCCTTCTCGGCATCGGTGCCGAGCGGGCCGGCATTGGCCGGCACGCCCGAAAGGTCCGGCAGCGGCCCGAAGATGCGCTCGTAGCGCTCGCCGAAGCGGGCCTTGATGTAATGCGCGAAGGCGGCGCGGTTGCCGGCCTGCTCCAGCGGATTTTCGAGCGGTGTCAGCGCTTGCGCCCACAGGCTGTCGCGCCGCCCGTCCCAGAAGAACCAGGGATCATGCGCGACGCCGGCCAACGGCATGGTACGACGGTTGGTGCGGCCGACGGCGACCGCTTGCGGCAAGTCGTCCTGGAATTGGCGGTCGATCTTGTGGCAGGTCGAGCACGATACCGTGCCGTCGCCGCTCATCCCGGTGTCGAAGAACAGCGTCGAGCCGAGTGCCGCGGCGGCCGGCACATCGGCGAAGCGATTGGTGGTGTCGGGCTTCAGCGGCGGCAGCTTGGATAGTGCCAGCGAGGCGATGGTCTGCTTTTCGGCATCGGAAAACTCCGGTCTGCCGCAGCCGGCAAGCAGGGCCACCACCACCAACGCGAGAAGACTGGGAAACCGGCTCATCAGTGGCTCACAGCACCACATTGAAGACGACAGTGTCCGAACCGGCCGCAGCGGAAATGGCAAAATGCAATTGCCACCACCCGCTCATCGTGAATTTCACGCCGTCGATGCGATAGCGCCCCGCGCCGAGGTAATCGGTCGCCTGGGGGCTGGTCGGCAGACCGTGCTTGTGCTGCGGCATGCCGCCGGAAATCGTTATCGCAGCACCTTCCACCGGCGCACCTTCGACGGTTTTCAGCGTCAGCAGCCAGGATTCCAGTTCGCCCTGCCGGATGACGCCTTTCTCGGGCTCGAAAGTCGCCACGAACAGCTTGTTCGCCGTCGTCTTGGAACGGCCGACGTCCGAACTTGGTTGGGGTGCATGCGGCGCCGTCAGATAGACGATTGCCAGCACGCCGGCGAGCAAGGCAGCCAGGCCGAGGCCTCCAAGAAGATAACGCCATAACGATGCCAAACCCATTCCTGTTCTGCGGATAACGTTTCGCTGGGCAGATCGCGTCCCACGCCCCTGTGGGAAGTCGCGCCCAGTGCAAGAATCCGCCGTCGCCAAGCATGGCGCTGCCGGCTGCAAAAAGCTACAGCACCGCAATTGCAGGATGGAGGAGTGCTTCATGGCAGGAAACGGCATCGCCTCGATCGGCGAGTGCATGCTAGAGCTTTCGGGCCAGGCCGGGCCGAACTGGCGCATGGGCTTTGCCGGCGACACGTTCAACACGTTATGGGCGCTGCATGCCTTGAGCGGCGAGCGGCCGGCGACCTATGTGTCGGCCTTCGGCGACGACCCGTTCTCGCGCGACCAGATCAAGTTCCTGGCCGAGAGCGGCATCGGCATCGGCGCCAGCCCGGTGATAGCGGGCGCCCGCCCCGGCCTCTATGCGATCACGCTGATCGGCGCCGAACGTTCTTTCACCTATTGGCGGGCCGATGCGGCCGCAAGGCAGTTGGCTTCGGACCCAGCCGCTTTGCAGAAAAGCCTTGAAAACCAGGCGCTTGTCTATTTTTCCGGTATAACTTTGGCAATTCTCGACGAGGCTCCACGCAAGGTACTGCTGACGGCCGTGGCCACGGCGCGCGCCGCCGGCTCGCTGATTGCCTTCGATCCCAATTACCGGCCGCGGCTGTGGCGCCGGCGCGAGGACGCGCAGGCCGCGATCCTCGAGGCACTCGCCGTCGCCGACATCGCGCTCCCGACCTTTCCCGACGAGCAGATGCTGTTTGGTGATACGACACCGCAGAAAACAGCCGAACGGCTGCGAAAGCTGGCCGGCGAAGTCGTCATCAAGAACGGTGAGGAACCGGCGCTGATCGCGCAAAACGGAACCTTGCAATCGGTTCCGGCGGTGCACGTCGCCACCCCGGTCGACACCACCGGCGCCGGCGACTCCTTCAACGGCGCCTACCTCGCCGCTCGCCTTGCCAGCCATGCCCCGGCAGAGGCGGTGCTGCGCGCCCATCGCGTCGCCGCCGCCGTCGTGCAGGTGCGCGGCGCCCTGGCGCCGTTCGAGACGCTCAAGGCTGCGTTCGAGGCAACTGCTATCTGACCTTGATGACGACCTTGCCCTTGGCGCGTCCTGTTTCGACATAGGCCAGGGCGTCATTGGTCGCCTCGAATGGAAAGACCCGATCCACAACCGGGCGGATCGCGCCGGCTTCGATGAGAGCGGTGATTTTGCTCAGCTGATCGCCCTGCGCCCACATGAAAAGGAACGAAAACTGCACGCCGCGGCGCTTGGCTTTGGCCCGAATTCCGCGACTCAGGAAGCTGAGCACCAGCCTCAGCATTAAGTTCAGTCCCTTTTCCCTGGCAAATTCGGCATCCAGTGGACCGGAGATGGAGATGAGCTTGCCACCCGGTTTCAGCACCCTCAGGGATTTTTCCAGTGTCTTGGCGTCCTGGCTGTTCAAGACGACATCGTAGCCCGACAGAACTTTCTCCAAGTCGTCTTTCCTGTAGTCGACGACGACATCGGCGCCGAGACTTTTGACCAGATCGGCACTCGCCGCGCTCGCGGTTGTCGCAACGGTCGCGCCGAGGTGCTTGGCCAACTGAATAGCAAATGTCCCGACGCCGCCGGAACCAGCCTGAATGAAGACCTTCTGTCCCTTCTTCAGGTTTGCCCGTTCGATGAGCGTCTGCCAGGCGGTGAGACCGACCAGGGGAATCGACGCCGCCTCTTCCATACTGAGATTCTCGGGCTTCAAGGCTACGTCGGCCTCATTCACGGCAATGAATTCGGCGAATGTCCCAATCCGGCCATCGCGCGGCCGCGCATAGATCTCGTCGCCGACCTTGAACTTGCTGACTTTCGATCCCACGCGGATAACCTTCCCAGCCACGTCGTGGCCCAGGATGAAGGGCCGGCGGTAGGGCAAGATGAGCTTGAATTCTCCGGTTTTGACCTTGGAATCGAGCAGGTTCACCCCTGCGGCATGGACCTCGACCAAGACATCGCTGTCCTGGAGCTCCGGCTCCGGCATTTCGGCCAGCCGCAGAATGCCCTTCTTGTTATACTTATCGACAACGAATGCCTTCACGGCAGTTACTTTCTAAGAATGCCTGTTGCTGTTCGGGACGAAACAAGCCGAACGTTTTCAGCTGCATAGCCGCCTTGCGGCAAGGCCTCAGCCTCGAGGAAGGACAGGACCTTCGGGACAAAAGCGGCGTGGTTCTGAAATATCCCGCCATGCCCGGCATCCGGATAGATGACCAGATGCGCCCCCGGGATACGCCCGGCGAGATCGTAGGTATTGCTGCTCGGCACCATCCTGTCCTGGTCGCCATTCGCAACCAAAGTGGGAATGCGGATGGTGCTCAGGTCTTGTGGCGCCTGGAGTCCGTAGGCCTTGATCGCCTTGAGTTGCGCGCCGAACGCGCTCAGCGATATCGCCTTGTCCCGGTTATTCCGGCGCTCTTTCAGCCGTTGCAGAAATGCGTTTGCGGCGCGGCGCCCATTCGGCGTTCTTGTGAAGAAGAGATAGTACTTCGGATCCCGAAAAGTCAGCGCGCCCTTGATCATGTCCACGATCGTCAGCGGCGTCACCTTGTCGATGCCTTGCCCACCGGCCGGCCCCGTGCCAGCCAGGATGAGTTTGCGCACAAGCTTGGGCTCGGTCAGCACAATCTCTTGCGCCACGAAGCCGCCGAGTGAAAAGCCGAAGAGATCGACTTCTTCGAACCCCAGCGCCCGGACAAAGGCGACCGCATCCCGCGCCATGCCGGAAATGGTCGACGGAGTTTTGCCACCCGAAGCACCGATTCCGCGATTGTCGAAGGCAATTACCCGCCGGGTCGCAGCGAGGCCATCGACGATGCGCGGATCAAAATTGTCCAGCTGAGCAGCCAGATGGTTGAGCAGGATCACCGGCACGCCCGCCCTGGGCCCGAGTTCCCTGTAAGCAAAGGCTGTGCCGCCGACGTCGATCGAGAGCGTTGGCACGTCCTGGAACAACGCCGGTGAACGCGGCAACCGATTGGATCTATGTGTCATGCTTGGCGTCTCCGTTTCGTAGGGCCTGGCCAAATGTGTTGTGGTTGCTAGTCGCATGTGCGTGAAATCCTCTGGCTCGCCGTTGTTCAGACCGACAGTCGGAACTGCTTGCGCAGGCTCTTGTCGAAAATCCCCGCGGGGGCAAAGCGGCGCAGCAGGCTGACCTGGCGCGCTGCCTTGCCAGCGGTATAGCGCCGTCGCGGACGGGCATCGGTCGCTGCCTTGACAACCACATCCGCCACCACTTCCGGCCGATCGGCCTTGGGCATCACATCGCCCAGCAGCGCCTTCAACCCGGCTCGAGCCCGATCGTATTCCTTCAACAGCGAATCCGGCTCGATGCCGTTCTGGTCGAAGACGGTGCGGACGAATGCCGGCTCGATGACGGAAACGCGGACGTTGAAGGCGCGCACCTCGTGGTCGAGCGATTCCGAATAGCCTTCGAGCGCGTGCTTGACCGCCGAGTAATGAGCTGAGTATGGCGCGGGTACCAGTCCCAGAATCGAGCCGATATTGATGATGCGCCCTTCGCCGCGCCGCCGCATCGACGGCAACACCGCATTGGTCATCCGCATGACGCCGAACAGATTGACGTCGAACAGGGCTTGTACCTGTGCGACCGAGGATTCCTCGGCGCCGCCTAGCAGACCGACACCGGCATTGTTGACCAGGAGGTCGATCCGGCCGGTCTGCGCGAGCACGTTGGCAACGAGCGCATTGACGGCCGCATCATCGGTCACGTCGCATGCCAGCATGGTCACTCCGCCCGGACCGTTACTGGTCTTGCGGCGACTTGTCCCGAAGACAGTGAAACCCGCCCGCGCCAAGGCCTCGGCGCTGGCGCGGCCGATGCCCGAGGAGGCTCCGGTCACGATTGCGGTCTTTTCAGAATTCCCATTCATTTTTGATGTTCCAGGTTCGAGAGGTCTAGCTTATTTCCACGAATTGACTTATGATCGTAATATCAGATTATGAGCATAATGCAATAGCAGGACAGGAAAGAAAGACCATGCGCTATGAAAAGGGCCGAAAAGACGCGTCACGCAGCCGGATCATGGAGGTCGCCGCCGAACGTTTTCGATCTGACGGCATCGCGGCGTCCGGGCTGGCAACCATCATGAGCGACGCCGGGCTGACGAACGGCGCCTTCTATCCGCACTTCCAGTCGAAGGCGGAGCTCGTCCGCGAAAGCGTGGCGGCGGCCTTGGACGCGCAGTCGCATGAAGTGCAGGAAGCATTGGCCGCCGGCGGTCCGGAAATGGCCATAGAGACGTATCTATCGGCCGAGCACCGGGACAATCCTGGAAAGGGTTGCGCATCGGCCGCGTTGTTGCCGGAAATTGCGCGGCAGCCGCCTGAAACGCGAGCCCTCTATGCCGAGCGCGCTCAATCCCTGGTGCGCCAGATAGCTGAAGCTCTGCCGCAGACGAACGATCCCGAGGGCGCTGCGTTGGGCATGTTTGCAACGCTCATCGGCGCGCTTCAACTCGCGCGCGCCGTGGAAGGAACGGAATTATCGGATCGTATCCTCGCGGCGGGAGCAGCTGCCGCAAAGGCGCTGATCCGGCCGGTTCAAGACGAGGTGGCCTCCTGAGGGCCGCCCGGACTATTCGGCCGGCTCGAATCTGCCTTGCACCAAGACTGTCTCCACCGGCCCGAGCGGATTGATGATCCGGCTCTCCAGGACTTCGATAAGTTTGCGTCCAACACCCGCCATATCCACGGAATGAACTCCGATCTTTGCCGGCAGGAAGCGTGCCAGCCGCGTGCTGTCACGGGTGACGATGTGGACGTCGCGGCCTGGTGTGAGACCCCGCTTGCCGAGAGCGTGCAACGCTCCCAGAAGGCCCAGTTCGTTGGCGCACGCCAAGCCCGTTGGCGGATCTGATGACGCCAGCAAGCGATCGAACCAGCCTGCGCTCGATTCCATGGTGAACATGCCATGACCGATCAACGATGGGTCGATCGGAATGCCAGCCTCGGCCATTGCCCTTCCATACCCGGAAAGACGCGTGGCACTCGCCTGGTCCTCCGGAACGAGAAGTTGCAGCGCAATACGTCGACAGCCCTTATCCATGAGCCGCCGGGTCGCCTCATAGGCAATCTGTTCATTGTCGACATCGACGTAAGGATACGCGATATCCAAGTCGGTTCTTCCAAACGCGACGAACGGCATGCGTTTATCCAGCAGCAGCTTGACGCGCGGATCAGCCGACACCAGGCGCGTGATGACCAGGCCGTCTGCGCTGTGCGCCTGAAGCTGCCGCTGCACACTCTCAACGGGATCGTCGTCGGGAGTGGTGGAATAGATGGACAGACTATAACCGGCTTGCCGCGCCGCCAGCGTCATGCCTTCGATTAAAGGAAGCTTTAATAGATCGGACAGATGGTCTCGTGTTTCCATCGGGAGTACTGCCGTCAGCGTCTGCGTTCGACCGGTTTTGAGCGCGCGACCATGATGATTTGGTAGATAGCCGACCCGCTTGGCCGCCTCCTTGACGCGGGCTATGGTCGAGGGCTGCACCTCCGGCCCATCCTTCAGAGCGCGGGATACCGTGGTCACCGACAGGGAAAGTTCAGCGGCGATCTGCTTTAGATTGGCCATTGTTCGCCCGACTTCATTTGCGAAAGCGCCGGCTGATTTGCTGACCGCCATAACGTTACCGAATTCGACATCCCGGTCAATCCAAACTCCCGCAGGAAGCAGCTTGACTCCGGCGCATTCAGATGCAATCGTAACGTTACGATTACAAAATAATGGCTCTTTCAAGCGATATTCCATAAAAGTTGGGGAGGAGAACCTATGTCCTGGCTACGCATTTCCTTAACAGCATTCGCAATCTCGGCTGCCCTGCCCGTGCATGCGCAGACGGTCACAATCACGACCGCGGGTGGCGACTATGGCAACGCCATGAAGGAGGCCATGTGGGCCCCTGCTGCAAAAGAGCTTGGCTATGATGTCCGCGAGGAGACCCTAAGCGACGGCCTGGCCGCCTTGAAGATGCAGGTCACCTCGGGTGCGGTCACGACCGACGTCATTCACCTGGGCTCACCGGAAGGTGCCCAGGCGGCCGCACAATCGCTGCTGGAGCCACTCGACTACAAGATCATCGATCCGAAATCCGTGCCGGAGGGTGCGAAGTCCGACTACTGCTATCCGTTTGACTCCTATGGCACCGTCATGTCGTGGAACACCAAGACCTATGGCGAGAACCCGCCGAAGACGTGGGCGGAATTCTGGGATGTTGCCAAATTTTCTGGCCGTCGCGCGTTGCGCGCCAATGCGCAAGACTCGATCGAGATCGCGCTTCTCTCCGATGGCGTGGCACCGGCGGACGTCTATTCCGTGCTCAGCACCCCGGAAGGGCTAGAGCGCGCCATCAAGCGGCTTGAAGCGATCAAACCAGATGTCGCCGTGTGGTGGACCTCGGGCGCCCAGTCGGCGCAGTTGCTGAAAGACGGCGAGGCGGATTTGGTCATTACCTGGAACGGACGCGCCCAAACCGTGAAAGCAGATGGCGGCGCGGCTGACTACACGTTCAAGGGTTCGGTCATCGGCACGGACTGTCTTGGGGTGCCGAAGGGAGCGCCGAACAAGGAAGCCGCGATGAAGCTCATCGCAGCGATGACGCAGCCCGCGCGGGTTGCCAAGCTGACCGATTTCATTGCCTACGGCCCAGTCAATCCTGCGGCATATGAGGGTGGCCTTATTCCCGAGGACCGTCTGAAGACCCTTGCGACCGCGCCTGAAAATGCTGGCACTTCGGTGTTTTCCAATTCAGAATGGTGGGTCAAGAATGGCGAGGCTGCCCAAAGAGCCTTCGATGAAATGATGGCTCGCTGACTCTCAGCTCTGACGCATGTCGCGCAAAAATGTGCAGCGCGACAACGACATGCATGAAAACAAGAAACCTAAAGCGCGTCGCGTGAAGCCAGTCGAACGCGACGCGCTTTAAGGCTGGAGCACATGATGAAGTCGCTCGCGATCACCGTCGAAAGCGTGCACAAGGCTTATGGGTCCTACGTCGCACTGGATGATGTTTCGCTCGACATTCAGGCTGGCGAATTCCTCACGCTGCTAGGGCCATCGGGATCGGGCAAGACCACGTTACTCATGGCTCTGGCTGGTTTTGTCCGGCCGGATTCCGGTAAACTTTTCTTGGGCGATCGAGACATCACCCGCCTGCCGCCCAACAAACGAGACATCGGCATAGTATTCCAGAATTACGCCTTGTTTCCCCACATGAATGTCCTGGCGAACGTCGCGTATCCGCTGGTGCTGCGCAAGGTACCGAGAGCGGAGGCGCGTCAGCGGGCGCTTGATACCTTGGCCCGCGTGAAGCTGGATGGTCTGGCGGAGCGCAATATTGCCGCACTATCCGGCGGCCAACGTCAACGGGTGGCATTGGCGCGGGCTATCGTCTTCGAACCGCGCGTGATGTTGATGGACGAGCCGCTGTCGGCGCTCGACAAGAACCTGCGCGAGACCATGCAGTATGAGATCCGGCGTCTGCATGATCATCTACGGATCACCACGATCTATGTAACCCACGACCAGCGCGAAGCGCTGATTATGTCTGACAGGATTGCGGTGATGAATTCTGGCCGCATCCAGCAGATAGATACGCCGCAGCGGATTTATGATCGTCCATCGACCCGCTTCGTCGCGGAGTTCATGGGCGAGGCCAACATTGTGGCCCCGGGCTCAGCGCGCAGAATCGACGGCGCCGAAGCATCACGCGAAACCCTGATGATCCGCGCCGAAAGCTTCCATCTTGATGCGAAGCTCGTCGGGGGAGACGGAGTGGCTCTCGAAGGAATACTGCGCGCCAAAGCGTTCCGCGGCGAGAACTGGCTTTTGACGCTGGCGCTTGACGGCGGGCAAGAGGTTCTTGTCTGCATTCCGGCAGCGCTGGCCGGCGGCTGCGCCGAGCTTGCCGCCGGTCAGCGGATGACCGCATATGCACCGGCAGCGAAGGTTCACGCGATACCGGGAGCGATGGCGTGATCGTCCTCCGGGACCCGGCGCTCGCGGCGGATGCGCGGCGCGAGCGGCGGTTTTTTCTTTCACTTTCGCTCCCGGCGCTGTTCATCGTTGGACTGGCGGCGATACTGCCCATCCTTTGGATCATCCGGCAATCCTTCCTGACCACCGCAGGTGAGTACACCGTCGGCAACTACCAGAAGGTCCTTTCGAGCGGACTGACGTGGTCGGCGCTCGTCACGACCCTCGAACTGTCCTTGGGTACGCTGGCGGGCTGCATTCTCCTCGGCACTCCTCTGGCGCTGGCGCTCGCCAGCGTCAGACCAAGGTTGGCCAACGTGCTCATGGCGTTCGTCATGCTGCCGCTGTGGACCTCTATTCTGGTGCGTACCTATGGTTGGCTCGTGCTCTTGCGGCGCGACGGCCTGATCAACGCGGCTTTGACCGGTTCAGGCCTGACGGCGGAGCCATTGCCGCTGGTCTACAACTTCACGGGAACGCTCATCGGCATGGTGCACTACATGCTGCCACTTTTTCTGCTGCCTGTTTATGCTGCGATGCGCGATATCGACCCAAATCTCATTCGCGCGGCTGCGAGCATGGGAGCCACTCTCAGGCAGGTCATCCGCACAGTCATTATGCCGCTTTCGGCGGGCGGCATCTTCTCGGGTTCGATCATCGTCCTCATCTACGCCATAGGTTTTTTCATCACGCCGGCGGTGCTTGGCGGCGGCAAGGTAAATCCGCTCTCTACCCGGATCGAGCGTACACTATCGACCTTTCAGGACTGGGGGTCGGCAAGCGTCCTGGGCATTCTGCTCCTCGTTCTTATGGCGCTGATCGGTGTGATGTTGCTGGCGGCACGCCGTCTGGTGGCCCAGAACACCGTGGAAGCCTCCCATGCTTGAAGCCTATCCGCAAAACAGGCTCGCCCGCATTTTGCTCTGGAGCTTTGCCGCTCTTGTCATGGCATTTCTGATGCTGCCGACGCTCGTGGTGGTGCCGCTTTCCTTTTCGGCGTCGAATCTCCTCGAGTTTCCGCCGCACGCCTACTCGTTGCGCTGGTACGAGAACTTCTTCGGCTCGGCAACGTGGATGGCCGCGCTGAGAACGAGTTTGATCCTTGGGACGTTGACGGCGTTGATCGCGGTACCCTTCGCGCTGCTCGCCTGCATTTCAATGAATCGGCTGGGCGGAAAGACCGCTACGGCCATCCAGAGCGTCCTGCTGACCCCCTCGATCACCCCAGGTATCCTGCTTGCGATCGGTCTCTTCTTTGTGTTGGCCGCACAACATCTGATCGGAACGCTATTCGGTGTGCTGGTCGGACATGTGGTGCTGGCCGTTCCGGTCGCCTGCATTGTGTTGCTACCCGCTCTCGCCCGCTTTGACTGGAACCAGGTTCAGGCGGCGCGCAGCCTCGGTGCAAACTGGGCCAGGTCCATTGGCGGAATCATCGTTCCGCAACTTCGGATCAGCTTGCTGTCAGCGACATTGATGGCGTTCCTGACTTCGCTCGACGAGTCGGTGATTTCGATCTTCATCGCAAGTGGTCGCAACAGCACGATGCCGAAGCTTATGTTCCTGTCGCTGCGCGATCAGATCGATCCGACCATTGCGGCGATCTCGACATTGTGGACCGTCATCGTCGTGGCCGTGGTCCTGATTGTGACCCTTCGCCAAAAATCCTGACCGAGACTGGAAACATGCCCACCAATTACCATGCAGCCGACGATCTGACGGATCATTCGACGGACATCCCTCAGGTAGGGGTGGCCATCATCACCGGGTCGGCAAACTGGGGGCTTGCCTTCCCGGAAGATGTCGAATTCGAGGGTGTGCGCACCTTGCGGCGCGACATGAGTTTTGAAACACCTTTCGGTCGCACCGACAACTGGAAGCTGCTCGAGTTCGATGCGTCGATCACAGCCGAAGGGAGAGCAAAACGCGCGCTGTGCATGTATTCGCACGGCAATCCCCGCGACCGTATCGACCATTCCTGCCATCGCCGCGCGTTCTGGGTATTGATGCGGGCGGGTGTACGGCAAGTTCTCGCCTGCTCGACCGTAGGCGCCGTCAACAAGGCGATCCAGCCGGGCGACATGGTCGTGACCGCCGACATCATCGAACTGACGCAGACCCCGTTTTCACTGCTTCCTGACCGTCAGAGCTTTGACTGTTCGGGCAAGCAAATCGTGTGTCCAAGATGTGCGGCGGTTCTGGTCGAAACGGCCCGCCGTCATTGGCCAGCCGAATGCCGCGTTTATGGCATCGAACAGCAGTTGGTGGCTGCCCATTGTTATGGGCCCCGGCTGACAACGCCTGCCGAAGCCTTGGCATATCGGGGCATGGGGGCGGATGTACTCAACCATTCCATCGCCCCTGAGGCGACCTTGTCGCGCGAGATCGGCGCGTGTTTCGTGCCTTGCGCGTTCGTGACGGCGGGCTTCAACGACTATATGGATCGCAATCGCCAGAAATTGCTGCAGGAGGACGTGCTGCCCAGTCTCTCCATGTCAGCCTCGCGGGTCGCGCTGGAGACCGCCGCGCGACTTCCCGCTGATCCGGAATGCTCCTGTCACGGCTTGAAGTCGCCTCAGCCGAAAGAACGCTCCAGCCGGTTCTGAGATAACCCGCCAGATAGCTGAGGCTCTGCCGCCGACCAAGGATCCCGAGGGCGCTGCATTGGGCGTGTTTGCGACGTTCGAAACGTTGAGGGCGGCGTTTGAGGATTAGGGTCAAAACTCAATCAGACTGGCTGCCGCCAATGGCCCAGATGGGCGGAACTTGTCGTTTGAATTATTCGGCGGGAATCAGCACAGAGCGCCATGAGCGGAAGCTTAGCAGGGGTCACGCCAGCGCCCAGTTAGCGCTACGAAGCAGACCTTCAGCCTGTGCCGGAAGCGAGGCCCGGCTTACCAAGTGGCATATCCAGGAAGCGCGTCCCCCTCCTCAGCTAGGCACCGTTTTCGGCTCTACGCTATGCCTGCGCGACGAGCCCCTTCCTTAATCGCAGCGAGGGCCAGAGGATTGGTGACGGGATAGGTTCGGATGAAGTTCTCGACGGTGAACCTTGGAAACTCGACGGCAATCCGCCTGGCGATCGACTGCGCCTGCGCCGACTCTTCGAGCAGCGCGTGGCACAGGGCACGGAACATCAGAGTGACGGGAATATCCGGCGGACTTTGGCACAGCGACGACAGACTGTCGGCATAGCGACCGGCGACGAACCGCGCCCGGGCGAGCTGCGCGTAGTACCAACTCGGAGCCTGCGGATTGAGGCGAAGCGCCCGTTCGGCGAGAGCACAGCCTTCTTCCGGATTTCCACACACGAGAGCTCGGCTTGAGGCGAGCATCGACAGCACATCGGCGTCATTGGGTGCCAGGGCCAGCGCCCGGTCGTATTCCTCTGCGGCCCCGCTGATATCGCCGTCAATGGCGCGGAGAGCGCCCATGTAAAGGCGCGTCATCGGATCGGTAGGGTCGAGCGCCAGAGCCTTTTCCACGCATTCTCGCCAGCGCTCGACCGAAGTGGCTGAATCTGGCGTGAAGGCATTGAAGGCATCGACCGCATGTGCCAATCCCAACGTCATCCAGGCCCGCGCGAAGCCGGGGTCGAGTTCCACGGCGCGGGACAGCATGCGTATGGCTTCTGCCCTCGCATCGGTCGTGAATCTGTCGTGCAGTTCCACCCCGAGCAGATAGCAGTCGTAAGCACCCAGGCTCGAGGGAGGCTTCCGCCGAGCCACCTCACGCCCGAGATTGGCAAGCTTGCCGAAAGTGCCTGCCAGGGCGTTGATAACGTTCTGTGTGATGCTGTCCTGCATGAGAAAAAAATCATCGGTCGACTCGTCGAACCGCGCCGACCAAAGGTTGGCTCCGGTCCGGGTGTCGACCAGCTGCACCGCGACGCGGACACGCTGTCCGATCGCCTGGAGGGTGCCTTCCAGCAGGTAATCGGCGTTCAGTTCCCGTCCAACCGAGCGTGTGTCGCTCGCCCGTCCCCGATAGGACTGCATGGTCTGGCGCGAAATGACCGCAAGGTCGGGATAGCGCGCTAGGTCGCCGATCATGTCGGCCGACAGGCCGTCTGCCAGCCGCGTCCAGCCGTCGTCGGCGCTCAGGTTTTCGAACGGCAAAACCGCAATTACCGGCGGCTTACTGTCGTCGCCGGAAGAAAGGCGTGGTTTGGCACCGAGGATCTTGCCCGCAGTAGCGGGGTCGATCAAGACACGGTACACGCGAACCGGTTCGGCGATACTTTTCATTTTCTGCACGCCGAGTGAGGCAAAGCCGATCGGCACCTTTCCCCTCACATGGTCGCAGGCGGTGGCGGAAATCGCGATTCCTCCAGGTTCCGCCAGCCCTTGCAGCCGATCGGCGATGTTCACCGCGTCACCGTGGATGTCGTCACCCTCAACGATAACATCGCCCAGATTGATGCCGATGCGGAAATCAAGCCGCCGTTCTGGCTGCTTGAAAACGTTCACCTCCGCTTTCTGTTGCTGGATTTCGACCGCGCAGCGTAGGGCGTCGACCACACTGTGGAACTCGACCAACATCCCATCTCCCATGGTTTTCACCAGTCGACCATGGTGCGCAGCGATCCTTGGCTTGAATACTTCGTTCAGGTCGGTTCGGAAAAGCGCACGCGTACCCTCGTCGTCGATCTGGCTCAAGCGGCCATAGCCGACGACATCGGCAATCAGGACGGCTGCGAGATGACGTTCCATCCCCCAATCCTTCGCGGATTGTTACCCGCTTTCCAAGCTTACAGCAGGTCGCAGGTTGATGCCATTGCCGCCGCCCCTGAAAGACAGCTTTTCAGGTCTGTGTACTTTGCTGCATGAGAGCCCGAATGTCGGATAAGGGTCAACTTGCGTCGTCAGGGCTCTCGGCGTCAAAGGTCCGAGAGGCTTCGAAGTCGGTCGTTCAGAGTGATTGCGTTTTGACTCCAGTGCGCCGCGCGTCATTGGACGCGCAAAGGACGCTATAACACTTTGAATTTTGCATGACCCTTTCCGAACCGGAGGTCAGCGCAGCAAAACCATGCCGGTTTCCGGGGGTCATGCCCTAAGGCAGCCTGAACCGGTATTCGGTCACGTGATGATAGATCTGCCCGGGCCACAGCGTGGCTTGCGGGAAATACGGCCGGTTCGGCGCATCCGGCCAGATTTGCGGCTCCAGGCAAAAGCCCGAAAAGGCCTTGTATTGACGCCCGCCCAGTCCAGGCGAGGACGGTGCCAGATACTGGCCGGTATAGAGCTGGACACCTGGCTCGGTGGTCCAGAGCTCCATCTCGACGCCGGAATTCGCGCCTTGCGCCCACGACGCCTGCTTCAGCGGCCCGCGCGTCGAGGCGAGGCAGAAATTCTGGTCGTAGGGGAGCTGCTCGCCCTCGGTCTCCATGCGCAGCGGCCGCGCCTGGCGAAAGTCGAAAGGTGTGCCGTCGACCGGCTTTACCGTGCCTGTCGGAATGAGATCCGCGTCGACCGGCAGATAGGCGCCGGCATTCAGCATCAGCCGGTGATCGAGAATGTCGCCGGCGCCGCCGTCATCCAGGTTGAAATAGGAATGCTGGGTGAGATTGCAGAGCGTCGGCTCCTCGCAGGTGGCGGTCAGTTCGACGCTGAGCGTGCCGGGGATCTTCAGCCGGTAGGTGCAGGTCACATCGAGCGCGCCGGGGAAGCCCATCGTGCCGTCCGGGTCGTGCAGGGTCAGCGTGACAAAATCCCTGCCATGCAGCGAAACCGCCCAGGCCCGGCGCGAAAAACCTTGCGAACCGCCATGCAGCGTGTGCTTTTCGAGGAAATTGCGCTCGGTCTGATAGCGTTTGCCGGCAAGCGTGAAGCGGCCGTCGCGGATACGGTTGGCATAGCGCCCGACGACGGTGCCGAAGAAGGCGGTGTCCGTCTCATAGTGCTCGAAACGATCATAGCCGAGCACCAGCGGCGCGTCGTGCCCGGCCAGGTGCAGATCCTGGATGATCGCACCCAGCCCGATGATGTTGGCGGTAAGGCCGCCGCCACGGATGGTGAAGCGGCGGACGGCCTCGCCCGCCTGCGTCGTGCCGAAAACCTCGCCGTCCTTCATTGCCATGCTCGCAAGTTCATTGATCGATGCCAGCCTGGCCTTTCGAAGCGGCCCAGGATCGTTTTCGGTATTACCGCATCAGGCTTCTAGAGACCAAGTCCGCCGATGCAGACATATTTGGTGTCGAGATAATCCTCGATGCCCTGATGGCCGCCTTCCTTGCCGAGGCCCGATTCCTTGACGCCGCCGAACGGCGCTTCAGGGGTGGTGATGAGCCCTTCATTGACGCCGACCATGCCGTATTTGAGCCCTTCCATGATCCGGAATGCGCGGCCGAGATCGCCGGTGTAGAAGTAGCAGGCCAGCCCGAACTCGGTGTCGTTGGCGAGTGCCACGGCCTCTTCCTCGGTCTCGAACTTGAATACCGGCGCCACCGGGCCGAAGATTTCTTCCTTCATGAAGCGCATCTTCGGCGTCGCATTGGCGATCACCGTCGGCTCGAAGAACGAGCCGCCGAGCGCGTGGCGCTTGCCGCCGGCGACGACCTTGCCGCCTTTGGCGGTAGCGTCGGCAATCAGCTCCTCGACTTTCTCCACCGCCTTTTCGTCGATCAGCGGTCCCTGCTGGACGCCTTCCTCGAGGCCGGAACCGACCTTCAGCCCGTTGCTCGCAGCAGCCAGCTTTTCGACAAACTGGTCGTAGATGCCGGCCTGCACCAGGAAGCGGTTGGTGCAGACGCAGGTCTGGCCGGAATTGCGGTACTTGGCGGTGATGGCGCCGGCGACGGCCCGCTCGAGATCGGCGTCATCGAAGACGATGAACGGCGCGTTGCCACCGAGCTCCATCGACACTTTCTTGACCGTCACCGACGACTTCTGGATCAGGATCTTGCCGACCTCCGTCGAGCCGGTGAAGGTGATCTTCTTGACCAGCGGGTTGGCGCAGATCTCGTCGCCGATCTCACCGGCGGCGCCGGTCAGGATATTGATTACGCCTTTAGGGAAGCCGACTTCCTCGGCAAGCGCGCCCCAGGCAAGGCCGGAATAAGGCGTCTGCGACGCCGGCTTGACCACGGCGGTACAGCCGGCGGCAAGCGCCGGGCCAAGCTTGCGGGCCAGCATCGAGGACGGGAAATTCCACGGCGTGATGGCGGCGATGACGCCGACCGGTTCCTTGGTCACCAGGATACGGCGGTCCGCCCAGGGCGACGGCACGACGTCGCCATAGGTGCGGCGGCCTTCTTCGGCGAACCACAATATGTAGGACGCGGCCGAGCCGATCTCGCCCTTCGATTCGAACAGCGACTTGCCCTGTTCGATGGTCAGCAGTTCGGCCAGCACGTCCTGATTGTCCATCATCGCGTCGTGCAGCTTGCGCAACAGCTTCGAGCGTTCGAGCGCGGTGGTCTTGCGCCATGTCTGGAAGGCCGCGTCGGCGGCTTCGACG
This sequence comes from Mesorhizobium sp. M0854, assembly GCF_040319815.1. Lineage (NCBI taxonomy): Bacteria > Pseudomonadati > Pseudomonadota > Alphaproteobacteria > Hyphomicrobiales > Phyllobacteriaceae > Mesorhizobium > Mesorhizobium sp. M0854. Next base: position 157,189 of record NZ_JAMYOL010000009.1, read on the forward strand.
GCGCGGCGGGTCTCGGCCTTGCCCGACTTCGGCACCGTGCCGATCTTGAGGCCGGTGGCAGGATTGTTGACGTCGACCGTCTGGCCTGAATCGGCCTGCACCCATTCGCCATTGATGAGATTGGCCTGCCGCATGAAATGGCTGGTCTTCTGAAGCATGATCTCGCCTCCGTTCGGCACCTGGCGGGCCGGTCGCTGATTTCGTGAATGGACGTGCGCGATAGCATCGCTAGAGCCACTGCTCTTAGCCCAGGGCAAGCCCCGCAAGCAATCACAAGATGGCATATAGGGTTTGGGCCAGCCAAAGCGAGAGGCGATGCAGCCGGGTTCTTATCCAAAAGCCCGGGTTCTTATCGAAAAACCCGAGTTCTTATCCAAAAACATGGACGACCACGGTCAGCCAAAACGCAGTGGTCACGACCGCACAGGCGGTGGCGATGGTCATCTGGTTCGACGCCAGCGCCTGGCCGGTGTTGAACTGCACCGCGATGAGATAGGAATTGATGCCGGACGGCAACGCCGCAACCATGACCGCCACCTTGGCCGTCAATGGCGGCAGGCCGATCAGCCAGACCAGGCCGAGAACCAGCGCCGGCATCAGGAACAGTTTCAGCGCCGACAGCGCCAGCGCCGGCCTTACATTGCCGGAAATGCCGAAACGGCGCAGGCTGAGCCCCATGGCGAACAGCGCCACCGGGGCGGCCGTGCCGGCCAGCGCGTCGCTCAGCCGCGTCGCAAGCACCGGCAGCGGCGCACCGGTGAAGCGCCACGCCAGCCCGGCCAGTATGCCGATGATCAGCGGATTGATGAATACCCGCCTGAGAAAGCTCCTGACGACGCGGAGCGGATGCACAGGCTCGCTGCCGCCGCGGCCGAACATCTCGAAAAGGATGATCGAGGCCATCATCATCACCGGCAGGTGAATGGAAACGAGCAGTGACAGCACTTCGAACCCGGCCGGCCCGAACACGCCGATGATGAAGGGCGCGCCGAGCAGGACAACGTTGGAGTAGGACGACGACACGCCGCCGACGACGCCAGCGCGGGCGTCCCGCCCGAAGATGCGCGTAATGACCAGATGGCCGGCAGCCCAGGTAAGCGCCACTGCCGCGAAATAGGCGCCCCACAGCGACCACGGCGCCACGCCGTGGAAATCAGCCTTTACCATGGTCTGGAACAGCAAAAGCGGCATTGCCACGTTGATGGCGAATTCGGATACGCCCTCGCCGCTCGCCGGCTTCAAATAGCTGGTCAACCCGGCAAGATAGCCGAGCCCGACAAGACTGAAAACGAAGAGGACGGTTTCGGTAAGCGGAGACATTTTTCCCGTGATAGGCGAGGCTCGGCGGCGGCGCAATCGCCCTTCTCTCGCGAATGTACCGGCCAACAATCCGGCCGCTCGGATCTTGCCCGAATTTGCTCATGGTTGGATGCCGGCGCTATACAGGGTTGTCGGGGGACACGCGGCGAATGGGCCTTGTCGGAAATCAGCACTTCTTCAAGCAGGCGTGGCTGACGGCTTTCGTCGGCGCCATGCTTTGCCTCGTGGCGACCTCGGCTCATGCCGCGGAGCCGGCGAGCCTCAAGGGCGTGGCGCTGATTGTCGGCCAGTCGAAATACCAGCACATAGCGGCTCTTCCCAACCCCGCCAACGACGCCCGCGACGTCGCCAAGATGCTGACCGATCTCGGCTTCGACGCGCGCAGCGTCACCGACCGCGACACGGCAAAGCTGAAGCGCGACCTCGAGCGTTTCGCCGAGGATGCCGAGGACGCCGACGTCGCCTTGATCTACTATTCCGGCCACGGCATCGAGGCCGGCGGCGAAAACTATCTGGTGCCGGTCGACGCCGACGTTTCTTCATTGAAGGACGCCGATCGGGCCCTGGTGCCGATCTCCGCCGTCATGGACGAATTGAAGACGACCGTGCCGGTAACGATCATGCTGCTCGATGCCTGCCGCACCAACCCGTTTCCGGCGGACGCGGTGCTGCGCCGGGCGCCCACGGCCTCGGCCTCGCCGATCAGCGCCGGCGGATTGGAGCCGGTGCGCGGTGCCAGGGCACTGGCAAACGCGACCGCGACGGAAAATCTGGGAACGGTGATCGGCTTTGCCGCCGAGCCGGGGCGGCCGGCACTCGACGGCATCGTCGGCGAAAACAGCCCCTACGCAGCGGCACTTCTGCGCCACCTAGCGGCAATGAAGGGCACCGAGTTCGGCTCGGTCATGCGCATGGTGACCGAGGAGGTCTATCTCGACACCAAGGCAAGGCAGCGGCCATGGGTCAATGAAAGCCTGCGCCGGCTGCTCTATTTCGGCGTTGCACCGCAGGAGCCGACCGGCGACGACGGCCTGATCACCGGCGAGCGGCGGCAATTGCTGCTGACGATCGCCGAGTTGCCGAACCCCAAGCGGGCACAGGTCGAACTGGCCTCCCTGCAGGACGGCGTGCCGCTCGACGCGCTGTATGGCGTGCTGAAGGCGCTCGGCACCGAAAAGATGCCAGAGGACCCCACCGATCTGCAAAAGCTGCTCGATGCGCAGGCCGAGCGCCTGAAGAAGATGATCTCCGAGCGCAACGCGCTGCGCACCGACGACCCCGAGATCAGCCGCCTCGTCGCCTCGGCCGACAAGGCGATCGGCCAGGGCGCCATCGTCACCGCGCGCAACTTCCTCGACCAGGCGGTGGGCCGGGTCGAGCAGGCCAGCGGCGTGGTCGATCAGGCGGAGGATCTGGTCAGGCAGAAGCGTCTTGCCGACGCGGCGATCTATGCCAGGCGCGCCGACGCTTCGGCGCTGGTCTTCGACTATCTGTCGGCCGCCAACGATTACGGCAAGGCCTTCTCGCTGGTCGAGAGATGGGACGACAGGCTGCGCTGGAACTACAAGAACCAGGAGGCGGAAGCGCTTAACGCGCATGGCAACGCCACCGGCGACAGGCAAGCGCTGCAGCACGCCATCGACGCCTACCGCGTCATCCTGAACTTCATCCCCAATGGCGAGCAGAACCGCGATTGGGCGATCACCCGCAACAACATGGCGGTGGTGCTGCAGACGATCGGCGAGCGCGAGCGCGAAACCGACCGGCTGGAAGAGGCAGCGAAAATCTTTCGCGATTCGCTTGCCGTGTTCGAGCGCGAGAAGGATGACCTCAACTGGGCGGCCGCCCAGAACAACCTGGCCAATGTGCTGTTGAAGATCGGCGAACGCGAGAGCGACCCGAAACGCCTGAACGAGGCAGTGGTGGCGATGCGCGCCACGCTGGAGAAGCGGCCGCGCGACAAAGTCCCGCTGGACTGGGCCGCCTCGCAAAGCAACCTTGGCCTTGCGCTTTACGCGCTTTCGGAACGCGAACCGGGCGGCGCGCGCCTGACCGAGGCCGAGGCCGCCTACCGGCTGGCGCTTGAAGAATACACGCGCGAAAAGGCGCCCGTACAGTGGGCGATGGTCCAGAACAATCTCGGCAATACGCTGGTGTCTCTCGGCACGCAACGCAACGACAAGGCGAAAATCGACGAGGCAGCCGCGGCATTCCGCGCCGCGCTCGAAATCCGCACACGCGACACCTTCCCGCTCTCCTGGGCGAGCAGCCGTCTCAATCTGGGTAACGCGCTGAGCAGTGCTGCCCGTTTCGATCTCGGCACCGGCCTGCTCGAAGAGGCGGCTGCTGCCTATGGCGACGCGCTGACCATATTCACACGCCAACGTTTTCCGACGGATTGGGCTTCGGCGGAGAACAATCTCGGCTCGATCTACCAGACGCTCGGCCAGCGCACGCGCGATCCTGCCAGGCTTGAGCAATCGGCCGCTGCATACCGGGCGGCACGGCGCGTCTATACCAAAAAGGAGTTTCCGCTCGACTGGGCAATGACCCACTACAATCTCGGCAACACGCTGCAACTGCTCGGCGGCGTGACCGACAAGCCGGTGCATTACGAGGCGGCGATCGAGGCCTATCGCGATGCACTGCGCGAATACAAGCGCGAGACGACGCCGCGGCAATGGGCACTGGCGCAGGCCGGCATCGGCTCGGCGCTGCAATGGCTGAGCATGAGCGAGGCCGACCCCGGCAAACTGGCCGCATCGATCGCCGCGCGCCGGGCGGCGCTGGAGGTGCTGACCTTCGAGACCTCGCCCGTCGACTGGGCAAACGCGCAGAACGGCATCGGCATGAGCCTGATCAATCTTGGCAATCTCGAACGCACCGGCAAATATCTGGATGAAGCCGAAGCCGCCTTCGAGGCGACACTCAAGGTCTTCACCCGCGAAAGCCAGCCGATGCAATGGGCCTTCGAGCAGAACAATCTCGGCGACGTCCACTGGAACCGCGGCAGCTATGGCGGTGGCAATGCCGAATACCAAAAGGCGATCGAATTCTTCGAGAACGCCAAGCAGGGCTTTACCGAAGCCGGCTACACACTCCCGATCCCGCTGACCGACCGCAAGATCGATCTGGTGAAGAAGCAGATAGCGAAGAAATAGGCGTTTCGGCCGCAGGTTGCACTCGGCTTGTCTTTCAGCCGGCTTTGCCGTCCCTATATGCCGGTCACCGGGGACCTGCCTGCCGGTCACCCGAAAAGGATGTCTGATGCTTCGATTTGTGCTGGCGCTGCTGTTGCTTGCCGTTTCCGCCACAGCCCATGCGACGGAAGCCGGCTGGGCGCTGCTGCGCGACGGCGGGCATGTGGTCCTGCTTCGCCATGCCATGGTCACAGGCACCACCGATGCGGCCAATTTCGACCTCGGCAAATGCGCCACCCAGGTCAATCTCTCGGAGCGCGGCAAGCAACAGGCGCGCAAGATCGGCGCGCTGTTTGGCGCCCGCGCCGCACCGGTCGAGCGCGTGCTGTCCAGCCGCTATTGCCGCTGCCTCGAAACCGCGCGCATAGCTTTCGAAAGCGAACCGGAGCCGTTCGCACCGCTTGACCTGCTGAAGACCGACGAAAAGGAGAAGGCCGCCCAGATCGCTGCGATCCTGGCCGAGATCCGCGGCTATTCCGGGTCCGACAATCTGGTCATGGTCACGCATCTCGAAAACATCAAGGAATTGACCGGCATCTCGCCGCGCGAAGGCGAGGCCGTGGTCGTCGAGCCGCAAGGCGACGGCCTGCGGGTACTCGGCCGCGTTACCTTCTGACCGGGCCGGAGCCGGTTGAAGTGAAAATCTAGCGCTTGGTACCTTAAGCGGAATACCGGTTCCGACCCGCGATGAGGTCTTGGTCGAGTCCAAGGTCGACATTGACCTTAGTCAGGAGCAACGAGCGCTTTTAACGAAAGCGAATGCGATGCTACCGTCTCATCAGGACTTCCGAGCCGTGACAACGGGCAGGTTTTCGTCCTTACTTTGCCGGCCGGAGCCTCAGCGGCCGAAAAAAGGCCCGGATGTCCTCGACCAGGAGTTCGGGTTGCTCAATCGCCGCGAAATGTCCGCCTTTCGGCATGTCGGTCCAGCGCTCGACACGGAAGACTCGCTCGACCCAGGAGCGAGGTGGCATAGGAAGCTCTCGGGGGAAGACTGCAACGCCGAGGGGCGGTGTTATTCGCTCTCTTGGCCCGAAGATCAGGGGGCAGAGCCGGTTCTCTTTGTAAATCCGGAGCGAGGCCTCGATCGTGTTACCGAACCAGTAGAGCGAGATGTCGGTAAGCAGCGTGTCTAGAGGGATGGCGCGTTCGAGTTCGCCTTCGCAGTCGCTCCAACTGCGGAACTTCTCGGCAATCCATGCGGCTAGCCCGATTGGGGAATCTGTCAGTGCAAAGGCTAGCGTCTGGGGCTTGGTCCCCTGCAGAAAAGCGTAGGCTCCCTCCGTTGCAGCGAAATTCGCCGCACTGTCGAGGAATGCCTTCTCCTCCGGCGTGACAGGTGGGTCGTCGCGACCGAGGGTCGGGCGGAAACTGCCTGGAATGTAATTCAGGTGCAATCCGATAAGGTCGTCCGGGTAAAGCCGAGCGAGCCAGGTCGAGACGCCTGCGCCGATGTCGCCACCTTGTGCGGCGAAGCGATCATATCCCAGTTCGCGCATCAGCCCCCGCCACAGCTTCGCGACACGCTTTGAGCTAACGCCGGCCTGATGCGGCGGGGACGAGAAGCCGAAACCCGGAAGCGACGGTGCGACGACATCGAAGGCGTCCTCGGCATCCCCGCCGTATTTGGCAGGATCCGTGAGCAGCGGAATGACGTGCTCGAACTCGGCGAAGGAGCCGGGCCAGCCATGAGTGAGGATCAACGGCAAGGGTGCTGACCCCTTTCCTTTCTGATGAACGAAATGGATGTCGCACCCGTCTATCGTGACCCTAAACTGAGGCAACAGGTTCAGACGTTTTTCGTGATCGCGCCACCTGAAATCGTATTCCCAGTAACGTGAAAGCTTTCTGAGGAAATCAACGTCAGTACCGTCGTCCCATCCGTATGCGAAGATCGACGACGGCCATCTTGTCGATTGGATACGACGCTGTAGGTACTCGATCTGTTCATCCGGGATGTGGATGTGGAAGGAATGCATGGCCACGGGTGTTGCTCCGATCAGCGGCGAAGAATTGTCCCATCATCAAGGCACAGAACGCAGGAAACTTCACTGAGCGACCGCTTTGTCCGCTACTTGCTCGTTCCCATCTACGAGACGAAGGTAACATTCCACCCTTAGTGGCAATTCGTTTAAGTTACTTGGCGTCAGATTTTCACCGCTACCAGCCAAGCGTCGACACGGAGCTTCCATCCCTCGATCATGTCCGCGAACGCGTCCTCTGTAAGTTCGGACAGATAGGATGCTCCTGCCGGGCTCCAAGGCCGTGAACGCATAGGTAATCGACGCCTCCGTGCCTCCGTTAGTGGTCGGTCGGCAGGCCACCTCGACAAATCCGAAACGCGAATCCGCGTAACGCGAACATAGCGGATGCGATACGCCAGCCGTCCACCCACAGGGTCTCTCCGATCGGCGTGAACAGCGGGAAGCCGCGGTCGATCGGCCCCGAAAGCACGATGCTGTGGCTGCGCTCAAGATGGCTCGTCATCCGCCCTCCCCGCCGGTTTCCGCCAGACCGTGGCTGTCCGCTGCGGCAAGCTCCATTTCGTAGATGCGCTTCAATTGGCCGATTGTTTCCAGGGTCGCCGCGGAGAACGGTGTCCGGCCTTCGAAAGCATGCAGCAGGATGCCCTCGATGAGGTCACCCAGGCTCATGTCGCGATGCTCAGCCAAGGCCTTGAGCGCCTTCACCAATCGTTTTTCCAGGCGCACCCCGGTCTGCACGCGTTCTATGGTCATAGATCTTTGTACCATGGTACATTGGTACACCCAATGGTCAGAGATGGGGCGGTTTCGACATATCGCCGGGGGTTGCCAGCGACCCCTATTGCTCTGCCTGGGCAGCAATCCCATCTGCGCGCGGCGTATCAGGCCTTTTCCTGCCCGGAAAAACCGATTAGACAGCCCAAAACACATGCGGACAGATTCCGCCCGCAATCGAAGGAAAAGCCCTTGTCCACCACGTTCGACAAAGTCGCCAAGATCATCGCCGACACCAGCGAGATCGACATCGAGACGATCACGCCCGAAAGCCACACCATCGACGATCTCGGCATCGACAGCCTCGACTTCCTCGACATCGTCTTTGCCATCGACAAGGAATTCGGCATCAAGGTGCCGTTGGAAAAGTGGACGCAGGAAGTCAATGACGGCAAGGCTTCGACCGACGACTATTTCGTCATGAAGAACCTGTGCGCCAAGATCGACGCGCTCGTCGCCGCCAAGAACGCCACGTGAACACAGCGCCTGACGCGCCCGACCCACAACAGCCTCCCATGAACCCCCACGACGTCGTCATATCAGGCATCGGCCTTGTCTCGTCACTGGGCGAGGGTCCGGATGCGCATTGGCAAAAGCTCGTCCAGCCACGGCTTGAGCCGGTTCTGGAGGCCTCGCGCTTCTCGCCCTATACGGTCCATCCGCTGCCGGAGATCGACTGGAACCTGCAGATCGCCAAGCGTGGCGACCAGCGGCAGATGGAGACCTGGCAGAGGCTCGGCACCTATGCGGCCGGCCTTGCGCTCGACGATGCCGGCATCAAGGGCAATGACGAACTCTGCGCGACGATGGACATGGTGGTGGCCGCCGGCGGCGGCGAGCGCGACGAGGCGGTCGATGCGGCCATTCTCGCGGCATCGGAAAGCCGCAATGACCGCGACGTGCTGCTCAACGAGAAGCTGACCACCGAATTGCGTCCGACGCTGTTTCTGGCACAGCTTTCCAACCTGCTCGCCGGCAACATCTCGATCGTCCACAAGGTGACGGGGTCGTCGCGCACCTTCATGGGCGAGGAAGGTGCGGGCGTTGCCGCCGTCGAGACGGCGGCCGCGCGCATCCGCTCCGGCCAGTCGACGCATATTCTGGTCGGCGGCGCTTTCCAGACCGAACATTCCGACATGCTGCTCGGCTATGAACTGGCCGGCTACCTGCATCGCGGTCCGTGGCGGCCGGTCTGGCAGAGGCAAGGCGCCGAAGGCGGCGGCGTGGTGACCGGATCCGGCGGCGCGTTTCTCGTCCTGGAGCAACGCGAGCATGCGGAAAGCCGTGGCCGGAAGATCTATGCGGAACTCGGCCCGGTCCTGTCCGGTCGCGCCAGGCGCCGGCGGGACGAACTCAACGGCGAGATCGCCACGCTGTTGAAGCAAGCCGCATTGCCGAATGGCGAGCTGCTCGCGATCTCCGGCGCTTCGGGCGCCCATGCCGCGACCGCCGCCGAGAAATCGGCGCTCGACGCCAATCCGGCGATCGCCGCACGCGGCTTTTCGACGCTGACCGGCCACATGAAGGAAGCGCAATTCCCCTTTGCCGTGGCGCTGGCGGCGCTGGCTGTCGACCGCAAGGCCGCCTACCCTGTCTTCGACGCCACAGTCGAAAAGCCGTTTGCCGGCGTCCCGAAGACCGTCCTTGCAACGGCGATCGGCTATCACCAATTCGAGGGCATGGCGCTGATCAAAGCCGCCTAGAGCATCGGACCGAAAAGTGTGGCGCGGTTTTCGGGCGATCCGACGCTCCAAGAGAAACAGGTTTTTGGACAACAAATGGCCAATCTGAACGACCACATCGGCAGGCCCATCGTCGCCGTCACCGGCATCGGCGTGGTGACGTCGCTCGGTGTCGGCAAAGCCGACAATTGGGCGGCACTTACCTCAGGCAAGTCCGGCATCCATCCGATCACCCGCTTCCCGGTCGATCATCTCAACACCCGCATCTCCGGCATGGTCGATTTCCTGCCGTCGAGCTCCAAGGGCGCCAGTCTCCTCACCTATGAGCTTGCCGAAACCGCCGCCCAGGAAGCGATGTCGGAGGCCGGCCTCGATGCCGGCGATTTCGGCGGACCGCTGTTCCTCGCTTCGCCGCCGGTCGAGCTCGACTGGAGCGAGCGCTTTTCGCTCTACAATTCCGACACGCCCAATAATTCAGACAGGCACGATTCCGGCGCCGAAAGGCTGCTGCGGGTAGCGCGCGGCCTCAGAGAACTCGACATCTTCGAGACCACCCAGTTCGGCTCGATTGCCGACCGGCTTGCCGACCGTTTCGGCACGCGCGGCCTGCCGATTACGCTGTCGACCGCGTGCGCTTCGGGCGCCACGGCGATCCAGCTCGGCGTCGAGGCGATCCGCCGCGGCGAATGCGACAGGGCGCTGTCGATCGGCGCCGACGGCTCGGCGACCGCCGAGGCGCTGATCCGCTTCTCGCTTCTGTCGGCGCTCTCCACCCATAACGACATCCCCGAAAAGGCCTCAAAACCCTTCTCCAAGGATCGCGACGGCTTCGTGCTGGCCGAAGGTTCGGGCGCCCTTGTGCTGGAATCGCTGGAGGCAGCACTTGCCCGCGGCGCCACCGTTCTCGGCATATTGCGCGGCTGCGGCGAAAAGGCCGACGACTTCCATCGCACCCGCTCCAAGCCGGACGGTTCGCCGGCGATCGCGGCGGTGCGCGCCGCTCTTGCCGATGCCGGCCTGAGCGAGGACGGGATCGATTATGTCAACGCCCATGGCACCTCGACGCCCGAAAACGACAAGATGGAGCATTTGTCGCTGTCGACGGTATTCGGCGAGCGGATCTCGTCAATGCCGGTCTCGTCGAACAAGTCGATGATCGGCCATACCCTATCGGCTGCCGGTGCTGTCGAGGCCGCATTTTCGCTGATGACGATGCGCGAAAGCATCATTCCGCCGACCATCAACTACGACAATCCCGACCCGGCAATCGTGCTCGACGTGGTGCCGAACACCAAGCGCAACGCCGAGGTCGGCACCGTCCTGTCGAACTCCTTCGGCTTTGGCGGCCAGAACACCTGCCTTGTCATGGCGCGGGAACCGGTCTAAGCGACCTTTTTCAGCCAGACTGAACCGACAGGCACCATGCGCGCATTGCAACTTATCGAGGACCGCCGCCTTGAAACGGTGGACCTGCCGCCCCCGCCGCAACCTGCGCTCGGCGAGGTGACGCTGCGCATCAAGGCCGTGGCGCTGAACCATATCGACGTCTGGGGCTGGCGCGGCATGGCTTTTGCCAAGCGCAAGCTGCCGCTGGTCGTCGGCGCCGAGGCTTCCGGCGAGGTCGAGGCGGTCGGCCCCGGCGTTTCCAGCCTTGTGCCCGGGCAATTGGTGTCGATCTATGGCGCCCGCACCTGCGGTCTTTGCCGCGCCTGCCGCGAAGGCCGCGACAATCTCTGCGAGCATGTTTCGGGCGTGCACGGCTTCCATCTCGACGGCTTTGCGCAGGAAAAGATCAACCTGCCGGCGCGCCTTCTGGTCCCAGCTCCGCCCGGCGTGAGCGAAATCGGCGCGGCGGTGGCGCCTGTCACCTTCGGCACGGTCGAGCACATGCTGTTCGACAATGCCCGGCTGCAACCCGGCGAGACGATACTGGTCCATGCCGGCGGCTCCGGCATCGGCTCCGCCGCTATTCAGCTGGCCAAGAAGATGGGCTGCACGGTCATCACCACCGTCGGCTCGAACGACAAGATCGACAAGGCCAAGGCGCTCGGCGCCGACCACGTAATCAATTATCGCGACGACCGCTTCGAAGGCATCGTGCGCAAGCTGACCAAGAAGAAGGGCGTCGACGTGGTGTTCGAGCATGTCGGGACCGACACCTTTGCCGCCTCGATGCTGTGCCTGAAGCGCGGCGGCCGGCTGGTCACCTGCGGCTCGACCTCCGGCGTGTCGACACAGATCAATTTGATGCAGTTGTTCCAGCAGCAGTTGAAGCTGCTCGGCTCGTTCGGCTGCCGCATGGAAAATATGGCCGACGCCATGCAGAAGATGGCCGCGGGCCTGGTCGCGCCGGTGATCGACACCGAGGTCGGCTTCGACGGCATCGATGCGGCGCTGAAGCGCATGGAAGGCCGCGACGTCTTCGGCAAGATCATCCTGCGCGTCGGCTGAAATGATCGGCAACGCCTTCAGGAAGATCCGCAGGGACCTGGGATTCCGCTATGGCAGGCGGCTTCGCCAGTTCAACTACTGGCTGGTCGCGCGGGTCGCTATGATCATCATCTCCGCGCTGCGCCTGCTGCCGCCCGACAGCGCGCTCAATTTCGCCGACCGCGCTGCCCGCCGCATCGGCCCCTGGGTAGCGCGCCATCAGGTCGCCGTCGACAATCTGCGCAAGGCCTATCCGGAAAAGAGCGATGCCGAAATCGAGGCGATCGCTTCCGACATGTGGGGCAACATGGCCCGCCTGGCCGCCGAATACATCTTTCTCGATGCTTTGTTCGACTACGATCCCGCTGCGACGAAGCCGGGCCGTGTCGAGGTCAAGGGCGTGGAGCATTTCGTGCGCATCGCTGGCGAGGACAAGCCGCATATCGTCTTCACCGGGCATCTCGGCAATTTCGAGCTGCTGCCGGTGGCTGCGGCGACATTCGGCATGAACATCACGGCGCTGTTTCGCCCGCCCAACAACCCTTACCTCGCCGAGTACATCCTCTCGACCCGCCGCTCGAGCATGGGATCGCTGCTGCCGTCTTCGACCGGTGCCTCGTTCGCACTTGCGGCCATCCTGGAGAAAGGCGGCAATATCGGCGTGCTGGTCGACCAAAAATTCACCGGCGGGCTCGAGACGACATTCTTCGGCCGCCCCTGCGAGAGCAACCGGGTTCTCGGCACCCTGGCGCGGCACTACGATTGCGATGTCTACCCGGCGCGCTGCGTACGCCTGCCGAACAACCGTTTCCGGCTCGAGATCGAGGACAAGCTCACCTTGCCGCGCACCGCCGGCGGCAGTGTCGACGTCCGCGCCACCACCCAGCTTCTCAACGACGTGGTCGAGCGCTGGGTGCGCGAAGACCCCGGCCAGTGGATGTGGTTCCACAAGCGCTGGGAGATCAGCGGCCGCAAAAAGCGTCGGCCAGCGACAATGCGCGACAAACCCGCCTGAGCGCACCATCTTTTTTGGGTGCAAGCCTTATTTTGTTCTTGCTTTGTGCCGGCAGCTATGCTACTAATTTCGGTATGGTGCTATTTGGCCCCAACGAACCCGCCGCTCCGGCGGGTTTTTTATTGCGGGCCGAGGAGCAGGCCCTAATTCGTCACGAGAATCCGCGTATTGCCGAAGCCGGCTTCGCGCACCATCGAATAGAACGCGGCGGCGTTGCTGGGGTGGAGGCGCACACAGCCATGCGATGCCGGGCGCCCCAATTGCCGGATCGCGCCGGTGCCGTGGATGGCATAGCCGCCGCGGAAGAACACCGAATAGGGCATCGGCGACATGTCGTATTTGCGCGAATACCACATCCGGGCCGTCCGCTGTGGCCGGTAACTGCCGCGCGGCGTGATGTAGCCCTTGCGGGCGGTGGAAACGCTCCACCGATAATACGAAAGCCCGTATCTTACCGTCATCGTCTGTGAGGAAATATCGATGTTCGCGACCAGGCTGGCCGCACGGCTCTCGAACGACGAACCGAACAGCATCGCTACTAATGCCGCTGCCATGAGAACAGTGTTTTTCATGCAATCAAACCCCTTTGATGCCCCTTGCCTGCCTGCCGTCACGCTGTTCTCCAGCGTTTTGATGGCAAGCCAGCGAGCTAACACCTACTCCCTGACGATTTCACCAATCCAAAGCAGCGAATTTGAACGATTTCCCGCAATAGTTGCCGTAACGACACGCAATCGCCTCGCAATTCGCCATCGGGCTTGCAAAACCGCCTCATCCGCTGCTCAATTCGCCGAATGAACGAACCGAACGAACGGCTCCTCAAGGCTATCGATGACCGAGCCGATGATCTGGTTGCCCTGACTGCGGATCTGATCCGCTTTCCGACCATCAATCCGCCCGGCGAAGCCTATCCGCCATGTGCCGAATATATCGGCGCGCGGCTGAAGAAGCGTGGTTTTGAGATCGAATTCATCCGTGCCGAGGGCACGCCCGGCGACACTGACCGTTACCCGCGCGTCAACGTCGTCGCCCGCTTCGATGGCCGGGCGCCGGGTGCTTGCGTGCACTTCAATTCGCATATCGACGTCGTCGAGCCCGGCGACGGCTGGAGCCTCGATCCGTTCGCCGGCATCGTCAGGGATGGCAAGGTCTATGGCCGCGGCGCATGCGACATGAAAGGCGGGCTTGCTGCCTCGATCATCGCCGCTGAAGCCTTCATGGAGGTGTTTCCCGATTTTCCCGGCGCCATCGAGATTTCAGGCACGGTCGACGAGGAGTCCGGCGGCTTTGGCGGCGTCGCGCATCTGGCCAAGCTCGGCTATTTCTCGAGGCCGAAGGTCGACCACGTCATCATTCCCGAGCCGCTCAACAAGGACCGCATCTGCCTTGGCCATCGCGGCGTCTGGTGGGCCGAGATCGAGACCAAGGGCGAGATCGCGCACGGCTCGATGCCGTTCCTCGGCGACAATGCGGTGCGCCATATGGGCGCCGTGCTGCGGGCCTTCGAGGACGAATTGTTTCCGGCGCTCGACCGCAAGATGACGCGCATGCCGGTCGTGCCCGAAGGCGCAAAACGCTCGACCATGAACATCAACTCGATCCATGGCGGCCAGACGGAAGATTTCCGGCCCGGCCTGCCCTCGCCCAACGTGCCCGATTCCTGCCGGCTGACAATCGACCGCCGCTTCCTGCTCGAAGAGGATCTCGCTACGGTCAAGAGCGAGGTGACCGATATCCTGGAACGGCTGAAGCGCGAGCGCAAAAAGTTCGATTACGAGATCCGCGATCTGATGGAGGTGCTGCCGCTGATGACCGAGCGCGACGCACCGGTGGTGAAGGCGGTCGCGCAAGGCATCATGGAGATATTCGACCGCGAGCCGGATTATGTGATTTCGCCCGGCACCTACGACCAGAAGCACATCGCCCGCATCGGCCACATCTATGACTGCATCGCCTATGGCCCGGGCATCCTCGATCTCGCCCATCGGCCCGATGAATGGGTCGGCATTGCCGACATGCTGGACTCGGCAAAGGTGATGGCGATCGGCCTCGGCGTGCTGCTGAGGGGCGCCGGCCCGCCATGATCCGGCCATGGGCGGAAAAACATTCCTCCCGGCGTCGGCACACGGTACGAAACGCAATTTACTCGGCGGCGAATTCACGCTTCTATCCGCCCGGGTTTGAGCACGTGTTTTAGACATGGGGAGTTGCACGATGAAATTGTGGAAAACCATTCTGGCCGCCGCGGCGCTGGCGTTGGCCGCCGGGACCTCGGCGATGGCCGCGCGCACCGACCTGGTCATCGGCATTACGCTCGAACCCCCGCATCTCGACCCGACCGCGGGTGCCGCCGCGGCAATCGACGAGGTACTCTATGCCAATGTCTTCGAAGGCCTGACCCGCATCGGCCCGAACGGCGAGGTGCTGCCCGATCTCGCGCAAAGCTGGAGCATTTCCGACGACGGCAAGGTCTACACTTTCAAGCTGCATACAGGCGTGAAATTCCATGACGGCACCGACTTCAACGCCGACGACGTGAAATTCTCGCTCGACCGTGCCCGCGCCGACAATTCCGTCAACGCGCAAAAGGCCCTGTTTGCCGCCATCGACAAGGTCGAGGTCGTCGATCCCGCGACGGTGAAGGTCACGCTGAAGAACCCGCAAGGCTCGTTCCTCTACAATATGGGCTGGGGCGACGCGGTGATCGTGGCGCCTGAGACAGCCGACACCAACAAGGAAAAACCGATCGGCACCGGCCCGTTCAAGTTCCAGAACTGGGCCAAGGGCTCATCGATCACGCTGGTCAAGTCGGATAATTACTGGGGCGCCCCGGTATTTCTCGACAAGGCCGAGTTCCGCATCATTCCGGATGCCGCCGCCGCCGTTCCGGCGCTGCTTTCCGGCGACGTTCAGGCCTTTCCGTTCTTCGACCCCGACAGCGTCGCCCAGGTCAAGGACGATCCGCGCTTCAAGGTGGTGATCGGCTCGACCGAGGGTGAAACCATCCTGTCGATCAACAACAAGAAGCCGCCCTTCGACAAGCTGCAGGTCAGGCAGGCGATTTCCTTTGCGCTCGATCGCAAGGCGATCATCGACGGCGCCTCGGCCGGCCTCGGCGTGCCGATCGGCTCGCACATGTCGCCCGCCAGCAAGGCCTATGTCGACCTCACCGGCCTCTATCCGCACAATGTGGAGAAGGCCAAGGAGTTGCTGAAGGAAGCCGGCCTGGAGAATGGCTTCAAGGCGACGCTCAAGCTGCCGCCGCCCTCCTATGCGCGGCTTGGTGGCGAGATCATCGCCTCCGAGCTTCGCGAAATCGGCATCGATCTCGAGATTATCCCGGTCGAATGGGCACAGTGGCTGGACCAGGTCTTCACCAAGAAGGATTACGACCTGACCATCGTTTCCCACACCGAGCCCAATGACATCGATATCTATTCGCGCAAGGACTATTACTTCAACTACGACAATCCGGCCTTCGACAAGATCATCGACGAGCTGAACCTTACCTCCGACGAGGCCAAGCGCATGACGCTGCTCGGCGAGGCGCAGAAGGTCCTGGCAGACGACGCCGTGGTCGGCTTCCTCTACGAATTGCCGAAGGTCGGCGTCTGGGACGCCAAACTGCAGGGCCTATGGGAAAACGCCCCCATCCAGGCCAACGACCTGACCAAGGTGAAGTGGACGGATTGATCGCTGACAGAAAGGCGAAAGTTGCACTCCGTCACACCCCCCTCTGTCCTGCCGGACATCTCCCCCTCAAGGGGGGAGATTGAGCCCTCACCGCCGCTTTCGCTAACCACTAGCGTTGCAAGGACAGTGCCGGCGTTGAAACTGCCAATCTCCCCCCTTGAGGGGGAGATGTCCGGCAGGACAGAGGGGGGTGGGCGGGAACGCAAGCTTCGCCCGGTTTTTGCGTCCGGCAACACAGCGGTTCCTCAACGTCCATGACCGCCTACCTCCTCAAGCGCCTCATCATCGCCATCGTCACGCTGGTTCTGGCCTCAATGGTCGTTTTTGCCGTGCTGGAGATCATTCCCGGCGACCCGGCGCGGCTGATGCTTGGCCTGAACGCCAGTGCCGACCAGATCGAATTGCTGCGCAACCAGATGGGCCTCAACGCTCCCGTCGTGCTGCGCTATCTGCATTGGGCCGGCGGCTTGCTGAGCCTCGATTTCGGTCGCTCCTACACCTATTCGGTGCCGGTCATCGATCTGGTCCGCGAGCGCCTCGTCGTCTCGCTGCCGCTGGCGCTGATGGCGCTGGCGCTGTCCACAGTCATTGCCATCCCGGTCGGGCTGTTTTCCGCCAGCCGGCGCGGCCGGGCCGGCGACACGGTTGCGATGGGCGCCGCCCAGCTTGGCGTCGCCGTGCCCAATTTCTGGTTTGCGCTGATGCTGATCTATCTGTTCGCCGTCTGGCTGCGGCTGGTGCCGGGCGGCGGTTTTCCCGGCTGGGGCGCCGGCGTCTGGCCGGCGCTGAAGTCGCTGCTCCTGCCGGCGGTCGCCCTCGCTCTGCCGCAGGCGGCGATCCTCGCCCGGGTCACCCGCTCGGCGCTGATTGAAGTGCTGAATGAGGATTACATCCGCACCGCCCGCGCCAAGGGCCTGCCCTATCGTCTTGTCTTGTGGCGGCATGCGCTGCGCAACGCCTTGATCCCGGTGGTCACCATTCTAGGCCTGCAATTCGCCTTCCTGCTTGCCGGCACCATCATCATCGAGAACGTCTTCTATTTGCCCGGCCTCGGCCGGCTGGTGTTCCAGGCAATCAACCAGCGTGACCTGATCGTGGTCGAGAGCGTCGTCATGCTGCTGGTTGCCGCCGTCATCATCGTCAATTTCGTTGTCGATCTCTCCTATGCGGTGGTCGATCCGCGCCTGAGAGGCAGGCAATGACGCTGCACATCGACATCCCCGACGAGAACCTTGCCGGCATCCTGGCCAAGGCGTTTCGAAACCGTTCGTTCCTCGCCGGCTTCGTCGTCACCGCACTGGTGGCTGCGGTCGCGATCCTCTCCTTCGTGTGGACGCCTTACGACGTCACCAGGCTGGTCATTTCCGACAAGACCCAGGCGCCGTCGCTGGCGCACTGGTTCGGCACCGACCATTTCGGTCGCGACATCCTGTCGATGATCATGGTTGGCGCCCGCAACTCGATTGCCGTGGCGCTGGTGGCGGTCGGCATCGGCATGGGCGTCGGCGTGCCGCTCGGCGCCTTTTCCGCGGCGCGGGGCGGCATCGCCGACGACGTGCTGATGCGGCTGAACGACCTGGTCTTCGCCTTTCCGGCGCTGCTTTCGGCAATCATGATCACCGCCATCTTCGGGCCCGGCGCGTTCAACGCCATCATCGCCATCGGCATCTTCAACATCCCGGTGTTCGCGCGCGTCGCCCGCGCCGGCGCCCTGGCGATCTGGCCGCGCGAATTCATCCTCGCCGCCCGCGCCGCCGGCAAAAGCAGGACGCTGATCAGCATCGAACATGTGCTGCCCAACATCGCCACGCTGCTGCTGGTGCAAGGGACCATCCAGTTCGCGCTGGGCATACTGGCCGAAGCCGGGCTTTCCTACGTCGGGCTGGGCACCCAGCCGCCGATGCCGAGCTGGGGCCGCATGCTGTTCGACGCCCAGACGCGCATGGTGGTGGCGCCGTGGATGGCGATCTTTCCGGGCATGGCGATCGTCATCACCGTGCTTGGCCTGAACCTGCTCGGCGACGGTATCGCCGACATCCTCGATCCGAAATCGCGGCGGCAGCGATGAGCCTGCTCGAGATCGAGAAGCTGTCGCTGACCATCGGCGGCACCCGTATCCTCAGAGACGTCGAGCTTTCCGTCGCGCCGGGCGAAATGATGGGGCTGGTCGGCGAATCCGGCTCCGGCAAGTCGATGACTGCGCTCACCGTGATGCAGCTCTTGCCCTGGGCGGCACGCGCCAGCGGACGCGTTACCTTCGACGGCATCGATATTCTGGCGGCGAGCGAGGATCAGATGTGCGCGCTACGCGGCGACGACATCGGCATGGTGTTCCAGGAGCCGATGACGGCGCTCAACCCGGTCAAGACCATTGGCGAGCAGGTCGCCGAAGGTATTCGCTGGCACACCAGGGCGAGCCGCGCGGACGCCGAACAACGGGCGCGAAAAATGCTCGACCGGGTCGGCTTGCCGGCGGCGCAGTTCCCGCTGTCGCGTTATCCGCATGAGCTGTCCGGAGGCCAGCGCCAGCGCGTCGTCATCGCCATCGCCTGTGCGCTGAAACCCAAGCTGTTGATCGCCGACGAGCCGACGACCGCGCTCGACGTGGTGCTGCAGGCGCAGATCCTCGACCTGCTGCGCGACCTCGTAGCGGAAAACCGCATGGGCCTGCTGCTGATCTCGCACGACCTCGCCGTGGTGACCGAGATGGCGGACCGCATCACCATCCTGCGCCATGGCGAGGTGATGGAGGCCGGCGACACGGCGCGCGTCCTGTCCGAACAGCTTCATCCCTATACGCGACAGCTGGCGCAGGCCTCGATGCATGTGCCGGCGCGGGCCCGCACACATGACAGCGGATCGGCCAAACCTCTTCTTCGGGTAGAAAATGTGACGCGGGATTATCCGGCACGGCGCATATCGCTGCTCAAGCGAGGGGCTCCCATCCGCGCCGTCGACGATGTTTCCTTCTCGATGGCGCCCGGCCAGTCGATGGCGCTCGTCGGGCGTTCCGGCTGTGGCAAGTCGACGCTTGCTCGCATGGTCCTGGCACTGGACAAACCGACGGCCGGTACGATCCGCTTCCGCGGCGATAACCTCACCGGCAAGAGCGAGGCGGAGCTGAAGCCGGCACGGCGCGACATGCAGGTCGTGTTCCAGGACCCGTATGGTTCGTTCGACCCACGCCAGAAGGTCGAGAGATTGGTGGCCGAGCCGCTGCATGTGCTGGAGAAGAAGCCGGCGCCCGCCGCGCGGCGCGAGATGGTGGCGTATGCGCTGCACGAGGTCGGCCTCTCACCAGGCGACATGGACAAGTATCCGCATGAGTTTTCGGGCGGCCAGCGCCAGCGCCTTTCGATCGCCCGCGCCATCATCACCCGGCCGAAGCTGGTCGTCGCCGACGAGCCGGTCTCGGCGCTCGACGTCTCGATCCGCGCGCAGATCCTCGATTTGTTCGCCGAGCTCAACCAAAAACTCGGCATCGCCTATCTGTTCATCACCCATGATCTGACCGTCGCCCGCGCCATCACCGACGAGGTGATGGTCATGCATGACGGCAAGATCGTTGAGCGCGGCAGGACGAGCGAAGTGCTCGACCACCCGCAATCCGAGGCGGCCAAGGCGTTGGTCGCTGCTGCTCCAGACCTGCACCGGGCGATCGCGAAACGACTGCAGGAACAGGGGTGAGCGGCCTCAGCCTTGCGGCTTGACCAAATCGGCCGGGCTGATGTCGAGCAGGTCGAGCGTGCGGCGCAACAGCTGCATCTCGCTCCCGGCAAGTTGCGAATCGGCCTTGGCGATCTCGGCCATGTGGCGGGCGAGCAGCTTGCGCCGTTCGACGTCGAGGTCGCGGAATTGGGCGACGGCCTGCGAGCTGTTGGTCTCGTAGCCGAAATCGTTGAGATATTCGATGACGCTGTCGACGCTGGTGTCGGGAATGCCGAAGGCGTCGCGGCAGATACGTCTGAAGGCGGTCATTTCGCTTTCGCTGACCGAACCGTCGGCCAGGATCATACGGAACAGCATCAGCAATTCCGCCGACAGCACCGGATCGTCCGCGACCTTGCGCACGCCGGGGTCGCCGTCGAAGATCGAGCGTATCTGGTCCAGCAATCCCATCGCCATCAGCCCCTTCCGATTCGTCGGGAAGGTAGCGCGGAATCGGCTTGGCGCAAACGGGTGCGAATGGTGGAACAGGGCAATCGGTTTTGAATTCGCCTCCTCACCCTTTTAGGGCGTTGGCGCTGCGCCTCACCTGCCTGCCGGCATCCCCCGTTTAGTGACGGGAGAGGGGCGCTCTCGTCACCGGTTTCGCCAATCGCAGGCGCTGCAAGAAAAGGCGCCGACGTTGCGACCAGCCCTTTCTCCCCGTCACTATGCGGGGAGAAATGCCCGGCAGGGCAATGAGGGGCGGCGGCGACATCGACAATTGGTGGTCTCCGCCACAATTTGGAAACTGTCATTCGTCCGAAGCGATTGCCCTTCGTGATCGAACGCGCCGCACCGTTCTGGCACTCCCATAAAACTGCCGGCCAATCCGGCGAACCCGCTGCGCTCATTGGTGTGTGACCGCGCGACTGATAGTATGCCGTTGTACGAATCATGTTGAGGAGGGACCGAACATGAATCTCAGTGCGCCTACCCAGCTTATTTTCATTATATCCCTTGTTATCGCCATTATCGGCGTTCTCGCCGCGCTTGGCGTCCTTGCGTTCATCCCTTTGGCTGCTGTGTGGATTGTTGTCATCGCTTACATCGTGCTGGCCGCCGGCTGCCTGATGCGCGGCGCCTAAACACGTCCAGACAATTCAGAATCTCAGGCAACTCGGAGCGCCCGGCCAAAAGCCGGGCGCTTTTGATTCCGACGAATGGTCTGTTAAAGTCGCGTGGCGGAAGGAAAGCGCATGCCCGACAGCGAAGACGGCAGCCGCCACGAAAGCCCAGGCCTCGATCGGTTCGAGATGGTGCGGCGCGCGCCGAGCCATCGGCTTCAGGGCGTCGTCACCGACATGTGCGGCTTTCGCGAAACCATGCCAGGCCATTTCCGCGCCGTCGAATATGCCTCGCTGACCGTGCCGCTGGTCATCAGCTTTGCCGAACCCTTTGCCATTGGGCTCGGCCAGGACCCAGGCGACAATGACCGCTTCACCAGTTTTGCCTCCGGCCTTTATGCCGGGCCGGTAGTGATCGAATCCTGCGGCGGCACCTGCTGTGTGCAGATCAATTTCACCCCGCTCGGCGCTCGTCGCTTCTTCGGCCGCCCGATGAGCGAACTGACCGACCGCATGGTCGGCCTGGATGACGTGCTCGGCGTCGAAGGCATCGCGCTTCGCGAAAGGCTCGGCAATGCGCCGGATTGGAGCACACGCTTTGCCATCGCCGAAGCCTTCGTCGGTGATCGGTTGGCAACCGCGGACCGCACTCAGGCCGAAATGGTCTGGGTCTATGAGACGATCGTCTCGACGCGTGGGCGGATCCGCATCTCGACGCTGGCCGAAAAGCTTGGCTGGAGCCGCAAGCATCTTACCGGAAAATTTTCGGACGCTATCGGCACCGGCCCAAAAACGCTCTCGCGCATCGTCCGCTTCAATCATGCGCTTGGCCTGTCGAGACAGGCCAACAGCGCTTGGGCCGACATCGCCGCCGACTGCGGCTATGCCGACCAGGCGCATCTGGTACGCGAGTTTCGCGACCTGGCAGGCGTCGCGCCGACGGCGCTTGCCGCGAGGTAACATTTCTTCAAGACGCGCAACCGGCCTTCGCGCAGACTGGGTTGATCGACCAACCCGCTGAAGGAGATCAGCCATGCCGAACACCCCCGAACCACCGCTGCTTTATCCGGCGCTGCGCTACAGGAATGCCGGCAAGATGATCGACTGGCTGTGCGAGGCCTTCGGCTTCAGCGTTCGTGCCCGCTATGGCGAAGGCGACGTGGTGCACCACGCCGAACTCGCTTTCGGCTCTTCGATCGTCATGCTCGGCACGGCGCGCGACGACGCCTATGGCAAGATGGTCGGCGCGCCGGGTTCGGGTGGCGGCAAGTCGATCTACGTTGCGGTCGCTGACGCAGACGCGGCATACGCGCGGGCAAAGACCGCCGGCGCCGAGATTCTGGAAGAACTCACCGACCGCGACTATGGCAGCCGCGAATTCATCTGCCGCGATCCGGAAGGCAACGTCTGGTCGTTCGGCACCTACTGGCCGAAGGCTGACGAGAAAGCATGATCCCGAAAAGTGGAGACCGGTTTTCGGACAAGATCATGCTCAGGCAAAGTATCTAACGCGCCAGCCCAAAAATCGTGTCGCAGTCGAGGTGGGTTTCCAGTTCGGCTGCGATCTCGTCCAGTGCCCGTTCGACCTCGGCGCGGTAGTCGATGCCGCCGCCCTTGACGCCGAGGCTTTCGAGGAATTTCGCCCGGAAGGCGTCGGCGGAAAACAGCCCGTGCATATAGGTGCCCAGCACCTTGCCGTCGGCCGAGATAGCGCCGTCATCGATGCCGTTGATAACGGCGGACGGCCGCAGCGTGTCCGGACCGGTGGTGCGGCCGAGATGGATCTCGTAGCCCTCGAGCGGCAGATCGAATTGCACCGAGCGCGCGCTGACATTGCGCACCGTCTTTTCCGGCTCCATCACCGTTTCGACGTCGAGCAGGCCAAGCCCTTGCGTTTCTGTAACGCTGCCCTCGATGCCGTCGGGATCGCGCACGATATGACCAAGCATCTGGAAGCCGCCGCAAATGCCGACGATATGACCACCGCGTTTCCTATGCGCGGCAAGGTCGCGGTCCCAGCCGTTCTCGTGAAATTTCAGGAGATCGCCGATCGTCGACTTCGAGCCGGGAATGACCACCAGACCCGCATCTTCGGGCAAGCGCTCACCAGGCGGCACGAACACCACCTCAACTTGCGGTTCGGCCTTGAGCGGGTCGAGATCGTCGAAATTGGCGATGCGCGAGAGCACCGGCACGGCGATCTTCAGCGCGCGCTTCTCGCCGGACGCCAGTCGCTCGAGCACGACGGAATCTTCCGATGGCAGCCGCGCCGCCGCCTTCAGCCACGGCACGACGCCAAAACAGCGCCAGCCGGTGAATTTTTCGATCGCCTTGATGCCGTCTTCGAACAGCGAGACGTCGCCACGGAACTTGTTGATGAGGTAGCCGACGATCATGCGCCGGTCCTCCTCCGGCAGGATCAGATGGGTGCCGGCGACCGAGGCGATGACGCCGCCGCGATCGATATCGCCGACCAGGATCACCGGCACGCCGGCGCGCGTCGCAAAGCCCATATTGGCAATGTCGCGGCTCCTGAGATTGATCTCGGCCGGCGAGCCGGCGCCCTCGACAATGACCAGATCGGCGCCCTCGCCGACCTTTGCCCAGGAGTCCAGTACCGCATCCATCAGCCGGCCCTTCAGCGCCTGGTAGTCGCGCGCCCGCGCCTCGCCGAACACCTTGCCCTGCACGACGACTTGAGCGCCGACATCGGTCTGCGGCTTGAGCAGCACCGGGTTCATGTGGACGATCGGCGCCACGCCGCAGGCGATCGCCTGCAGCCATTGGGCGCGGCCGATCTCGCCGCCGCCTGAATCGCCCGGAATATCGGCGACGGCCGCGTTGTTCGACATGTTCTGCGGCTTGAACGGCCGCACCTTCAGGCCGCGCTTCTTCGCCGCGCGGCAGAGGCCGGCAACCAGCACCGTCTTGCCGACATCCGAACCCGTGCCCTGCAGCATGATCGCCTTGGCCATATCAGCCCCTGCCCTGCGCAACAGTTCCGGTGATCGTCGACTTGGCTGCCAGCGGCCCGCCGCGCCAGATGTAGAGCGCCAGCAGCGGCTCCTTGCCGGTGCGCATGGCGTGGCTGATATCAGGGGCATGGTGGATCACCTCGCCCGCCGCTCGAAGGCGAAAACCGCCATCGCCCATGCGCCATTCGGTGCCGCCGGTCAGCGGGATGTAGATCTCCTCCGCGACATGGTGGTGATCGGGGTAGACGGTGTCGGGTCCAAGGATCAGCAGGCCGCCCGCGACCTCGTCATTGACGAAATGCCCGCGTGTACCGAACACCTCCAGCCAGCCGTAATTGTCGATGAAAACCTTGCCGAAATCCGCCTCGCCATAGGTCTGGCCCCAGTGCAGATAGCCGCGACGCTCCGCAACCAGCCGCGCCAGCGACTTGGCCGCAGCGGGAGCGAGTTCGACGATCCGGTCGAGCTGGACGAGACAAGGCAGTGCATGCGGTTCGAGCGGACGGGACGGCATGTCCCAGCCGATCCGGGCCACGGCGTCGCGCACCAGCGCATCATCGAACGTCTGGAGATAGGCATGGAAGCATCCAAGCAGTTCGTCGAAAGTTGTCGTCACACTTTGCTCCAAAGCGCATTCGCCCACAGCGGCTGCCCAGATGGTTGGATCAAGACGGGTCGGGTTGCGCGGCGGCATCATTGGTCTAGATTGGACGGCGCGCAAAGCCAAAAACGACAGGCCAGCAGGCCGGAAACATCAGGGAGCACGCCATGGACGCCGCTGTCGATGCGGGCACCAGCCAGTTCGAACTCAACGAGGACCAGCGCGCCATCCAGGAGATGGCGCAAGCCTTCGCCGCCGACCGCGTGGCGCCGAACGCACTCGACTGGGATCGCAACAAGCATTTCCCGGCCGATGTGATCCGCGAGACAGGTCCGCTCGGCCTTGGCGGCATCTATGTCCGCGACGACGTCGGCGGCTCGGGGCTCGGCCGGCTCGACGCCGTGCTGATCTTCGAGGCGCTTTCGCGTGCCGATCCGGCGTTTTCCGCCTTCATCTCGATCCACAACATGGCAGCATCGATGATCGACCGCTTCGGCAGCGACGAGCAGCGCCGGCGCTTCCTGCCCAAACTGACCTCGATGGAATGGCTGGCCAGCTACTGCCTGACCGAGCCGGGTTCGGGATCCGATGCCGCGGCGCTGAAGACGCGTGCGGTCAAAAGCGGCGGCGACTATGTGCTGAACGGCGCCAAGCAGTTTATCTCCGGTGCCGGCGACAGCAACCTCTATGTCGTCATGGCGCGCACCGGCGCCGACGGGCCGAAAGGCATTTCCACCTTCGTCGTGCCGAACGATGCGCCGGGCCTTTCCTTCGGCGCCAACGAGCACAAGATGGGCTGGCACATGCAGTCGACGCGCCAGGTCGTCTTCGAGGACTGCAAGGTGCCGGCCGAAAATCTTTTGTCGGCTGAAGGCGCCGGTTTTGGCATCGCCATGGCCGGGTTGGACGGCGGCCGGTTGAACATCGCCGCCTGCTCGCTCGGCGGCGCGCAATCGGCACTCGACAAGGCACTCGCCTACACCGCCGAACGCAAGGCTTTCGGCTCGAAGATCAACCAGTTCCAGGCGCTGCAGTTCAAGCTTGCCGACATGGAGACCGAACTGCAGGCAGCGCGCGTCTTCCTCTACACCGCCGCCTCGAAGCTCGACCGCAACGCGCCGGAGGCCTCGAAATGGTCGGCGATGGCCAAGCGCTTCGTCACCGACGCCGGCTTCAACGTCGCCAACGACGCCCTGCAGCTGCACGGCGGCTATGGTTATCTGCACGACTACGGCATCGAGAAACTGGTGCGCGACCTGCGTGTCCACCAGATTCTCGAAGGCACCAACGAGATCATGCGCGTCATCATCGCTCGCGCGCTGATCGGACGGTAAGGCAGTAGGCAGTAGGCAGTAGGCAGTAGGCAGAAAGATGACCGGCAAGATCAATTCGTACAAGGATCTTATCGTATGGCAGCAGGCGATGGATCTGGCCGTCACCACCTACTCCCTGACCAAGGCATGGCCAAAAGAGGAATTGTATGGGTTGACCAGCCAAATCCGCCGCTCAGCAACCTCTATTCCTGCAAACATCGCGGAAGGTTACGGCCGAGACAGAGGCTCCTATCAGCAATTTCTCAGGATTGCCCAGGGATCGCTGAAGGAGTTCGAGACACACCTCCAGATCGCCGAACGCATTGGCCTTGCTACGCATGATCAAGCTTATCACGTGCTTTTAGCGACCGAGGGCATCGGGAAAATGCTTCGCCAACTTATTAGCAAACTTGCGCCCGAATAGGTCGCTTACTGCCTACTGCCTACCCAAACCACGGAGCGCCATTATGACCACCATCGCCTTCATCGGCCTCGGCAATATGGGCAATCCGATGGCCTCCAACCTGGTCAAGGCCGGGTATGCCGTGCACGGCTTCGACCTGGTGCCGGAGAATCTCGTCATCGCCAGGGAACACGGCGTCGTCATCATGGCCAACGCCGTTGCGGCGGTGAAAGACGCCGATGCGGTCATCACCATGCTGCCAGCCGGTAAGCATGTTCTGTCGGTTTACGCAGACATAGTATCCAGGGCAAAAAAAGGCGCGCTGTTCATCGATTCCTCTACCATCGATGTCGAGTCGGCTCGAAAGGCCCATGCCATCGCCGCCAAGCACGGGTTGCTGTCGATCGACGCGCCGGTCTCCGGCGGCACGGGCGGTGCGGCGGCCGGCACGCTGACCTTCATGGCCGGCGGTTCGAAGGATGCCTTCGCCAAGGCCGAACCAATCCTCAAGCCGATGGCCGGCCGCATCGTTCATTGCGGCGACGACGGCGCCGGACAGGCGGCGAAGATCTGCAACAACATGATTTTGGGCATTTCGATGATCGGCGTTGCCGAGGCCTTCGTGCTGGCAGAAAAGCTCGGCCTGTCGCACCAGGCGCTGTTCGACGTCGCCTCGACCTCGTCCGGCCAGTGCTGGTCGCTGACCACCTATTGCCCGGTGCCCGGCCCGGTGCCGACATCGCCCGCCAACAATGGCTATAAGCCTGGCTTCGCGGCGGCACTGATGCTGAAGGACCTGAAACTGTCGCAGGAGGCCGCACAGAGCGTCGGTGCAGCAACGCCGCTCGGCGCCGAGGCAGCCCAGCTTTATGCGCTGTTCAACGCACAAGGGAATGCCGGCGCGGATTTTTCCGGCATCATTAATTTCCTCCGTGGTGACCCGGCGTAAGCCCCAGGTTCACAGGTTTTCGATCTGCCCAATGCGGAAAGCCGGCAAATTTAGGTTTGCTTAAGCTCTTGCTAACCCTGCAGTAACGATATGCGTTTAAAACGGATTGCGAGGCGGACATCCGCCCGGCGCTCCGGATCAGGTCTCGCGTACCGGAGCCCGTAAGTTTCGCCGTAAGTTTCGCAAGTGTATTGTTGGCGAAGCGCCATGCGTATCTGGCAAAGCCGCGTTCCGATGGAGCGCGGTTTTTGCGTTTCGCATTCTTCAAGGACAATGAGGCGATCGCCCTGGCGTGTCTCCAGATGATCGTCGGCGTCGTGGCTGCTGTCCTGAGCTACGTCGACCCACAGGTGGTCGCGCCCCAATCCCCCAGCGCGTCGGTGCCATGGCTCATCGGTCAGCTACGCTACTTGCGTGCGAGCACGACGTGGGCCTCTTGGGGGAACATCAGCTCCCCTTCAGTTGAATAGATTGCCAGCGAAAAATCTAGATCACCGGTGATCGCTGCGATGACTGCTTCCCGATGCCCGGCATCAATTCTGCTGACCAGCCCGGCCTGCGGAGTCGCTGCCAGCTGTAGTCGCACATATTCCCTAGACGAGGGAAATCGGATGTTTTGTGTCGTCGTGTGGATGGTCACCTGACGAAATCCCGCCTCGGCCACCAATCGGTAAAGCTCGTCCGCATCGGCGAGTGAATGCTCAGACCTTTTCGTTGCCGAAGCGCCTGGACCGAGGTGTCGATCCAAGGCATCCGCCAGCGCCTTCGCCGCAGGAGTGTGCTCAATAGCGCTGAAAACGTTTAAAGCCAGTCGGCCGTCAGGCACCAGAACCCGGAACATCTCACGGAGCGCACTAGATCGATCCGGAAAAAACTGCAGTCCGAGCTGGCAAAGAACCAGATCGAAGGCGGAGTCAGGGAACGGCATTTCGAGCGCGCTTCCCTCGTGCCAGTCGATACGCGCTCCAGCGCCTCTCGGGAGCGACCGAGCAACGGCGAGCATGCCCGTATTGATGTCGAGGCCGACGACCTGCCCACTTCCCATACGCTCGGCCGCCGAGCGTGCCACCACGCCGGTGCCGCAAGCTACGTCCAAAATCCGCTCACCAGATTGAGGCGCAGCACGATCCATCAGGTCCGCAGCCCACAGGGCTGTGATTGCCGGGACCAGGTAGCGCTCGTAGAGGTCCGCGGCGCTGCCTTCCAGCTGCCACTGCTCCTGCTGGGCCATAGTGTCCCTCCCGCACAACGATCTCGGGCAACGGGCCCGATCGGCGCTTCAGCAGCCATCATAAAGCGCGTGTCTGTCGACTAGCAACCGGGCAATGGAAACCGGCAGTGCTATTCTTCGCGTTCCGTATCACAACGGTCTTTGCACCATCCGCCCCAAGTAGAATCAAACTCGCATTCCACTGTGCACTCCACGCGCGGCATCTCGCCAATATTTACGAGGCCGATATCCACGAGTTTGTAGCGAGCGATCGCCTTTGGATATTTCCTGAAAACACTCTCAATTTCCGCCACGAAGCCCTTGTGCTCTTCTGGAACCGGCCTTTTGAAAGGTGTTTTGGCGTCCTGCGCAAGAGATACAGTGATGACCGATTGCATAACCAAGGCTAGGATCAAAGAAATGGTGCGCATCAACTGTCTCCAATACGCCTTACGTGGAGAGATGTTTTGATGGTGGATGGCCGCAACTCCGGGACGGGGGGAAGGCCGTATCGAGGGTAGTCTGCGTCAAACATGGCCCACCATCGCCCGTGTAATCGTTGCACGGGCAGTTGCCGTGCGCCTCTATGTGCGCGTTGCAAGGGTTCCCGAACCCAAACCCATTATCAGGTAAAGTTACTCCCGCCCGCGCCAGTAGCGCCGCGGCTTCTTTCCGCGCGCTGATGATCAAGAACGCGGCCTTTTCCAGGGCTTCCGATTGTTCGCGCGTGAGACCCTCCCGAGACAGATATTTAAACATGTGTCACTCCCTCAGATTTGGATTCGCCAAATGCCTCAATTGGGAAGCAAGCATGCTTCAAATTTGCACACCGCTCGACTTGTTCGCTCTTCAACGTGGCGCAATTCGTTGCGACGTGGCGCTAAGGACAGCTAGTCGCCCATTTTGGTCTCCTTGAACGAATGATCCCTTGCTGAAGTCGATCAGGCGAAGTTGACAGGACCGGACTTACGGATGGCTTACGGACGTCACGCTGATCGGCGGCAGGTGACAAGACGGGCGCCGTTCGCACGCTTGCCGCGCTCGGCATGGACGAGTTTTGCCAGGCGGGAGTGAGGTAGGCTTGGCGCGCCAAAGCTGAATAGTCGGCAGTGCCTGGATGGGGCGCGTTTCCACCCGCAGCCGAATTCGAACTGACTTTGTCCACGTCCTCGACCATCTGCTCGGCGATCGACGCAGCGATCGCCGAGCGTCCGACTGCAGGTCGCCCGGCGATGGTTCTACCTTACCCCTTGCGCAAATCCGCTTGCGCCAGATCGAGCGCCGTGGCGATGCGGTCGCAGGCCATGTCGATCGTCTCGCGGGTCCAGATCAGCGGCGGCGACAGGATCATCGTGTCGCCGGTAGCGCGCAGCATCATGCCCTGGACAATCGCGTGGTCGCGAACCATCACCGCCGCGCTGCCGGCGGGCAGGAAACGCTCCTTGGTTGCCTTGTCCTTGACGATCTCGATCGCCCCCATCAGCCCGAACGAGCGCACCTCGCCGACCAGATCGTGCCCACCGAGACGTTCCTGCAGCGCCCTGGCGAAGTAAGGCCCGGTGTCGTTCCTGACGCGATCGACCAGGCCTTCGCGCTCGATGATCTCGAGGTTCTTCAGCGCCACCGCGCAGGCCACCGGATGCCCGGCATAGGTGTAGCCGTGATAGAATTCGCCGCCCTTTTCGACCAGCGTCGCCGCGATGCGGTCGCCGACCAGCAGCGCCGACAGCGGCTGATAGCCGGAGGTCAGCGCCTTGGCCGTGGTGATGGTGTCGGGCTCGACGTCGAAGGCTTGTGCGGCGAACCACTCGCCTGTGCGGCCATATCCGGTGATGACCTCGTCCAGCATCAGCAGGACATCGTATTTGCGGCAGATGCGCTGCACCTCCGGCCAATAGCTCATCGGCGGGATCTTCACCCCGCCTGCCCCCATCACCGGCTCGCCGATGAAGGCGGCCACCTTGTCGGCGCCGGCTTCGAGGATCGCGTCCTCGACCGCTTTTGCCGCGCGCAGGCCGAAATCATGGTCGCTTTCGCCGGGCAGTGCGAGCTCATAGGCATAGGGCATCATCACATGGACGATGTTGGGCACGGCGCCGCCGAGCTGCTTGTGCATCAAATCCATGCCGCCGAGCGAGGCGCCGGCGATGGTCGAGCCGTGGTAGCCCATCTTGCGTGAGATGATGCGGTTCTTCTCGGGCCTGCCTTCCAGCACCCAATAGTGACGGACCAGGCGCAGCGCCGTGTCGTTGGCCTCCGAACCGGACGAGCCGTAGAACACCTGGTTGATGTGCCTTGGCGCGATCTCCGCCAGCTTTCTCGACAGCAGAACCGGCGTCGGCGTCGAGCATTTGAAGAAAGAGTTGTAGTAGGGCAACTCCTTCATCTGGGCGTAGGCGGCGTCGGCGAGCTCGTCGCGGCCATAGCCGACATTGACGCACCACAGCCCAGCCATGCCGTCGAGGATTTCCGTCCCTTCGGCATCATAGATGAACGGCCCGTCGGCGTGGGTGATGATGCGCGAGCCGGTCTCGCGCATCTCTTTGTGGTCGGTGAACGGATGAAGGTGATGCGCGGCATCGATCTGCTGAAGCTGCTTCA
This sequence comes from Mesorhizobium sp. M0854, assembly GCF_040319815.1. NCBI lineage: Bacteria > Pseudomonadati > Pseudomonadota > Alphaproteobacteria > Hyphomicrobiales > Phyllobacteriaceae > Mesorhizobium > Mesorhizobium sp. M0854. The sequence continues at coordinate 188,112 of NZ_JAMYOL010000009.1, forward strand.
GCGAATAATTCTGGTAGGTCATGTCTGGTCTTTCCTCTTGAACCAATCCGGCAGCTTTCGCGCCGGGGCGGATTCGTCAGAGGACAGCGGGCGGCGAATAGCCGATGCGAGCGCAGAGCCGCAACAGCTCGGCGCGTAGCGTGCGCGACGACGGCGTCACCGCCACCCTAAATGCGCAACCCGATTTCGCCAGCCGAGCCATGCATGTACCTTAGGCTGCCTCGAGCCCTCAGTTCAAGCCGTGCCGGTCAAGCGACGCCGGTCAATTGGTGCCAGTCAGGGCCCGCTGCAGGAAGACGTACTTCATCGCCGCCTGTGCGGCCTGCGGCCGCCGGTCGCCGCGTCCACCATGGCCGCCCTCGGTCTCCTCGAAGAACAGCGTCTTGCCATGGCCGGCCGCCTGCAGCCGTGCCGCCATCTTGCGCGCATGCCCGGGATGGACGCGATCGTCGGCGGTCGAGGTCGTCAGCAACACCGGCGGATAGGCTGCATCCGTGTCTACATGCTGGTAGGGCGAATAGGCGGCGAGCCAGGCTGCCTCTTCCGGCTTCGCCGGATCGCCATACTCGGCCATCCATGACGCGCCGGGCGGCAGCTCGGTGTAACGCAGCATGTCGAGCAACGGCACGTCGATGATCACTGCACCGAACAATTCCGGGTGCTGGGTCAGCGAGACGCCGGTCAGCAAGCCACCATTCGATCCGCCCTGGATGCCCAGCGTGGCGGGCGTAGCGATGCCGCGTTTGATCAGATCTTGCGCGACGGCAGCGAAATCGTCGAAGGCATTCTGGCGATTGGCCTTGAGCGCTGCCTGGTGCCAGTTCGGGCCGAACTCGCCGCCGCCGCGGATGTTGGCCTGCACATAGGCATTGCCCTTCTCCAGCCACAGCCTGCCGCGCACGCCGGCATAGCCGGGCAGCAGCGGCACTTCGAAGCCGCCATAGCCGTAAAGCAATGTCGGCACGGGTCCATGCAAGTCGCGCTTCCTGACGACGAAGTACGGGATCATCGTGCCATCCTTCGAGCGTGCCTCGAACTGTTCGGAGAGCAGGGACGACGCGTCGAAACGCGCCGGCTGCGACTTCACCGTTGCCAGCCCCGCAGCGTTGTCGTCCGACCAGATGATCGAGCTCGGCGTCAGGAAATCGGTGAAGGAGAAGGAGACGCTGGAACCGAAATGCTCGGCATGGCTGATGCCGACATTGCCGTTTTCGGGCAACGCCACGGGCTTGAACTCCCAGCCGCTGTCGCTGCGCTTGCCGGCGACGACCTTGCCGCGCACATTGTCCATCAAATTGATGAACAGCCGGTCCTGCGTGCGGGCAATGCCGGCGATCGAGACGCGGTGCGCCGGCTCGAGCACGGTATCGAGGGATCCGAATAGCCCGGTTTCGATCCAGCGCTCGAAATCGAGTGAATAGAGCCCGTCGGGCTTACACAGCGTGCCGTCCGGCGCAGTCCACGGGGTACGCACGCCGAAGACGAGCTGGCCCTTGAACAGCGCTGTATCGGTGACGTCGTCCGGCAACGGGATGCGCCTGTTCTCGCCGGAAGGCAGCCGCAGGAAACTGTGCGAGGCGAAGAAGTCGATGGTCCGGGCGAGGAAGACATGACGCTTGTCGCCGTCGAATTCGACGGACCCGCCGGCGGCAAGATCCTGCTTCAGCGCCTCGAAGATCGGCATCGCCGCTTCCAGTGGCGTGCCGCGCCGCCAAAGCTTGACCACGCGCGGATAACCGGACTGGGTCTTGTCGTCCTCCTCGAAGGCGGCGGAAACGATAACCGTGTCCTCGTCCAGCCAGCTAAAGCTCGACTTCGAGGCAGGAGCGCGAAAGCCGCCATCGACGAACGATCTGCTTTCGATATCGAATTCGCGCATCTCGCTGGCATCGCCGCCATCCGGCGACAGGTTGAGCAGGCAGCGGCTGAAGTCGGGGTAGAGCCGACTGGCCCCGCTGAACACCCATTTCACCCCCTCTTTCGCCGCCAGACTGTCGAAGTCGATGATCGTCTGCCATTCCGGCTTGTCGGTCTTGTAGGAGGCGACGGTGGTGCGCCGCCAAACGCCGAGTACGTTCGTCCGGTCCTGCCAGAAATTATAGACATAGCCGTTGATAGCGGCCCCGACGGCGATGTTATCCTCGGCTGTCATCAGGTCGAGCGCCGTCTCGAACGACGTCTGATAGGACGGATCACCCTGCAGCTCCCCGACCGTAACTGCATTTTGGTGATGCACCCAGTCGAGCGCCTGCTTGCCCCTCCTGTCCTCAAGCCAGAGAAACGGGTCTTCGGCCGCCGAACCCGGCTGGCCCTTGGTATTCGATTTGATCATGAGGTCTCCGGTTGAGTCGGGCGGCGACATAGCCAAGATCGACATGGGGCCGCTTACATTCAAGTTATTCGTCAGAAACGGCGGCTTTCTGGCATTCACACCATCCGTCTTCGAATGACCGTTACAACTGCCAGCGCCAGGCAAATGGCACCGAGCGTCATTGGCAGGCCGCCGGCGCCAACAACATCCATGGCGCTGCCCGCCAGCGGCGGCACGGCGATGCCGCCGACGCCCCACATCAGCGAGAAGGCGGCGTTGCCGGCGACCAGTGCCGAGCCGGTGAACCTCTCGCCGAGTTCAATGATCGACATCGTGTAAATGCCGTAGGAAACCGCGCCCCAGATGAAGACGCACGGCCAGATCAGCGGCGTCTCGATGAGAGCCGGCAACAGAACGCATCCGAGCACCGTCATCGAAACACAGATGAACCGCACCAGCCGCGCCGTCAGTCGTTCCGCCAGCAGGCCGAGCGGCACCTGCATAGCGATGTTGCCGGCGATCATCACCGACAGCAGCGCCGACATGCGCGCTTCGGCGATGCCATAATGTGTTCCGTAGACCGGCAGCAAGGCGAGCACCGCCTGTTCGAAACCGGCGGCCACGATCACCGCCGATAACAGCAGCCACGCCTGCGGCACGAAACCCAGCACCGAAACGCGGTGCCCGCTCTCGTCGACCTTGGGCAGCCGTGCCAGCACCGAGGCGAGGCAGGCGCCGCAAAACAGGAATGCGGCGATGCCGACGAGAAACGGCGGCCATCCCTCGGTGCCGACCGCAAGCAGGCACAGCGGCCCCGCCGCAAAGCCCGCCGAAATGATGGTCGAATAGATGCCCATGACGCGGCCGCGGCGTGCCGGCGGCGCCAGTGCGATCACCCAGACTTCGCTCAGCACGTAGAGCGGGTTGGTGACGGCGCCGATCAAAAAGCGCAGCGGAAACCACAGATAGACATTTTGCGTCCAGCCGATCAGCGCCAGCACCAGCGCGGAAAGTGCCGCGCAAGTAAGCGCGGTGCGCCCTGCCCCGAAACGCCGTGCCAGCGCCGGAACCAGCGGCGACGAGACGATGAAGCCGATCGGCGTCATTGCCGCCGACAGGCCGATCATGGCCGGCGAGACGCCCTGGCGCTGCAGGATGAAGCTCAACAGCGGATAGCTCAGCCCTTGCGCGATGGCGAACACCGAGACGGTGGCGATCACGCCGGTGATCGCCGCCCATTGCACTGTCTCGCCGCTGTCCTGTTCCGCCCGGTCCATGATGCAGGACTAGCGTTTCGCTTTCATCGCGGTAAGCACCGGCAACGAAAACCGCTTGCGCCAGCCGGAAGAGATAAGAGCCTGACGATCCCTCCGGCTGCCCTTCAGGCATGTCGCTTCCCTCGTCCTAGTGGTCGCCGCCTCCGCAATGGCTGGCCGGCCGGCAGTCCATTATGCCGCCGCATTGCCGCAGCGTACGAGGACTATCATGACCGCCGCCCTTCAGCCCGCCGAACCTGCATTGGCAAACGACCGCGCCCGTCGCGGCGGCCGCGCGGGAAAGCGTGCCGGCGGATCGGCGGCGTTCGAGCAGCCGCCGTTTCGGCAGTTGAAGAACCCGCTGGCGCCGACCCGGCTGGTTTCCGACGACGAGCTGGAATCTATCCACCTCGCCTCTCTGCGCGTGCTGCGGGAAATCGGCGTCGACGTGCTGCATGACGAAGCCCGGCGCATTATGAAGGCGCATGGCGCCGATGTCCGCGAAGGCAGCGAGCGGGTGCGCTTCGACAGTGACATGATCCTGGAACTGGTTGCGCACTGCCCGCCGGAGTTCACCATCCACGCCCGCAACCCGGCGCACAACGTGCGCTTTGGCGGCGATAATCTGATCATCTCGATGATGGCGTCGGCACCCAATTGCTCAGACGTCGACCGCGGCCGCCGGCCAGGCAACCAGCAGGACTACCGCAACTTCCTCAAGCTTGCGCAGATGCACAACATATTGAACTGCACGGGCGGCTATCCGGTCGAGCCGATCGACATCCATCCGTCCGTCCGCCATCTTGAATGCATCCGTGACCTCGCCACGCTGACCGACAAGATGTTCCACATCTATTCGCTCGGCAAGGAGCGCAACGTCGACGGCATCGAGATCACCAGGATCGCACGTGGCATCAGCCATGAGCAGTTGCTTGCGGAGCCGTCGGTATTCACCATCATCAACACCAATTCGCCGCTCAAGCTCGACGTGCCGATGATGGAAGGCATCATCCAGATGTCGAGCAAGGGCCAGGTGGTCATCGTGACGCCGTTCACCCTGTCCGGCGCCATGGCGCCGGTGACGATTGCCGGCGCGCTGGTGCAACAGAATGCCGAGGCGCTGTCCGGCATCGCCTTCGCGCAGATGGTGCGCAAGGGCGCGCCTGTCGGCTACGGCGGCTTCACCTCGAATGTCGACATGAAGTCCGGCGCGCCGGCCTTCGGCACGCCGGAATATATGAAGGCGCAGCTGGTCGGCGGGCAGCTCGCCCGCCGCTACAACATCCCCTACCGCACCTCCAACACCTGCGCAGCCAACACGGTCGACGCGCAGGCCGCCTATGAAAGTGTGTTCTCGCTGTGGGGCGCCATCCAGGGCGGCGGCAACCTGATGATGCATGCCGCCGGCTGGCTCGAAGGCGGCCTGCGCTGCTCCTATGAGAAGACCATCCTGGATATAGACCTGTTGCAGATGGTCGCAGAGTTCCTGACGCCGCTCGATCTTTCCGAGGAAGCACTCGGTTTCGACGCCATACAGTCCGTCGGCCCCGGCGGCCATTTCTTCGGCACCCAGCACACGCAGGACCGCTACAAGACCGCGTTCTATGCGCCTATTATCTCGGACTGGCGCAATTTCGAGAGTTGGGCGGAGGCCGGATCGCCGACGGCGCTCGAAAAGGCCAATCGCGTCTGGAAGGAACGGCTGGCCTCCTATGAAGAGCCTTACATGGATCCGGCAATCCGGGAGGAGCTCAACGCCTTCGTCGACAAGCGCCGGGCCGAAGGCGGCGCGCCGACCGATTTTTGATCATCTGATGAGTAGTCGACCCCCACTCCGTCTTGATGGCAGGCTGGCCCGAAACATCGCTGTATCCCATCTCCGCTTTGTTTTCGCGCCCCGCTCACTCGATTCAATCTCTTCAAAAACGGATCTATCTTCATGAAATCTCATGCAAAAGCGGTTGTCATCGGCGGCGGCGTCGTTGGCTGCTCGGTGCTCTATCATCTGGCCAAATCTGGCTGGACCGACATCATGCTGATCGAGCGTTCGGAGCTCACTTCCGGCTCGTCCTGGCATGCGGCGGGCGGCTTCCATACGCTGAACGGCGATCCCAACGTCGCCAAGCTGCAGGCCTATACGGTGCAGCTTTACAAGGAGATCGAGGAGATTTCCGGCCAATCCTGCTCGCTGCACCTGACCGGCGGCGTGATGATGGCCGACACGCCCGAGCGCATGGACTTCTTGCGGCTCGCCCACGCCAAGGGCCGCTATCTCGGCATGGACACCGAACTGATCACGCCGTCCGAAGCCAAGGCAATGTTCCCGCTGATGGACGAGACGAATTTCGTCGGCGCCATGTGGGATCCAGTCGAGGGCCATCTCGACCCTTCCGGCACCACCCATGCCTATGCCAAGGCCGCCAGGAAGCTAGGCGCCGAGATCGTACTGCGCAACCGCGTCGTGGAACTGACGCAGGAGGTCGACGGCACCTGGAACGTCGTCACTGAGCAAGGCACAGTCAAAGCCGAGCATGTGGTCAACTGCGGCGGCCTGTGGGCGCGCGAGATCGGTCGCATGGTCGGCGTCGAACTGCCAGTGCTGGCCATGGAGCATATGTATCTCCTGACCGAGCCGATGCCGGAGGTCGAGGAATTCAACAAGTCGACCGGCCGCGAGATGATTGGCGTGCTCGATTTCAAGGGCGAGATCTATACCCGCCAGGAGCGCAACGGCATACTGCTCGGCACCTATGAAAAGGCCTGCAAGCCGTGGTCGCCGGTCAGCACGCCCTGGGATTTCGGCCACGAGCTGCTGCAGCCAGACATCGACCGCATCGCGCCGTCGCTCGAGATCGGCTTCAAGCATTTCCCCGGCATCGAAAAGGCCGGCATCAAGCAGATCATCAACGGCCCCTTCACCTTCGCGCTGGACGGCAACCCGCTGGTCGGCCCGGTGCAGGGCCTGACCAATTTCTGGTGCGCCTGCGCCGTCATGGCCGGCTTCAGCCAGGGCGGCGGCGTCGGCCTGGCGCTGTCGAACTGGATGGTCCATGGCGACCCCGGCTTCGACGTCTGGGGCATGGACGTTGCGCGCTTCGGCGAATGGGCAACGCTGCGCTATACCAACGCAAAGGTCCGCGAAAATTATTCGCGCCGTTTCTCCATCCGCTTTCCCAACGAGGAATTACCGGCGGCAAGACCAGCGCAGACGACCCCGCTTTACGACACCATGATCGCCAATAACGCCGTCATGGGCGACAGCTGGGGTCTCGAAACCCCGCTCTGGTTCGCGCCGAGAGGCTCGGAGCCGAAGGACGTTGTGTCCTTCCACCGCTCCAATGATTTCGGCCCGATCGGCGAGGAAGTGCGCGCCACCCGCGAGAAGGTCGGCGTCACCGAGATCGCCAACTTCGCCAAATACGAAGTCTCCGGACCAGGGGCCGAGGACTTCCTCAACCGTCTGATGACCAATCGCATGCCGAAGACCGGCCGCATCGTGCTGACGCCCATGCTGAACGAGTTCGGCCGGCTGATCGGGGACTTCACCATCGCCAAGGCGAGCCCAAGGGGTGGGGAAGAACGCTTTATGATATGGGGTTCTTCGGCAGCGCAAAAATACCACATGCGCTGGTTCGAGAAGCATCTGCCGAAGGACGGAAGCATCCGCATCCACCGCTTCGACCAGACGCTGGTCGGTCTCTCCATCGCCGGGCCGAAATCCCGCGACCTGCTGCAGAAACTGGTCGATGTCGACATCTCGACCACGGCCTTCCGCTTTATGGATTTCCGCGAAATGGCGGTCGGCGGCGCGCCCTGCATGGTCAATCGCATCACCTACACCGGCGACCTCGGCTACGAGATATGGATGGCGCCTGCCTACCAGCGCTTGGTCTACAAGGCGATCAAGGAGGCTGGCGAAGAGTTTGGGCTTGTCGATTTCGGCATGCGGGCTTTGCTCTCTATGCGCCTTGAAAAGAACTTCCCGACCTGGTTCCGCGAGCTACGTCCGATCTACGGACCGTTCGAAGGCTCGATGGACCGCTTCATCAAGCTGGAGAAGAACGACTTCATCGGCCGGGAAGCAGCGGCCAAGGAACAGGCAGAAGGGCCGAAACTGCGCCGTGTCTCCTTCATCGTCGATGCCGCGGATGCAGACGTCATGGGCGACGAGCCGATCTGGGCCAAGGTCGGCGGCAAGGATTACGGCACCGTGGAAAAGCCGCATGGCTATGGCGCGCCGCGCTTCGACGCGGGCGGCAAGGAAGTGCGCGGCTCGAACGCCGCCGAAGGCGCGTCTGCCGTGCGCGGCATTGTCGACGGCGACTGGCGCGTGGTCGGCTGGGTCACCTCCGGCGGCTATGCGCATTATGTCGAGAAGTCGATGGCGCAGGGATATGTACCGGCGGCGCTTGCCGAGAACGAGAGCGCCGGCCTGTTCGAGATCGAAATCCTCGGGCACCGGCGTCCCGCACGCGTCAATGTCGAACCGCCTTTCGACCCGAGCGGCGAAAAGATGAGGACGTAGGCGCAGCCAGCCGGTCGCATTGTGCGGAGCATACTCTTCATGCTAGCGCAGCCGGCAACACTCTGCTGGCAAGGGCGATGAGATTTCATTGAAGTACAATCTGAGATGGGCCGAGTGGCTGGCCGAGGGACGGATCGGCCCCTTCCCGGCGGCGATCGTCATGGTCGCGGCTTACTTTGCCTTGCAGACCATCATACTGTCCCTGTTGAGCTCTTGGGCGGGAACCGGCGTCGGCATCGATGATGCGGAGCAGCTGATCTATGTTCCGTATCTCTGGGCTGGATATGGCGGCTCGCAACCACCCCTGTACACCTGGATCAACTGGCTGGCCGCGCATGTTTTCGGCACCAGTATCTTCACGCTGAAGCTCGTCAAATACTCCGTGCTGTTCCTTGCCGCCTGCAGCGTGTTCGCCGCCATGCGGCGGTTCAGCTACACCAAAGCGACAGCGGCGGCGGCCATGTTCGGCCTGTTTACGATCCCGCAGATCGTCTGGGAATCGCAGCGCGCCTTGTCGCATTCCGTCGCCGTCGTCGGCTTCTGCTCGCTGCTCCTGCTGGCCATGGCCTATCTTCTCGAGCGGCGAAGCATGATCGCCTATGCGGCGTTTGGCCTGGCCACGGCGGCGGCAATTCTTGCCAAATATAATGATGTCTTCCTCGTGGTGGCCCTTGTTGCGGCCGTGCTGTCGCTGCGCGAATGGCGCAGCGCGATTCTCGATCCGAAGGTCGCCATCAGCATAGCGGTCGCGATATTGGTGCTGGCGCCAACCACCTATTGGAGCCTCATGCATCCCGCCGATTTATTGTCGAGAGGCGAGAAGTTCGGAATAGACGCGCAACAAGGGCGCGTGGCGGCGGCCTTTGTCGGCGCCGGCAAGTTTATCATGGGCACCTTCAATTTCGCGGTCTTGCCGGTGCTCGTTTCCGCCCTCACGTTCTGGCTGGCGAAGTTCCGTTTCTCCGAGCGGCACCCGAAAGGTCCGGCAAGGGAAATTCTGTTGTGGCGTACCTTGGCGCTCGGCTTGGCCATGCTTGCACTACTTGTACTTGCCACCGGCGTGACGGTGGTCAAGGACCGCTGGCTGCTACCGGTCCTGTTCATGTTGCCGCTGGCCATCGTCGCCACTATGGAACGGCTGGCGCCGCGCGGCAGGAATGCGCAGCTCCTGGTGATCGCGGCTGGAGCGATCATCGCCGTGCTGCTCGCGCCCGCCACCTGGTACGTCCAGATAAACGGGACCAGTGGCCTCTCGCGGATGATCCGCGTGGATTACCCCGCCCTCTATCGCCAACTGACTGCGGACGGACCGGTCAAAACCGCAATATCTGATGGTGCATGGGTCGGAAACCTGCGGTTGGTCGATGAAAACCTGGTCGCACTTGACCAGGAAGTGCCTAATTTCGAAACGCTGATGCAGGAGCCGGCCGTACTCGTCTGGCTTGACCGAGACGATCCGCGTCCGGTCATTTTGGAGCAGCTCAAAGCGGCCGGCTATGAGCCGGACGGCCAACCACGGCAAATGATGGTTCCGCTGTTGCGCGGCACCGGCAAGTCCGCCCGGGCCGGCGCCTATGTAAGATTGAAGAGAATGGCGGTGGGAGAAACCACGGCGCCCAAGGAAGGCGTTAGCGGAGGAGCCGAGGGTGGACAGGAACCCGACTGACCGGCCCCGTCATCACCGCAAGATCATGCCGTTCGAGCCGGACGGCTCGAACGATGTGCTGCACAAAAAATCGCGGCTGAAGGCCGCTGAACTCAACCAGCATGCGCTGGGCTATGGAGCGCTGGCGGAAGTCGAATGGCAGGCGGCGGGCATTGCTGCTCCTGACCTGCCCGCCATGCGCCGATATCGGCTCGAGCGCATCCGCGCCGAGCTGAAGCGCCGCGACTATGCGGGAGCCCTGCTCTACGATCCGGTCAATATCCGCTATGCCACCGACGCAACCAACATGCAGCTCTGGGTCGCACACAATCGGACCAGGCATTGTTTCGTTGCCACCGATGGCCCGGTGGTGCTGTTCGACTATTTCTCCTGCGAGCACCTTTCCGATCATTCCGGCGTCGTCGACGAGGTGCGGCCGGCGGTGTCGTGGGCTTATCTGTACAGCGGCGAGCTGACCGGCCAAAAAGCCCGCCGCTGGGCAGCCGGCATCGCCGACCTGGTATTGGAACATGGCGGCGGCAATCGCCGCATCGCAGTCGACCACATCAATCCCGAGGGCATCGAAGAGCTCGCCCGCCTCGGCATCTCGACCGGCAATGGCGAGGCGGTGATGGAAAATGCGCGGCTGATCAAATCGCCCGACGAAATCCTTGCCATGCGCCGGGCGATCGCCGCTTGCGAGGCGGCAATGGGCGAGATGGAGAAGGCGTTGAGGCCTGGCATCTCCGAGAACGAATTGTGGGCCGAACTCCATCGCGGCAACATCGCGCGCGGCGGCGAATGGATCGAAACCCGGCTCCTGTCGTCGGGCCCGCGCACCAATCCATGGTTCCAGGAGTGTTCGTCGCGGACGATCGAGGCCGGCGAGCTCGTCGCTTTCGACACCGACCTGATCGGTCCTTACGGCTTCTGCGCCGACCTTTCGCGCACCTGGCTTTGCGGTGACGCGCCGCCGTCGCATGAGCAGCGCGATCTGTTCCGCATCGCCGCCGACCAGATCGCCCACAACACGGAGCTGATGCGGCCGGGCATATCGTTCCGCGACCTCGTCGAGTGCTCGTCAGTGCCACCGGGAGACTGCTTCCCGGCCCGTTACGGGGTGCTCTATCACGGCGTCGGCCTAGCCGACGAATACCCGACCTTGCCGCATGCTGGCGACTGGACCGACGACACACCGGACGGAGTGCTCGAACCTGGCATGGTGCTGTGCGTCGAGAGCTATATCGGTCGGCTTGGCGGCTACGAAGGCGTCAAGATCGAAGAACAGATCCTGATCACTGAAACCGGCAACGAGAAGCTTTCGACCTACCCGCTCGACAATCGGCTGCTTGGCGGCTGAGCGACGCTAATGCATGTCGCGCAAAAGTGTGCAGCGGCTTTGCGATAACGACATGCATAAAACAAGAATCTAAAGCGCGTCGCATGAGGCCGACCGAACGCGACGCGCTTTATGCGAGCGCGGCGATCGCCTCGCGCATCGCAGCGACGATCGTTTCCGGCGTTGTCCTGGCCGTGATGAACGGCAAGCCTTTGCGCCGCCTTGTCCAGCCGACGACCATCACCTTCTGCGCCGCCGGCTCGAAACTCTGCGCCAGCGCCCAGCTCTCGCAATCGATAGCCGCGACGTCCGCCCTGCCCTCGGCAACGGCAACGATCGAAGCACGGTGCCCACAGCTTTCGCTCAGCGCGGAAAAGATATCCAAACTCTCGCCCAATGCTTGCAGGTCGCGGGCTGGCGCGATGATGCCCGACATGGAATCGAGGCTGTTGAAGGTGAAGCGCTTGCTGCGAAGCTGATCGAGCGGAATGACGGCACCGCCGTCGGCCGGCGCCCTTGCCGGCGGTGCCTCGCCCGCCCTCATGACGATGGCGCTCGAATAGAGTTCGCCCTGTCCACCCTCGAAGGCGTCGTAACGCGGCTGGCCGACGAGCTGGACATGCTGCGACAGGCCGAGTTCCATCGGTCCCCAGCAGGTTTGCGCAAAGAGCAGCGCCGGATGCAGCCAGAGCTGGTGAAAATCCAGTTCGTCCGGCGGCAATGTCGCCGGATCGGGCGCGATGGGTTTTCCCTGATCGTCGCGAATACCGCCAGGCACGGGGGGCAAATCGCCGGTGCGGCGAATGATCGTCTCCGGCGCATCGATGCCTTTTTGTCTGAAAGCATCGCGCAGCCGCGCCCATTGCGCGTCGACATCGTCCCGCGCTTCCGGCCAGTCGTACATCGGCAAAGCCGCAATGAATTCGCTCATGCCGGGATTTGACCGTTATGCGGGGAAATTGGCAAGGTCAGGAAAGCGTCGTCCGCGCGGCACCGCCTGCAACAACGCAAGAATCATTCTTTCGGCGGCTCGGCGGGTACCGGCGCGCTGCCAAGCCCATTGAGGCTGCGTGCCCTGACGCGCGGCTTGAATGCGCGTCCCGGTTCCGGCATGCGCCGCAGCACGGGATGGACGACCGGCTCCTTCGCCTTGAAGGCATAGGCCTTGAGCAGCGCGAAATAGTTCGGATAGGCGTAGCCATTGTTCATCCGCAGCCACTCGTCGCGGCGGTCGGCAAACAGCTTCGGCAGCCTGTACCAGGCCACCGTCGGGCTCTTGTGATGGACGAAATGCAGATTGTTGTTGAGGAACAGGAAGGACAGCGGCGAGCGCTCGACGATGATCGTGCGGCCTTCCGGATGTTCCGACCATTGGTGCTCGGCGTAGGTTCGAATCGAAATCAGCGATTGTCCCAGCCATACCGGCACCAGAACGTAAAGCCACAACGGCATGCCGAAGCCGAACTGCACGATGGGCAGCACGATGGCGAGGCCGATCGCGTGCAGCAGCCAGGCCTTGCGGACGACGTTGTCGCCCGCGGCAACCTGCCTGGCGTCGTCGATGAAGAACCCTATGCAGGAAAGCCACGGGCCCAGCACGAAACGGCCGAGCATTGTGTTGTTGATCTTCAGCAGGAATTTCATCGCCGACGGCAGCTCCTCGTGCTGCCAGAGCGCCTTGTAATAGCTTTCGGGATCGTCGAGCGGATCGGTCAGGCGCTCGTCTGCATGGTGGCGCAGGTGAATGGTCTTGAACCGGCGAAACGGCCAGACAAGGCCAATCGGCAGGAACACAAAGACTTCGTTGAGCCGCGCATTCCGGGTTGGGTGGCCGTGCAGGACCTCGTGCATCAGCGAGGATTGCAGCGCCGCAATCATGGTCAGAAAGGCGAGTGCCAGCAACGGGTAGGATGGCCAGAGCAGAAAGCCGGCAGCGAGCCAGCCGCCGTAGCATAGAAGTGCGAGAAATACGGTCGGCCATTCGATGGTCGCTGCGCCGTGTCGCCTGTTGCCCATGCTCGTCATGCTATCGACCACTGCCTTCCAGTCGCCGGAACCCGTTTGATTCCTGACAACATTGTGTCAGGAGCGTTGCGTCGGCGCAACGCGATAAAGCGCACAAACTGTTGCGATTGCGCATTTTCAGCTGCATATGTTATGTATTGTAAACAGCCAACAGGATTCATTTACGCCTGAAGCCCGCGTTCGCGGCTTTAAGCGCAAATTTTTCCTCCTATTGAATGGGGTAGCGATTTGGACAAGCGCGACCTGTCGACGATCTTTCGCGAGCGCCTGAAAATGCTCTTGACAAGGTCCGATTTGAACCAGTCGGCCTTCGCCGCCGCGGTTGGCATCGACCGTTCGGCGCTGTCGCAGCTGCTCTCCGGCGCGTCGATCCGCCTTCCCCGCGCCGAAACGCTGCTCAACATCGCCGCCGAATTCAAAGTCTCGCTCGACTGGCTGCTCGGCCTCAGCCACGACGAGGGCGTCACCGGTGAAATCCGCGAGAGCCTTGAGATCGAGGAGGCGCCGGACGGCTTCGACCGCACGCTGCTGGCTCGCTGGCATGCCGAGGCGGCGGGAACGAAAATCCGCTACGTGCCGGCCGGCATTCCCGATCTTCTGCGCACCGAGGCGCTTGTCGACTACGAAGCCGTTATCGCCAACAAGAGTCGCGAGGCACAGGCCGGCGAAACGCAGTACCGCATCGACTACAACCGACGGCCCGAAACCGACATGGAAGTCTGTATGCCGCGCCACACGCTGGAGATCTTCGCACGCGGGCTGGGCGTGTGGGACCGCTTTCCGGAGGCCGACCGCCACCAGCAGCTCCTGCACATGGCGACGCTGCTCGACGACCTCTATCCCACCTTCCGCCTGTTTCTCTATGACGGGCGGATGCGCTATTCGATCCCTTACACCATCTTCGGGCCCTATCGCGCCGCCATTTACGTCGGCGACATGTATCTGGTGCTGAACGCCACGCAGCCGATCCGCATCCTGACCAGCCATTTCGACAATCTGATCCGTGCCGCGGACGTCAACGCGCATGAAGCGGCCAGCTTCACACGAAAGCTGGCGGAGATGCGATTTTGACCGGTTGCTCTACGTGCCGACATTGACGGCACATAAAGAATTCTTTATATCCTTATCTCAGTTATTCTTCCGGGAAGGCGTATTTCACATGACCAATCCGATCGACGCTCTGCTTGCCGAAAAGGGCGTCCTGCTCGCCGATGGCGCCACCGGCACCAATCTGTTCGCCATGGGCCTTGAGGCCGGAGAGGCTCCCGAGCTCTTGAACGAGACCGCGCCCGACACCATCACCAGCCTGCACCAGAACTTTGTCGATGCCGGCGCCGACATTATCCTGACCAACTCTTTTGGCGGCACCCGCCATCGGCTCAAGCTGCACCACGCGCAGGACCGGGTCTATGCGCTGAACAAGCGCGCGGCCGAGATCGCAAGCGCCGTCGCCGGCAACGCCGGCCGCAAGGTGATCGTGGCCGGCTCCGTCGGCCCGACCGGCGAGTTGCTGGTGCCGCTCGGCGCCATGACCTATGACGAGGCGGTCGAAGCCTTTGCCGAGCAGATTGAGGGGCTGAAGGCCGGCGGCGCCGAAGTCGCCTGGATCGAAACCATGTCGGCGCCAGACGAAATCCGCGCCGCCGCCGAAGCCGCCATCCGCGTCGGCCTGCCCTATACCTATACCGGCTCCTTCGACACCGCCGGCCGCACCATGATGGGACTGCTGCCGAAGGACATCCACGGCGTCGTCGATGGCCTGTCGCAGACACCGCTCGGTGTCGGCGCCAATTGCGGTGTCGGCGCCTCCGACATTCTCGCGTCGCTGCTCGACATGACCGAGGCGAAGCCGGAAGCAACGGTGATCGTCAAGGGCAATTGCGGCATTCCCGAATTTCGCGGTGCCGAGATCTACTATTCCGGCACACCCGAGCTGATGGCCGACTATGTGCGCCTCGCCGTCGATGCCGGCGCCAAAATCGTCGGCGGCTGCTGCGGCACCTCGTTCCAGCACCTCGCCGCAATGCGCAAGGCGCTCGATGCGCACACCAAGTCGGATCGCCCGACCGTCGAGCAGATCGTCGAACGCATCGGCCCGATGCGCAACAAGCAGGCTACGGTCAATGTCGCCGAGACCAGCGAAGCCCGCCGCGAGCGGCGCCGCGGACGCGCCTGACGCTTTCGTCTGCGACATGGTCCGCGCGAAGCGGTGCGGCCGCGAAAAAAGGCCGGCAAGGTTTCCCTCGCCGGCCTGCCTCACCCGCCCGTAGGCCGGCTCCCCCTATCAGAACGATCCCATCTGAAAGAAACCGGCCGTCATTGCCACTACCGGTTACCGCCGAGCGCCGAGGCAAGGCGCACAAGCGAGAGGAACTCGGACCGGTATCCAAACGGATCGGCTCCTCTGGCGGCGGTGGCAATCTGCATGATCTTGTCGTAGCCGAACTTCGCGGTAGCATCCTCGTCGCGCAGCTTCTGGCCGAAGGCAGCAACGGCAACAGAGAAACGCTGGTCGGTGCTGGCCTGATCGAACGACGCCACCTCGTTGGCTGACGTTACCGGCCTGGTGATCAGCTTCGAGGTGTCCTCGTTCGGCAGCTTGTAGCGGATCTTGACGAAAGCATATTCGTCGGCATTGGCGACACCGCCATTGTTCACCGAGGCCTGGCCGTAGCGCAGTTGGTCGATCTGTTCGCCGCCGCTGCCCTTAGGCGTGATCTCGTAGATCGCGGTGACTGAATGACCTGAGCCGATCTCGCCGGCATCGACCCGGTCATTGTTGAAATCCTCGCGGTTCAAGGCGCGGGTTTCGTAGCCAATCAGCCGGTACTCCGAGACCTTGTTCGGGTTGAACTCGACCTGGATCTTCACGTCCTTGGCGATGGTGAACAGTGTCGAGGAGGCATCCTCGACCAGCACCTTCTCGGCCTCCGCCAATGTATCGATGTAGGCAGCAGTGCCATTGCCGTTCTGGGCGATGGTCTGCATCATCTGGTCGTTCAGATTGTCGCGGCCGAAGCCGAACACCGACAGGAATACGCCTGTCTTGCGCTCCTTTTCGATCAGCCGCTTCAGGTCGTCGTCGTCGGTCTGGCCGACATTGAAGTCGCCATCGGTGGCGAGCATCACCCGATTGATGCCGTCCTTGACGAAGGATTTCTGCGCCAGCCTGTAGGCTTCCTTGATGCCGGCCTCGCCTGCCGTCGAGCCGCCGGATGTCAGATTGTCGATGGCAGCGAGGATCTTGTCCTTTTCCGAAGCCTTGGTGGGCTCCAGCACGGTACCGGCATCGCCCGCATAGGTGACGATCGAGACGGTGTCGTCAGGTCTCAGCTTGTTGACCAGCAGTCGGAAGGCCGACTGCAGGAGCGGAAGCTTGTCCTGCTCGTTCATCGACCCCGACACATCGATCAGGAAGACCAGATTGGCCCTGGGCTGCTCGGCCGGCTTCACGTCGAAACCCTTGATGGCGACATGCATCAGCCTGGTGTGCTCGTTCCACGGTGTCGGCATGACGCTGACGGTCGAGTTGAACGGCGTCGAGGCGGAGTCCGGGCCTTTCCAGTCATAGGGGAAGTAGTTGACCATCTCCTCGACGCGAACCGTGTCGGCCTGCGGGATAAAGCCTTCCTTGAGCGAGCGCCGGATGAAGGAATAGGAAGCGGTGTCGACATCGATCGAGAAGGTCGAGACCGGGTCTTCAAGTGCGGCATGCACCGGGTTGGTCTTGAAATTCTCGACGCGGTCGCGGTTTTCCTCTTGCGGCAGCATCTGGTCGGCCGGCGCAGCGGCGGGCTGCTGTGCCATCAGCTTGGGCTCGGCAACCGTGCCAGGCATGCGGCCGACCCGCGCGCCGCCATCGGCTGAAGGGGCCGCGGAGCTTGCGTCGCCGTTCAACGCAAGCTCGCTGCTCGGCTGCGGTTCGGGTGCATTGCGGCTGAGCACATCCTGCTGCGTCAGCCCGCCGACTGCGGTCGATTCCGCCTTCGGCGGCGATGTCGGCGCCACAAGCGCCTCGCCGGTGTCGCGGCTTTCACTGTCGGCGTCCGCCTTCTTCTGCTTGTCCGCTTCGGCAACGACCGGCGGTTTGACGGTCGTCGGCTTGTCAGCCAGCGTTTCGGTGATCTTATCCCCGCCGAATTCGGGCCCGCCGAATTTGGATTCCCCCAGCATATAAATGGTAGCGTATCCGGCGATCGGCAGGGCAACGAGCCCGGCAATGGCCGGCGTGGCGAAGAGTTTCTTTTGCATGATTTCGCTCCAGAGCCTTTGTGCTCGCTCTGTGAGACGAAGCCCGCTCACCGATCCTTGGGCGCCCGGCAAAGTTTTTTCTTCCATGTCATAGGCGCGCAGCGCGGCCTGGAGGGCACGCGCCTTTGCGTCCGCGTCCGGCGCCGGTGCTGCGATGTCGCGCAGTCTGTTCAGTTCGTTGTCGTCGACCATGGTCACACTTCCCCGGCTGAACGCATCAGCGTCTTCAGCCGTTTCTTCGCTTCATGGATGTGCCAAGAAACCGTCGTCTCCGAGATCGCCATCGCCTCGGCGGCGGCGGCGTGGCTCAGCCCTTCGCCATAAACCAGCAGCACCGCATCGCGCTGCTTGTCCGGCAGCTTGCGCACCGCTGCCCAGAGCGCCTCGGCCGGGTCTTCCGGCTCGGCCGAGATTTCCCCCGAAATTAGCGCATAGGCGCCATAAGCCTCGGTCTTGACCGTCTCGCGGGCGGTCTTGCGCATCATGTCGCGCGCCGCATTCAGCGTCATGGTGTAGAGCCACGTCGTGAAGGCACCGCTGCCGTGATAGTCGCGGATCGCCCGCCCGAGCCGGACGCAGACTTCCTGGGCGATGTCCTCGGCGTCGGCCTTTTTCCCGCACCAACGATAGGCGGCGCGATAGACGAAACCATAGTGCCTTTCGAGCAACTTGCCGAAAGCACCCCGGTCTCCGCCCTTCGCCCGTCCGATCAGTTCGGCGTCGGAGGCTTCGCTTTCGTCCAGCATCATCGCCATCATTTGCCTGTTGGACGAAGGCTAATGGCGGTTCCTTGGGGCGATGGAAAGAATTTTTTGGTGGGCGGTCACGTCGTAATGGTTGGCGTGACTTGGCCGAGCGTCTCCGCAAACAGCGTCGTCAGCCGCTTCCAGTGGCGTTCGGCGCCGGCTGCATCGAAGGCACTATGGTCCGGCATGCACCAGCCATGCGCCATGCCGGCATAGTTCTCTATGACATGATCAACCTCGGCGGCGCGCAGTGTTTCGGCGAGCCGCGCCGATTGCTCCGGCGGAAAGCTGCGGTCGACACCGGCAGTGCCGATATAGACCCTTGCCTTGACCGAGGCGGCCTTCCGATGCGGACTGTCGGCGGCGTCACCAGCCAGATTGCCGCCGTGAAAACTGGCCGCGGCGGCGATGCGGTCGGGATAGCTGGCCGCGGCGTTCAGCGCCCGCGCTCCGCCCATGCAGTAGCCGACTATGCCGACCGGCCCGGTTAGGCCTTGGGCAGCGAGCGCATCGAGGAAAGCGCCGCTGTCGCGGATCGTCATCTCCTGGGTCGTGCCGCCGAGCAGACCTGTGATGGCGGCCTTGCTCCTCTCGTCGCCGAACGCAGTCTTGGGATCGAACGGACCGTAGGGCGCATTGCGGTAAAAAAGGTCCGGCACAAGCACCGCATAGCCCTCGCTCGTAAGCCGCTCCGCCATCTGATCAAGCGCCGGTCGCGGACCGAAAACGTCCATGTAGAGGATGATCGCTGCCTTGGCTGGGGCCGCCGAACGGAACAGCCGGGCCTTGGCAATGCCGTCGCTTGTCTTGATCTGCATCGCTTGCTTGGCCATCACCCGCTCCGTTGACGTGTCGTGCGATAGATATCCGCGCTGACCGTCGCCGCAAGCTGTAATGAGGCGATCTGCTTCAAGATTTCGTGCGGCATTCGGCGACGCTACAGACGCGCGAATGCTGCCATGTGAAAGGCCTGAACCTCGGCCGGATAGCGATAATCGGTGCCGTAAGGACAGGCGTTGCGATCAAGGCAGCCGCCGGTCCGGCAGGGCGCGCCATTTTGCCCGCGCACATGGGCCAGACAGGTTTCATGTGCAAAACCATTCGCAGAATAAGCCTCGACCGGACAGGATTTCAGGCAAGGTTTTTCCAAACATGTATCGCAAAGGTGAATCACGTCGTAGGGTTCTTGGAGCGCAATCTCATTTTCGAACAGCAGCGCGCCGCGATAGGCATGCCAGAGCCCGTATTGCGGATGCATGAGAATGCCGAGCGGCGACGGCTTCAGCCCCTCCGCACGCATCGCCCATTGCTGGAATGGCAGATAAGGCCTGTCGGACGGCGACACCGCGCGTGCCCCGAATCTTTCGGCCACCGCGCCGATCACTTCGCGAGACCATCTGTCGAGCGGATCGTCGATCGGCTGTGACTGTTTCTCCAACCAGGGCAGGAAGTGCGGCCAAGGTGCGGCACCCGCCTGCCCCACCAGCAGAACGGATCTGGCGGCAGCGCCGGAGAGACCGGAGGGTGTTTCTTCAGCACCTGCAAAATTGAAGCCGCCGCGAAGCATAAGGCCATGGACGGAAAGTGCCGCCGCGATTGTTTGAGTCATGCCGCGCTCGGGATCATCCCTTCTTGTCCGGGTCGGAGAAGGCGCTCCGCCAGACTTCCTTGTGGATGATGTTGGCGACTTTAGCCCCGCCTGATTCGGGCTCCTTTCAGGTGAAGGCGTCGGCCATCGACGCCTTCTTCCTGGCGATGAAGTCCTTCAGCCCGTCGTCGATTCCCGGGTCGAGATACGGCGCCTCGTAGCTCTCCAGCCAGCGGCGGGCGAGCTCGTTGGCGCGCTGCGGCGCGGTCTTTTCGCCTTCGGCCAGCCATTGCTCGTAGGAATTGTTATCGGCGATGTTGGAACGGTAGAACGCGGTCTGGAAATTGGCCTGGGTGTGATCGCAGCCGAGATAGTGGCTGCCCGGGCCGACCTGGCGGATGGCGTCCATCGCCTGGCCGTTTTCCGACAGGTCGACACCCTCGGAGAACTTCTGCGTCATGCCGAGCTGGTCGATATCCATCATGAACTTTTCGTAGCAGGAGGCGAGACCGCCCTCGAGCCAGCCGGCCGAATGCAGCACGAAGTTGGTGCCGGCGAGGATCGTCGAGTTCAGCGTGTTGGCGCTCTCGTAGGCGGCCTGCGCATCGGGGATTTTTGAAGCACAGAGCGAACCGCCGGTGCGAAACGGCAGGCCGAGCCGACGGGCAAGCTGTGCGGCGCCATACGAGACCAGCGACGGCTCCGGCGTGCCGAAGGTCGGCGCGCCCGACTGCATCGAGATCGACGAGGCGAAGGTGCCGAACAGCACCGGCGCACCCGGCCGGATCAGCTGGGTGAACGACGCTCCCGCCAGAACCTCGGCTAAAACCTGGGTCAGCGTGCCGGCGACCGTCACCGGGCTCATCGCACCGGCAAGGATGAACGGCGTGACGATACAGGCCTGATTGTGGCGCGAATAGACCTTCAGCGCTCCCAGCATGGTCTCGTCGAAGACCATCGGCGAGTTGGCGTTGATCAGGCTGGTCAGCACCGTGTTGTTCTCGACGAAATCGTCACCGAACACGATCTTGGCCATCGCCACCGTATCTTCCGCGCGCTCGGGCGCGGTCACCGAGCCCATGAACGGCTTGTCCGAATATTTGATATGGCTGTAGACCATGTCGAGATGCCGTTTGTTGACCGGCACGTCGACCGGCTCGCAAACCGTGCCGCCCGAATGGTGGATCGACGGCGCCATATAGGCGAGTTTCACGAAATTCCGGAAATCCTCGATCGTCGCATAGCGCCTGACGCCGTCGAGATCGCGCACGAAGGGCGGTCCATAGACCGGCGCGAACACTGTCGCGTTGCCGCCGATCTGCACCGAGCGCTCGCCGTTGCGGGCGTGCTGGGTATAGACGGACGGAGCGGTCTTCAACAGCGAGCGGCAGAGGCCCTTGGGGAAATGCACCCGCTCGCCCTTGACGTCGGCGCCCGCCTCTTTCCAAAGCTGCAGCGCCTCGGCGTCGTCGCGGAAGATGATGCCGATCTCCTCCAGCACCGTGTCGGTGTTCTTTTCGATCAGCGCCAGCCCTTCCTCGTCCAGCACTTCATAGACGTTGATCTTGCGCTTGATATAGGTGAGCTGTGTGCCGGGGCCGCCGCCCGAACGCGCGGCCCGTCGGGCTGCGGCGCCACCGCTGGCAGCGCGCCCGCGCCGTGCGTTTGACGCTTCCTGATCGACCGGCGCGTTCTCACTCATAATCGTTCTTCCCTGGCTTTCGTTCTGGCCTGATTTACTCCGGCCGGGCTGTTGTACCGGCCTGAAATCCGTTTGCGGCCGCATATTGCGGTCTCTGGCCGGATCGTAGCCATGCACCCTATTCGAAACGGCCCGCCAGCGCCAACGCCTGTCGCAAAATCGACAAGAATTCCAAGAGATTTACGGTCGCTTTCGTTTTGCGGGAAGTCGCAAATCAGCTATGGACAACCGGCCCGTGCGGGTTAGGTATTGACGCGATATTTTTAAGCTGCCGCGATAGTTGTAGCCGGCAAGGAGCCTGAGAAAAAATGGCCGACGACGAGATCATCCTTTCGGAACTCTCCGACGACGAGTTGGTGCAGCAGATGCACGACGATCTTTATGACGGGTTGAAGGAAGAAATCGAGGAAGGCACCAATATCCTTCTCGAGCGCGGCTGGGCGCCTTACAAGGTGTTGACCGAGGCTCTGGTCGAGGGCATGCGTATCGTCGGCGAGGATTTCCGCGACGGCATCCTGTTCGTTCCCGAAGTGCTGCTGTCGGCCAACGCGATGAAGGCCGGCATGTTCATCCTGCGTCCGCTGCTTGTCGCCACAGGCGCGCCGAAGCAGGGCAAGATGGTGATCGGCACCGTCAAGGGCGACATCCACGACATCGGCAAGAACCTGGTCGGCATGATGATGGAAGGCGCCGGCTTCGATGTCATCGACCTCGGCATCAACAATGCGGTCGAAAAATATCTCGATGCCATCGAAAAGCACCAGCCCGACATCATCGGCATGTCGGCCCTGCTGACGACGACCATGCCTTACATGAAGGTCGTCATCGATACGATGAAGGAAAAAGGCATTCGCGACGACTATGTCGTACTGGTCGGCGGCGCACCGCTCAACGAGGAATTCGGCAAAGCCGTCGGCGCCGACGCCTATTGCCGCGACGCCGCGGTGGCAGTCGAGACCGCCAAGGACTTCATGAAGCGCAAGCACAACGTCCGCGCTTCGGCCTGAGCCAATAAGTCCGGCACGAACAAGAAAAGCCGCGCCTTGCAGTGCGGCTTTTTTATTCCCAAATGTTGAGAGCCGTGCGGATCAGGGTTTCTTGACGGTATCGTCAACTGCCTTCGCAGTGGATTTGATATCCTTACCGACGCCGCGCACCGTGTTGGCGCAGGCCGAAACAGCCAAGGCGCAGGCGAGAATAGCGATTGGCGCGACGCGGAACAATTTCATGATTGGTGTCTCCCTCAGCATATAAATTCGCTGGACAGCAACGAAGATCGATTAGACTGGTTCCATGACTACCGCGCGAAAACAACAATCCGATCAAGGCGACAGGCTGCTCGTCATCGCCTGCGGGATGATCGCGCGCGAAGTTTTGGCGGTCAAGGAGCAGCTCGGGCTCGACCATCTCGACCTGACCTGCCTGCCGGCGGAGTTCCATTTCTATCCGGACCGCATCGCGCCGGCCATGGACAGGGCTATCGAGAAGGCCAAGACCGACGGCTACAGACACATCTTCGTCGGCTATGCCGATTGCGGCACGGGTGGCCTGCTCGATCGGATCTGCGAGAAGCATGGCGTCGAGCGCATGGCCGGGCCGCATTGCTTTGCTTTCTACCAGGGCATGGATGCCTATGCGAAGGTCGCCGATGACGACATGATGTCGTTCTACATGACCGACTTCCTCTGCCGGCAATTCGATGCCTTCTTCATGAAGCCGCTCGGCCTCGACAAGCACCCGGAGCTGATCAAGGACTATTTCGGCAACTACGAGAAGCTGATCTATATCGCTCAGACCAACGACCCGGAACTCGACAAGGTCGCCGAAAAGGCGGCGAAAATGCTCGGCCTCGCCTATGAGCGCCGCTCGACCGGCTATGGTGACCTGACGAAGGAACTGGCCAGCGCCTCAGCACATTCGTAAAAGAAATAGCGTCCTCTAAGCGTTTGCCGGAGGCTGCCGTTCATTTTCGCCCACCGATTCACCGATCCGATATGACATCGATAATGCGCCCGGTTTCAAGGCGGATCGGCCCCCGCGCGGTTGGATCTTTAAGCAATATTTCGGCAAGCATTGCATCGACATTGTCGAAATTACTTTGCAGAATTGACGGATCACTTAGCTCCCAATACTCCCCTTCATCGACGACATTGAGACTGGAGAACAAGCGAGTAATTTCGCGAAGAAACCTGATGATCTCGATATGAGCGCCTGCACCTGAAAACTGAGTTTTACAATGTTGTTGAACGAAGAGGTGATTGCCGAACTCAAGCCGCAGCGGTTCCGAATTGGGATGCGGTTGAAGCTCTATTCCAAACACAGGGCCAATATAGTCCACGTTTCGTTCATCAATGACTCGATTGAGCGTCTTCTCGCGCTCATCGATCTCGCGCACCGGCCAGTCTCGCGCAATGGCGAACGCCTTGGCTTCGTGCAGCAAAGCAGCATATTGCTCGTGACCCCGTAACTGTCCTTCAAAGTAGATTGTTACTCCCAACTACCTCTCCCAGTGACGCGCATTCCTGACGAATACCCGCGCTCTTATTCCGCCACAAGCCGGGCGAGCACATCGGCAAAGCTCGTCTTGCAGATGAAACCCAGCCGCTTCCTCGCCCGCGACGCATCATAGACCCGGTCGATCGACGAAAACATCGTCCAGCCTTTCTTCGTGTAGAGTGCCGGATAATCCGGAAAATAGCGCGCGACGACCGACGGCGCGTCGGCGATCAAGGCCGCGCAATCTTCGGGCTGGAAAGGCGTCGGTGCCGAGATGATGAAAGTCTCGAAGCCCAATTGCGGCCCTTTCTCCAGGGCAGCGATGTGGGCGTCGGCTGCGTCCTCCACCGTCAGCCGGCGGAACAACAGCTCATTGGCCTTGGTGTTGGCATCCGACTGTTCGATCACGTGCGCCATGTCGTCCGCCTCGGGAAAAAACCGGGCGGTGCGCAACACGATCACCGGCAGGCCGAACTGCAAATGATAGAGCCGGCAGAGCTGTTCGGCTGAAAGCTTAGTGACGCCGTAGATGTTGCGCGGTTCAGGCGACATGTCTTCCGTCAGCCATGCCGCCTTGCGCGCCCCGCCGGTGAAGCCGGTGCGTGTGGACTCGGAAATCATCAGCGATGTCGTCGACGTAAACACGAAGCGCTGAACGCCAAAAGCTGCTGCCGCATCGAGCAGGTTGAGCGTGCCGCGCACATTCGTCTCGACGACATCCTCGTTGCGATAACGTTCGATGTCAGGCTTGTGCAGCGCGCCGCTATGGATGATGGCCTCGACGCGGTTCTCCTCGACCGCCCTCATGACCAGGTCGCGATCGGCGACTGAGCCGACGATTGGCGTTTCCGAGGATGGGACGGGATCGAGGCCGGTGACGTCGTGACCAAGAGCCCGCAGGCGCGGCGCCAAGGCGCTGCCCAGCCAACCGGACGATCCCGTCAGCAAGATCCGCATTCTTTCCACCTCGTTTCTGCTGTCGATGCTCAGGCACGTATGACAGAACGCGGCGAAACATTAAGGTATGCGCCAGACAAGAAAACAGCCTGCTCCAGCCATCAAAAGGGAAACGCCACCGATGATCGCTCGCCTCATGTTTGCCGCAGCAACTGTCCTCTGCTTGACCATGCCCGCGTTCGCCGATGGCGAGGTGCAGAAGCTGATAACGGCTGCCGACAAGACGCGGCTCAACAAATATGGCGAGACGCGCAGGGCAGCGCTTGACGAGGCGAAGGCCGGCGATCCCGCCGAGGTCAAGCAGCTCGACGCTTTGCTGGCAAAGCCGCTGGTTCCCTTCTCTGACAGGGACCTGACCGGCAAATGGCAATGCCGCACCATCAAGGCCGGCGGATTGAGCCCGCTCGTCATCTATGGCTGGTTCAAATGCAAGGTGAGCGACGACGGTTCCGGCTGGAGACTGGAAAAGATCACCGGCTCGCAGCGCACCAAGGGCCGCTTCTTCGACGATGGCGAGAAACGCGCGATCTATCTCGGTTCCTTCCACGTCAACGACGATCCGGCAAAGCCCTACGGCAGCGGCCCGGAAAGCGATCAGGTCGGCTATGCCTTCCGCAACAGCGCCAGTGAATGGCGCATCGAGTTCCCGGCGCCCTATTACGAATCGAAGCTCGATATCCTCGAATTCAAGCGCTGAGCCCGATCACCAGGGGTTAACCCGGTCAGCCTAGCATTCGCGCGCAAAGAACAGGTTCTTTGCGGGGAGTCGCAGAGCATGGCACTGTCGAAAACAAACCAACGGCCGATCGTCGTCGTCACCGAAGGCGGCCCGCATATCTGGGCGATCGTCAACGCCCTCGCCGATCAACTCGGCCCGGTCAGCGTCATCCTCGAAGCTCCTGAATCCAAAAAGCAATTGCTTCTCGCGCGGGCGCGGCGGCAAGGCTGGACCTCGGCCATCGGTCAACTCGGCACGATGGTGCTGACGCGCCTCGGCAAGCGCTTCTTCGCCGGCCACGCAGCACGGCTTGCCGCCGGGCAGAAGCTGCAAACCGAACCGAAGCCTGGGCAAAAGATCATTTATGTCTCGTCGGCCAACGCGCCGGAGTGCCTGCAGGCGATTGCGGAAATCCAGCCGGGTGTGGTGCTGCTCGCCGGCTGCCGCTTGCTGTCGCGGCAGACGCTGGCGAAAATCCCTTGCCCGGTCCTCAACTACCATGCCGGCATCGCCCCGAAATATCGTGGCATGAACGGCGGCTACTGGGCGCTGGCTTCAGGCGATGCGGAGAACTTCGGCACCACCGTGCATCTGGTCGACGCCGGCGTCGACACTGGCGGCGTGCTGCGGCAGACGCGTGGCAAACCGCAGCCGGGCGACACAATTTCAAGCTACGCGTTGCGGCAGGCGGCGTTCTCGCGCGACATCTGCGTCGAGGCCGTCAGGGATGCGCTGGCCGGCAAGCTCGGCACGGTGGGTCCCGGCCTGCCTTCGAAACAATGGTATCATCCGACGGTATGGTTTTATCTCTGGACCGGGATAAGGAACGGCGTCTGGTGACGCGCCGATTTACCGGACAGCCACCCGCCACTAACATTGCATCATGAGCGACATCGACCACCGCACCATCATTGCCGGCCTTTCGGTCGAGGACCGTCGCGACCTCACCGCCAGGCTTGACCGGCCAGGCATTGTCCGGCTGGCGGTCCATGCCGGGCTGGTTATCCTGCTGGGCGCGCTGATCGCCGCCCGCATCCCGTTCTGGCCGCTGCTCGTCTTGCCGCAGGGAATCCTGATCGTCTTCTTCTTCACGCCGTTGCACGAGACCATCCATGAAACGGCGTTCAGGACGGCGTGGCTCAATCGCGCTGTTGCCGCCGTGGCCGGCTTCCTGATCCTGCTGCCGCCGGCATGGTTCCGCTATTTCCATTTCGCCCATCACCGCCATACGCACGACCCGGACAACGACCCCGAACTGATGGCTCCGAAGCCGGAGACCATCAGCCAATATCTGCGCTATCTGTCAGGCGGCCCCTATTGGATCGCCATGGGCCGTGTGATCGCAACCAATGCGGCGGGCCGCAACCGCGACGGCTTTGTGCCGGAAAAGCGCCGCGGCAAGGTGGTTGCCGAAGCACGGCAGTTCCTGATCGGCTATGCGGCATTGCTGGCCGCATCGCTCGCCGCGCAGTCGGCGCTGCTGTTGTGGGTCTGGATCGTGCCGGTGCTGGTCGGACAGCCGTTTTTGCGTGCCTACCTGCTGGCCGAGCACGCGTTGTGCCCACATGTCGCCAACATGCTCGAGAACACCCGCACCACCTTCACCACAAGGCTGGTGCGCTTCGTGGCTTGGAATATGCCGTACCATTCCGAGCACCATTCCTATCCGGCCGTTCCCTTCCACCGCCTGCCGCGCTTCCATGACATCGTCGCGGAGCATTTACGCACGACCGAACGAGGTTACGTGCGCTTCCACAGGAAGCTGGTCGGCAGCTACGATGGCCGCGCCGGCTGACCATTGCTGGAAGAAACTCCGCTTTCAACCGCGGCCTTCGATTGCGTCGCTTTTGAAGGCCCCCGCGTCGTCCCATAACAAGCAGCCCAACAGCGCTTCCGGCAATGCTCGAAACCACTGCATTGGCCAAAGGATCGGAATCGATCTTCGGAGAGCACGATGCAGCGGAGTTAAATGGTAGAGCATCGTTTGTCCGTCCGATTGGACGCACGGCGCTCTGCAGGAGCAGGAAATTATGGCCGATCTGATCGTCGTCTACTGGCGCGACATCCCCGCCCAGGTCATCGTCAAGAAGGGCCGGCAGAACGCCAAGCGCGAACTGCCGCTGCGCTTCACCGAGGCGATCGACATGTGCGCCATGCGCACCGGCGCTGGCGGCACCGACGACTATCTTGCCGAATGGCACAAGGCAGAACCCCTCCCGGTCAGTGACGATCTTGAAGCCGAGGCCGAGAAGGCTCTTCAGGAACTTGATGCGAAATACGACCGTGAGCGGCTGGTCGCTCTGGTCAAGGCGGGGGGCAAAGAGAATGTCTGATCCCCAATCAATGCCGGCGACGACAGCTCAAGCCGGCGTGACCCAGGCGACCATCGTCAAGAAGGCGGCGCCGAAATCCGACTACAAGCCGGCCGACGTGTCGCCGCAGCGGCGTGTGCAGCGCTCTTTCGCGGTGCGGCTTTGGTCTGTGCGGCATTCGCGGCTGCTCGAATGGTTCTACGGCAAATTCGCCGACATGTTCCTGCTCCTCCATCCGCTGTGGAAGGGCATCGGCTACAGCCGTGTCGAAGGGCCTGTGAAATTCGTCGAAAAGCGCGTCAAGGGATTCATGTTCGACTGCCGCATGTGCGGCCAGTGCATCCTTTCCTCGACCGGCATGTCGTGCCCAATGAACTGCCCCAAGCAATTGCGCAATGGCCCTTGCGGCGGTGTCCGCGCCAACGGCAATTGCGAGGTCGAGCCTGACATGCCTTGCGTCTGGGTCAAAGCCTGGGAAGGCTCGCGGAACATGGTGCATGGCGACAAGATTTTGGAAGTGCAGAAGCCGGTGGATCAGTCCTTGCGCGAAACTTCCGCCTGGCTGCGGGTCACCGCGCAGGCCGCGGCCGCCCGCAATGCGGCCCGGAATACTACGAAGACCGGAGCATCGGCATGATCGGCCGTCAGCCAGACGAGAATCCGGCCGGCATCCATTTGCCGCTCGATCCCCTGCCCGGCCACACCTCGCGTGGCCGGCTGGAACGCGTCCTCAGGCGCGGCGAGTTCGCAGTGACGACCGAGCTCAATCCGCCCGACAGCGCCGATCCGGAAGACGTCTACAACCGCGCCAGGATTTTCGACGGCTGGGTCGACGCCATCAATGCCGTCGACGCTTCCGGCGCCAACTGCCACATGTCGTCGGTCGGCATCTGCGCGCTGCTGACCCGCATGGGCTATGCCCCGATCATGCAGATCGCCTGCCGCGACCGGAACCGCATCGCCATCCAGGGCGACGTGCTTGGGGGTGCTGCGATGGGCGTCGCCAACATGCTGTGCCTGACCGGCGACGGCGTGCAGGCCGGCGACCAGCCCGGCGCCAAGCCGGTGTTCGATCTCGACTGCATGTCGCTGCTCGAAACCTGCCGCGTTATGCGCGATAACGGCAAATTCCTGTCCGGCCGCAAACTCACGACCCCGCCGCAGCTTTTCCTTGGCGCGGCGATCAACCCGTTTGCGCCGCCGATCGATTTCCGGCCCTATCGGCTGGGCAAGAAGATCGCCGCCGGGGCACAGTTCGTGCAGAGCCAGTACTGCTTCGACGTACCGATGTTCCGCACCTACATGCAGAAGGTCCGCGATCTCGGCTATACCGAGAAATGTTTCATCCTGTGCGGCGTCGGGCCGCTGGCCTCGGCCAAGACGGCCAAATGGATCCGCTCCAACGTACCGGGCATTCACATTCCCGATCAGATCGTCAAGCGCCTGGAAGGCGCTCAGGATCAGAAGAAGGAAGGCAAGCAGCTCTGCATCGACATCATCAATGAGGTGAAGGAAATTCCCGGTGTGTCCGGCGTCCATGTGATGGCCTATCGCCAGGAAGAATACGTCGCTGAGATCGTCGACGAATCTGGCGTGCTGAAGGGTCGCCGGCCGTGGAAACGCGAAATCCGCCGCGACGACCAGCTCGTTGCCGACCGGCTCGACCACATACTGCATGACGACCTCACCGAAACCCAGGTCGACATGGTCAAGACCGCGCATTGACAGCGCGAATCGTCAGCATTCGCTTGATCAGAAACAGATAACGATATAAAGAACTCTTTATATCACGATGGAGAGATTTCATGACCCGCACTATCGTCGCCTCGGCGACACGAGAAATCATCATCGGCTTCGATCAGCCCTTCTGCGTGATCGGCGAGCGCATCAATCCGACCGGCCGCAAAAAGCTGGCCGCCGAAATGATCGCCGGCAATTTTGAGACCGTCATCAAGGATGCGCTGGAGCAGGCCGCCTGTGGGGCGACCATGCTCGACGTCAATGCCGGCGTCACTGCAGTCGATCCCAACGCCACCGAGCCGGCGCTGCTGGTGCAGACGCTGGAGATCGTGCAAGGCCTGGTCGACCTGCCGTTGTCGATCGACTCCTCCGTGACTGCGGCAATCGAAGCGGCGCTGAAGGTCGCCAAGGGCCGGCCGCTGGTCAATTCCGTCACCGGCGAGGAGGAAAAGCTCGAAGCCATCCTGCCGTTGATCAAGAAATACAACGTTCCTGTCGTGGCCATTTCCAACGACGAGACCGGTATTTCGATGGACCCCGATGTGCGCTTCGCCGTCGCCAAGAAGATCGTTCAGCGCTGTGCCGACTTCGGCATTCCGGCGCATGATGTGGTCGTCGACCCCCTGGTCATGCCGATCGGCGCGCTGGGCGATGCCGGCCGCCAGGTATTTGCCCTGCTACGCCGGCTGCGCGAGGAGCTCAAGGTCAACACCACCTGCGGCCTCTCCAACATCTCGTTCGGCCTGCCGCACCGTCATGGCATCAACGCCGCCTTCATCCCGATGGTGATCGGCGCCGGCATGACCTCGGCGATCATGAACCCGGTGCGGCCGCAGGAAATGGAAGCGGTGCGTGGCGCCAACGTGCTGAACGGCACCGACGAGAACTGCACCAATTGGATCAGGACCTACAAGGACTACAAGCCTGCTGAAGGCGGCCAGGCCGTTGCCGCCCGGACGCAGGTCAACGCGCCGGGCGATGGCAATGGCAATGGCGGACGCAGGCGCGGCGGCCGCGAAGCGCGTATGGCCCGGGGTTGAGCCAGGTCTTGGCCGACACGATATGGGGCCTAGGACTGGGGAGGAACCGAGACATAGCGGCATCGCTGCCGTAGCCAAGACCCGAGCTGCGTAGAAAGTAAAGTCTGGAACGTATGAACTCTCCCGTCAACATCACCGATCCGCTCGTGCTGTTCATGCCGTCGGGCAAGCGCGGCCGGTTTCCGGTCGGCACGCCGGTTCTGGACGCCGCGCGCCAACTCGGTGTCTATGTCGAGAGCGTGTGCGGCGGGCGTGCCACTTGCGGGCGTTGCCAGATCGAGGTGCAGGAAGGCAATTTCGCCAAGCACAAGATCGTTTCCTCCAACGATCACCTCTCGCCCAAGGGCGCCAAGGAAGAGCGCTACGAGCGCGTACGCGGCCTGCCCGAGCGCCGCCGGCTGTCCTGCTCGGCGCAGATTCTCGGCGATCTCGTCGTCGACGTGCCGCAGGACACCGTCATCAACGCGCAGACCATTCGCAAGGACGCCGACACCAGGGTCATCGCCCGCGATGCGGCAATCCGCATGTGCTATGTCGAGATCGAAGAACCCGACATGCACAAGCCGCTCGGCGACCTCGACCGTCTGAAGATCGCGCTGATGAAGGACTGGGGCCTCAAGAGCCTCGATTTCGATTTCCATCTGTTGCCGCAGGTGCAAGGCATTTTGCGCAAAGGCAACTGGACCGCGACCGCCGCCATCCACAAGGACACCGACAGCGAGACCGCACGAGTCATCGCTTTGTGGCCCGGCCTCAAGAACGAGGCGTACGGACTTGCCTGCGATATCGGCTCGACCACGATCGCCATGCATCTGGTGTCGTTGCTGTCGGGCCGCGTCGCCGCCTCGTCGGGCACATCCAATCCGCAGATCCGCTTCGGCGAGGATCTGATGAGCCGTGTCTCGTACGTGATGATGAACCCGGACGGCCGCGAAGGCATGACGGTCGCCGTGCGCGAGGCCATTTCGGGGCTTGTGGACAAGGTCTGCACCGAAGGCAACGTCCAACGCAACGACATCCTGGATTCCGTGTTCGTCGGCAATCCGATCATGCATCATCTGTTCCTCGGCATCGATCCGACCGAGCTCGGCGGCGCCCCCTTCGCGCTAGCCGTCTCCGGCGCCGTGCACATCAAGGCATCGGATATCGGTTTGAAGCTCAACCAGGGCGCCAGGCTCTATATGCTTCCTTGCATTGCCGGCCATGTCGGCGCGGACGCTGCCGCAGTGACGCTGTCGGAAGGGCCGCACCGCCAGGACGAGATGATGCTGATCGTCGATGTCGGCACCAATGCCGAGATCGTGCTCGGCAATCGCCAGCGGGTCGTGGCGGCCTCATCGCCAACTGGCCCGGCCTTCGAAGGTGCGGAAATCTCCGGTGGCCAGCGCGCCGCACCGGGTGCCATCGAGCGCGTCCGCATCGATCCTGAAACGCTGGAACCGAAATACCGCGTCATCGGCTCGGAACTCTGGTCCGACGAGCCGGGCTTCCTCGACAGTGTGCAGGCGACCGGCGTCACCGGTATTTGCGGCTCCGGCATCATCGAGGTGGTCGCCGAGATGTATCTCGCCGGCATCATCTCCGAGGACGGCGTCGTCGATGGATCGCTGAGCGGCCACTCGCCCCGCGTCGTCGCCAATGGCCGCACCTTCTCCTATGTGCTGAAGGAAGGCGAGCCCAAGATCACCATCACCCAGACTGATGTGCGCGCTATCCAGCTTGCCAAGGCCGCCCTTTATGCCGGCACCAAGCTTTTGATGGAAAAACAGCACACCGATCATGTCGACCGCATCCACTTCGCCGGCGCATTCGGCTCGTTCATCGACCCGAAATACGCAATGGTGCTGGGCCTGATTCCGGATTGCGACCTCGACAAGGTCTCGGCCGTTGGCAATGCGGCCGGCGCCGGCGCCCGCATGGCGCTGTTGAACCGCGGCTATCGCCGCGAGATCGAGGAAACCGTTAGCAAGATCGAGAAGATCGAGACGGCGCTGGAGCCGAAATTCCAGGAACATTTCGTTTATGCCATGGCGCTCCCGAACAAGATCGACCCGTTTCCCAAGCTGTCGGCGGCGGTGAAACTGCCGCCGCGCAAGACGGTGAGCGAAGACGGCATTGCCGGCGACGCTGCCCCGCGGCGGCGTTCGCGCGAAGGCCATGCCGCGCGGCGCGGGCGGGGATGACTCGCCTCCGCCAGGCTGTCAGAACTTCCATTTTCATTTGTATGCAAATGTTTCCAGATCGCGCCGATCTGGAAACGAAATCGCGTTTTCGTGAAATCCGCCAGATACATAGGCGGAGCATTTAACCGGCATCGAACGGCCGGCGGAAACAGTTTTCGGCCACCGCAACGCTCCAAGGAGATCAAGATGTCGATGTTCGAAAGCTTCGGCCGCTATGGTGCGGCCTTCAAGAAAACACGCGAAGCGCGCAAGTCGCTGCGCATCCTCAACAGCTTGCCGCCTGAGATCCAAAAGGACATTGGCTGGCCGGTGTCGCCGCGTTCGAGCGAAAGGCAGCTTTCGGTCGGATGGGGCACGCAGCGCGGATGAAATTCATCGACAAATGCAAGCTGCTCGGTATTCGCCGGAGCCGCAATGCGGCTCCGGCTGCACCCAACAATTGGCTGCGCGCCGCGTTGCTGCCGCGGCGTTGAGCTGCACCGGTAGGCCAGAGACTTCATGGCCGGACGCTTTGTCGACAGCTGGGATCAAACGACCGTGTTGAGATTGCATCAATCTTGACTTTTTTGGTGGCGACACAATCTTCGAAATAGTCGGGGGTTCTCTTAGTCGGCTCAGCCGAAGTCCGTGTATCTGCATGCCCAGTCTCAAAAGCCACGTCGTGTCGTTCGTCCTCAGGTACAGCCGCAAGAAGGCGTTTTCCAGCCCCGAGAACCTGCAGCGCTGGATCGCCTATGCGCGCAGGACGGAAAACCATCAGCCGCCTGCGTCGCTGTGGTCACGCCTGGAGATCACAACCCGCACGATCAACGGCTTTCCCGTCTACGAGATCGCTCCCCAGGCTGGTGAGCGGAGGCGGATTCTCTACCTGCACGGCGGCGCTTACGTCTTTGAAATCACACCCTATCATTGGCGGCTGATCGCCGACATGGCCGACCGCCTCGGGTTCGGTATCACCGTGCCGATCTATCCCATTGCTCCCGAACACGATTTTCACGCCATGTTCGGCATGGTCTGCGCCGTCTACCGCCAGATGTTCGGCGAAACCAGGGCGAATGATATCATCTTCATGGGCGATTCCGCCGGCGGAAACATGGCCGTCGTGCTGACCATGATGGCTGCGCAAGACGGCCTGCCCTTGCCATCACGCCACGTGCTGATTTCGCCCGGTCTCGACGTGTCGCTCGCCAACCCAGAAATGTATGAGGCCGAACGCAACGATCCGTGGCTGGGCATTGCCGGCGGCCGCGAGGCGATCCGGCTTTACAGCGCCGGCATCGATCCCACCGACTGGCGCATCAGCCCGGTTTACGGCGACCTGTCGGTGCTGCCCAAAACGCTGCTGCTGACCGGTTCACGCGATCTGCTCACCCCCGACAATCTGATTTTCGCGGAAAAGGCACGCGCGGCCGGCGTCGAAATTGAGGTCGTCCACGAGCAAGGCATGTTCCATGTCTGGCCGTTGATCGACATGCCGGAGGCGCGTCGCGCGCGGGACAGCATAGTGGCCTTCTTGACCAACGAAACTGACAGTTATCATGCCAAGGCAGGAGAGTTGTCGCTGCAAAGGGCAGACCGCGACGGAACGCCTCGCGATCTGGTTGCGCCGCTCAGGTCGTAGTTTGGCTCAGAACTTCCCAGTTTCCCTGAACATCTCAAACGTCGCACGGATATGGTCGGCGACTGCCTTCACCGGCGCGCTGGCGTCCGGCGTCACCACCATGGCCAGATTGTAG
The DNA here is from genome assembly GCF_040319815.1 of Mesorhizobium sp. M0854. Lineage (NCBI taxonomy): Bacteria > Pseudomonadati > Pseudomonadota > Alphaproteobacteria > Hyphomicrobiales > Phyllobacteriaceae > Mesorhizobium > Mesorhizobium sp. M0854. The sequence goes on from NZ_JAMYOL010000009.1 coordinate 222,682, forward strand.
GTGCCGATGTCAGGCATGCCGTCCTTCGGGCACAGCTCGACCATATCGCTGCCGAGGAACGATTTCGGCAGCGGCGCCACCGCAAGATCCGCCATGATCGCGGCGCGCTGGCCGGCCGTGTGTGCGCTCATATAGGCGATACGGTAGTTGCGGCCCTCGCGGCCAAGCGCCTCCAATGCCCCTGCCCGCCAGGCACAGCCCTCTTCCCACAATGAGACCGGCAGCGGCTCACGCAGATGCGCGCAACCGCCCTTGGCACCGGCCCAGACGATCGGCTCGGTGAGCAGTACTTCGGCGCCGATCGCGCTGGTCTTGTAGGAGTTGGTGAGCAACGTGATGTCGAGCGCCCGGTCGTCCATTCGCCGGCGCAGATTGACGCTCTGGTCGATGGTGACGTCGACCGCGATCGATGGATGCGATTGTGCGAACCGCTTCAGCACATGCGGCAGCACACGTTCGCCGTAATCGTCCGGCGAGCCGAGCCGCACCACCCCGACAATGTCTGGAATGATGAACTTCGACACCACCTCGCGATTGATCGACAGCAGCCGGCGCGCATAGCCGAGCAGCATCTCGCCATCGGTGGTCAGCGTCACCGAACGGGCGTCGCGCGCGAACACCGAGCGGCCGAGAATGTCCTCCAGCTTCTTGATCTGCATCGAGACGGCCGACGGCGTGCGGAAGACCGCATTGGCCGCAGTGGTGAAGCTGCCGGTCTCGGCGATTGCGACGAAAGTGCGCAGAACATCGAGATCGAGCAGCGGCAGCGGATGATTGAGTGGGGCGTTCATGGCAAGCGGCCTTCAATTTTTCTGATGCAAACCATCATTCCATTTCGTTTGATTGAACATCAGTTTGGGAGGATAGTCAACTCCGTCGAAGGCAGGACGCATCGAAATGGTCCCGAAACAACCATGATACGGGACCTGCAATCGACACGAAATGAAGCTGAAACAAACCCGGTGTATCGCCTGACGCTGGAAGCGCCGGGACAACCCGGCCCAACGCGAAGGAGAATGAGATGTCTATCCTGTCATCCATCGGTCGGATCGCGACCGAGTTCAGCGAGGCCCGTGCCCGCTACCAGACGGAACGCGCCATCCGCGCGCTGCCGATTGAACTGCAGAAGGATATCGGCTGGCCCGAAGCTGCCGATGCCAAGGCCGGCACTCGCCATGGTGTGGGATCCTGGGCTGGAGCAAAGTAAACCGTGTGTATCAACAGCTGAAGGCCTGCCGCGCAGATCAGCCCGGCAGGCCTTTTTGTTTGTACTCCAATGATTTTCCCGAGCCATGTCGCCGTCGCATGCCGCATATGAGCAAGTCGCATAGCAGCCCGCACTGGCAATCAACACATTGTAAATAATCGAAAATCCTGGGCAGAATGCCCAAATTTGTCGCATTCCGTGTCGCTTTTCATATCAAGTGCTTCGCTTTTGCGATTTAGTTTCCCCTCACGTAAGCCTATATCATCATCAACAAACGAGCTGCCCCACTCCATCAAGCGAAGGCGACCCGTCTGAGCAACCGAATGGAGATGATCATGAAGCTTTTTGCCCGCCTCTTTGCCCGTCGCGAAATGAACCTGACGACCGCGCTCGAGCGCCAGCGCCTGGCCAACACCATGCCTGGCCAGACCGGTGCCATGGCTGCCGCGCGCCTCGGCTTCGTCGCCTGAGACGCGGCAATCCCGGCGGAAGCAGCCTAGCGCTGCTTCGAAGTCGATCCAGCGCCGCTTCGGTTTTGCCGAGGCGGCGTTTTCGTGTGCGCAGACTGCGTAGGCTCGGTTGGTCGATCCGGCGGCATGTCGCGTCCTTCGCCGCATAGCGATCGCCCATTTGCGACCCGTGTCGCAAATAAAGTCGCTCCGTTGCCGTCTAGCCAATTGACAGGAAACGTCTTTCCTGATGTCGCTGTGCTAATCGCGACATCCTGTTCGCGCCATTGCAGCGTGAGGATCTACCCGTGAATGTCGTAAAGCACCCGATCCGGCGATCGTTCGTATTCTTCCTGGTCCCCGATTTCACCATGATCGCCTTCGCGACGGCGCTCGACCCGTTGCGTTCGGCCAACCGCATGCTCGGCTATGAAGCCTATCGCTGGCGGCTCGCCAGCATCGACGGCAAGCCGGTGCGCGCCTCGAACGGCGTCGAATGCGCCGTCAACACCTCGCTGGAGGAAGAGCGCAAGAAAATGTCCGGACCGGACCGGCCGAACATGGCCATCGTCTGCAGCGGCATCAATGTCGAGCGCTACCAGAACAAATCGGCCTTTGCCTGGTTGCGCGAGGAGTACAATCGCGGCGTTGCCGTCGGCGGCCTGTGCACCGGCGCGCATATCCTGGCCGCCGCAGGCCTGCTGTCCAACAAGCGCTGCGCCATCCATTGGGAGAACCTGCCGGGCTTTTCCGAGGCGTTCCCCAAGGCCAATGTCTTCGCCGACCTCTTCGAGATCGACCAGAACATCTACACCTGCGCCGGCGGCACCGCCGCGCTCGACATGATGCTGAAGCTGATCGGCGACGATTTCGACGAAAGCCTCGTCAACCGCGTCTGCGAGCAGGTGCTGACTGATCGCGTGCGCAGCCCGACCGACCGCCAGCGCCTGCCGCTGCGCGCCCGCCTTGGCGTGCAGAATTCCAAGGTTCTGGCCATTATCGAGCTGATGGAAGCCAATCTCTCCGAGCCGCTCTCGCTGATCGAGGTCGCTGATCATGTCGACCTGTCGCGCCGGCAGATTGAGCGCCTGTTCCGCACCGAGATGGGGCGCTCCCCTGCCCGTTACTATCTGGAGATCCGCCTCGACCGCGCCCGGCACCTGCTGATCCAGTCGTCGTTGCCGGTGGTCGAAGTGGCGGTCGCCTGCGGCTTTGTTTCCGCCTCGCATTTCTCCAAATGCTATCGCGAGTTGTACGCCCGCTCGCCGCAACAGGAACGCGTCGATCGCAAGCAGCTTCTGGCGGCTTGATCTGGCAAATCAGCAGAGGACCGGCGAAGTGTGATATTTCGCATCGAGAGATGTCCCATGACCACGAGTTCGAGCCTATCCGAAAAACCGGCCGACCCGCACAGCTTCCGCCTCGATGCAGAAAAATGGGCCGCGTTCATGGCGGCACTGGACGCCCCTACGCGCGACCTTCCACGCCTAAAGCGCCTGTTGAGCGAACCGAGCATCTTTTCCCGTCGCGGTCGAGTGTAGGTTGCGGCGACTATACCTGCGCCGTGCGCATAGCCTCGACGCGGATGTCTTCCGTCAGCCGCGCTTTCAGCGCCGAAAATTCCGGGCTGGTCTTCAGCGTGTAGTGGCGCGGATGCGGCAGGTCGACGGCAACGTCCGATTTGATGCGGCCCGGCCGTGCCGTCATCACGACCACGCGCGACGCCATGAAAATCGCCTCCTCGATGTCGTGGGTGACGAACAGCACCGTTTTTTGCCGGCGCTCCCAGATGCCGAGAAGCAGTTCCTGCATCAGCCCGCGGGTCTGGTTGTCGAGCGCGCCGAACGGCTCGTCGAGCAGCAGGATCTCCGGATCGTTGGCCAGTGCCCGGGCAATCGCGGTGCGCTGCTGCATGCCGCCGGAAAGCTGCTTCGGCCAATGGTTTTCAAAACCTCTCAGCCCGACGAGATCGACGTAAGAAGCGACGATCTCGCTGCGCTCGTGCTCGGCCATTCCACGTTCGCGCAGGCCGAAGGCGATGTTCTCGGCGACCGTCAGCCACGGAAACAGCGTATAGGACTGGAAAACCATGCCGCGGTCTGGACCGGGCCGGTCCACCACCCTGCCGTCGAGCAGAACACGTCCCCCACTCGGCGCTTCGAGGCCGGCGACGATCCTGAGCAGCGTCGACTTTCCACAGCCGGATGGCCCCAGGATCGTGATGAAGTCGTTGGCGGCGACCGCCAGATCGATCGGCATCAGCGCCTTGACCGGCTGTCCACCGCCGACACCGGCGAAGGTGCGCGAGACGCCTTCGATGAGCAGCTTGCTCACGCCAGGCTCCATGGAAACAGCCAACGGTTGAGCGCCTTGAAGGCGAAATCGGACAACAGCCCGATCAGGCCGATGACGATGATGCCGAAGATGATCTGCCCTGTCGCCAGCCGCGACTGGCTGTTGATGATCATGTAGCCGATGCCCGACGACGAGCCGATCAGCTCGGCGACGATGACATAGGTCCAGGCCCAGCCGAGCACCAGCCGCAGGGTCTCGGCAATCTCCGGCGCATTGGCCGGCATGATCACGCGCCGCACGATGCCATTGTCGGACGAGCCAAGCGTGTAGGCCGCCTCGACCAGGTCGCGCCGTGTGCCGCCGACCTTGACCGCGATGATCAGGATGATCTGGAACACCGAGCCGACGAAGATCACCAGCAGTTTTTCGAGCTCGCCAACGCCCGCCCACAGGATGAGCAGCGGGATGAAGGCCGATGCCGGCAGATAGCGGGCGAAGGAGACGAACGGCTCCAGGAACGCCTCCACGGGCTTCCAGGCACCCATCACGATGCCGAGCGGCACGGCAACGATGGCCGCCATCAGGAACCCGCCGAAGACGCGCCAGATGGTGATAAGGATGTCGAGCCAGAAGCGGTCCTCGACCAGCAGCCGCCAACCGTCTCTCACCATCGACAGCGGATCGGCAAGGAAAATGCGATTGACGTGGCCGCCAAGCGTGATCCACGCCCAGAACGCCACGAACAGCACGAAGAACGAAATGCCGAGCACGGTTCGAATGCCCGGCGAGACCGGATGCAAGGGGCGCGGCATCTTCGACCGTCCTCTGATCTGAATGAAAAAGCGGCGGCGCACGCGCCGCCGCCGGGCGACAATCCTGCCGGTTAGTCGGCTACGGCGCTGGTGTCGGCCAATGTCGAGACGTCAGGCGCTTCCTTGATCAAACCCATCTGCAGCAGAAGCTCGCCGGCGGTCTTGGAAAAGTCCTGGAATTCCTTGGTGAAGAACTGCTTGTTTTCAGCCTTGTCGGCCCATTTCAGGTATTTGGCCGACTCTTCGAATTCCTTGGCCGACTGCTTCACGTCGGCACCCATCGTCTCATAGGATTTCGCCGGATCGCTCTTGATCAGGTCGAGTGCCTCGAAATAGCTGTCGGCAAGCGCCTTGCCCGCATCCGGATTGGCCTTGAGGAACTCCGGCGTGCAGCCGACCGTATCGAGCACCATCGGATAGTCGAGAGTGGTGACAAGGATATGGCCCTGGTCGGACTTTTCGCGCACCGCCGAGATGAACGGCTCATAGGTGACCGCCGCATCGTTCTGGCCGGCGAGAAACGCCTGCGCCGCCGCATCCGGCTCCAGGTTGACGACCGTCACGTCCTTGGTCGACATGCCGTTCTTGTTGAGCACCCAGGCCAGCATGAAATAGGGCGAGGTGCCCGGCGCCGAAGACGCGACCGACTTACCTTTGAGATCGGCGACGGTCTTGATGTCGTTGCGGGCGACGATGCCGTCGGCGCCGTAGGATTTGTCGAGCTGGAATATCTGCTTGGTCGTCACGCCATTGGCGTTCCAGACCAGCCAGGTCTCGACCGTGGTGGCGGCGCATTGCAGGTCGCCGCTGGCGATGGCGAGCGGCCGGCTGGCTTGCGGCACCTTCTTCAAGGTGACGTCGAGGCCGTGCTTTTCGAAGATGCCGGCCTGCTTGGCGAGCGTCAGCGGCGCAAAGCCGGTCCATCCACTGATGCCGATGCTGACCGATGTGGCGGCCATCGCCGGCGCGGACAATCCGATGGCAAGCGTCAAGCTTGCGGCAAGAATTCCGATCCTGTTCATGTCGGTTCCCCTTTAATGTGTTCGGATGCGGAATTGTGTCACAGACGCCCGCAGGCTTGTCAATGAAGCAGATGCTGCACTGCGGTATGTCACCATCGACAGCAAACTCCGCCATCAGCGGCTGTCGTACATCCAGCTGCGGTCGCGCCACATTTTTTCGCCAACCAGGCAGTCGGTGACGGGGATGTCCTGTGCCAGCACCAATGGCGGATGCGCCGCCTCTTCCGCCGCTCGCTGCGGCGAGGCCGGACCGGCAAGCTCCAGCACCAGCTTGCGGCGGATGGCCTCCGGAAACTGCGTCCAGTCATTGACCGGGATCATGAAGGAGCCCGGCCCGCCGATGACGCAGTCGCTGTAGTAGCGGTCGAGATTGTTGACATCGTAAGCGCTGCTGAACCCGCCCCTGGTCATCAGCGGCAGGCCGTTGACGGTGATGCCTTGCTTGATCACGGCGTCGCGGGTGATATCGACAGGTGCGCCCTGGTTGTTGGGGCCGTCACCCGAAATGTCGATCACCCGCTTGACGCCCTGGAAGCCGCTTTCAGCAAAGAGATCGCTGGCGAATTCCAGCGCGCCGGAGATCGAGGTGCGCCTGGCACTGGCCGGCGGATGAGCGGAAAGCTGCGCTGCCAGCCGCTCGGCGTCGGCACGATTGGCGATCACCGTCCACGGCACCACGACCTGCTGCCAGGTCGCGCCAGCCCATTCGACATAGGTGACGGCAATCTTGCCATGAGCGCCTTCGCCGATTGCCCGCAGGACATCGTCATGCGTCAGCGCCGCCGCGTAGCCATGACGCTGGATTTCGAGCTCGTCCGGCGACATGGACAGCGAAACGTCGACTGCCAGCACCAGTTCGACGTCGACCGGCTCGGCGGCGCGGGAGTTTGCAGTCAGCCATAGCACCGACGCCAGCGCGGCGGCACCCGAGACGAGATGTCTTGCACGGGCAAAACCAGACATGCCGCACGGTAAGCGAAAATCGCCGATCGACAAAGAGAAAAGCCCGGTGAAGAGCCGGGCTCATCCGGTCACATTCTTGCGAACCGCCGGAAAGCGAATTTCATTTGTAGATGCGGTGCCCGCCCCGTCCCCGCCACTCCACGGTCTTCTCGACATCCGTCTCGGAGAATGGGTCCGGCTTCGGTTTTCTAGCACCGACTCCGCGCGCTGCCCTCCAGTTCGGCTTGAATGACGGCGGAAGCCACAACAGAATACCTGCAACCGCGGCAGGCAAGATGATCGCAAAACGCAGAATTGAAAGTACGATGCCGCACATGCCGACGATCTGCGCGGCCCGGCGGACGCCGAAGCGTCTCAGGAACAAATGTCTTGCAATCACGCCGCCATCCAGATCGTAGGCGGGCAGGATGTTGAGAATGATAAGTGACACGTTCAATAATGCGCCAATCCAAAGCGTCCATTCCAGAGGACCGGCCGACCTTGACGGCAGCCACCCGAATGGCCTTTCGGGCACAACTGGGATGAGTTCTCCAAAAACCAGATAATAGGCCGCATCGAAAAACGCGGCGAGCGCGATGTTCGCCAGGGGACCCGCTATCGCAATCCGCGCCCAGGCAGGCGATGGCGCTGCGGCGCGTTTGAAACGCGTGAGCCCGCCGAAGAGATATAATTCTATCCTGTCGGTGGCGACGCCTTGTCGGCGTCCGATCCAGGCGTGTGCCAGTTCGTGCAGAAATATCGACGCAAACAGAAGCGCTGCAAAGATAGAGGTATGGATCAGTGCATCCTTGGGTCGGCTCGCCCACTCGTTCAGGAAGGGCAGCACAATGGGAATTGCGAAGGTCCAGCTGACGCGAACCGGGATATTCCGGTTCAGCTGATAGTGTGCTGAAGGTTCTGCAAAAAGTTTTGGAGAGAGAACGGGGCTTGCTCTGAGGGGCGAGCGGCCATGGCACGGTGGTGA
>NZ_JAMYOL010000010.1:0-221180 GCF_040319815.1 Mesorhizobium sp. M0854
TCACCACCGTGCCATGGCCGCTCGCCCCTCAGAGCAAGCCCCGTTCTCTCTCCAAAACTTTTTGCAGAACCTTCAGCACACTATCGCGCAGCGGAGCCGATTGCATTAGCATTGCATCGTGGGTCTTGAGGCACAGCGTTAGCGGCGCGCAGAACGTCGCGCTGAACAGGGCAGTCGATGCCACGCGGGGAGGAGCCAGATACAGAAACTACAATCGCAAGGCGTCCATCACGCTGGTCGGCACTGCCTGGAGCCGACCTGAGCTACAGCTGCCGGCGGCGGATCGTTTTGGCGAGCTCGGCGAAGGCGCCTCTCCCTCAAGGGTGGATGCCGGGAAGGCCCTTAGCACCGGCCAGCGAAAGCTGCGCGCGACGCGCATGGCTGGGCTCTAAACGCGCCATACTCCAGTTGCAGTATCGTAGCTTCTTTGCCGTTCGAATTTCTCTCAGTCATGGCTTCGCACGATACCAAGATATGCTGCGAACGACACATCCACGGCGGGCTCAACCATTCGATCTATTCCGGCAAGCCGAAAAGTGTTTGCGCGCCTGCTATTCCTCCGAGCGGATGACTGCCCATGGCGATCATCCGCTCGGTAGTTTCTGCCTCGAACACTGTCGACGCGAGCACCGTCCGTCCCAACGGCTTGCACAGCCCCTCGATGCGGCTGACAAGATTTACAGCCTTGCCGATCGCGGTGAAGTCCAACCTGCCGGCAGTGCCGATATTCCCCCAGAGTATCTCGCCGACATGCAGGCCAATGCCATATCCGAGCTCAGGGCCGCCATTGCGGCGCCGAGTTTGGTTGAGATGATCTATCCCGGCGCGCGTGGCCTTCACGGCGCGTACCGCCGCGTCACATGCGGCATTTGCATCGCGCTCGCCAATCGGGAAAATCGCGAGGACGCCATCACCTATAAACTTGAGAACCTCACCACCAAATGCGTGCACCGCGCCGGCGACGCAATCGAACCAGGCATCAAGTACCAATACGATCTCGTCTGCATCATGAACCTCGGATAGATCGGTGAAACCTCGAAGGTCCGCGCACAGAAGCGCAGCCCGTATCGTCTCTCCCTTTACTCGACGAGAATGACCGTTGAGCACATGTGCTGCACTGCGCTTTCCCAAATATGCCTCGAGCAATGCGCGTTTCGCGGACCGTTCTGCGAGTGCGGTCATCGGAGCCGCAGCAAACCGGGAGATTTGCCGCAGCAGCTCTGACTGCGCCTCATCCGGAGTATGATCGAACGCCCACACCAAAGTCGGTGCGACACCGCCCGCTCGCTCGTCGAACACGATCGCCCGCGTCGTGCCAAGCCACTCCCGCAGCACGAGCCGGGGATCGGCATTCTGGCGGTCGGCGCCTATCCCCAAAGCCTCGACCACTTCACCCCTAGGCGCTCGCCAGAGCCAGATGCGGCGTGAGATAATCGGGTCGGGAGCATCCTGCGCCAGCGCGCCGGCGATGATCGGCAAGCCGTCTTCAATCAAATGCGTTGAGAGCTGCAATAGAAGTCGCCCACCGTCGCCAATATGCGCGGCGTCGTCCAGAAGGAATGAAAGCGACTTTGCGAGAAGCATGGGTAGAAGGTCACTCGGCACCGGCTTATGCTTACGCCTCGAACATCTTCTTGCAACTCCCCACATTCGCTTCAATCATGCAGGTATTCGCTGCGGATGTGACCTGGAGTGAGCGATGGCGGAATCGGTTTACACAGAGATTGAGGTCGCGGCGCCACAAGCGACCGTGTTCGCGCTTTTGACGGATCCGGACCAGATTGTGCGATGGATCGGGACCGAAGCGAATTTGGATGCAACGCCGGGCGGTCTGTTCCTCGTCAATGTCGGTGGTCGCCATATGGCGCGCGGTGAGTTCACCGAGGTGATCCCGGTCCACCGTCTTGCCTACAGTTTTGGCTGGGAAGACAACGAGACCGTGCCGCCCGGCTCCAGTCATGTCGAGATCGACCTGATCGCGAGGGATGCGGGGACACTGATCCGCTTCACGCACAGCGGACTGCCGAACGCAAAGGAGCGTGACAGCCACCGAAGGGGATGGGAGCACTACCTCTCAAGGCTGAAGATCACTGCCGATGGGGGACATGTCGATCCCGACGTGCCGATGAAGAATATGTGATTTTCGTCTAAGGGCCGCGGATGCCCGTAATCCGAACCAGGCGCGGCATGCGTCAACGAGGGCCCCTTTGACCTGCCGTCGCCAAACCGGCGCTCGGGAAACCCAGCGACCTGCGGGCCGCCGCACCACTACAGCTGCCGGCGACGGGTCGTTTCAGCGAGCTCGGCGAAGGGCGTCCGCGATCCCGGTGCCGCTCTTGGCGCCTGCGTGGAGTTCTTGAAACTCAGCGCTTCTGGCGCAACGCCTCGGATTGAATTAGCATCCGTTCATCAAAGCTCCGGCCGCACTCCTGCAGGATGCGGAATGCGGAGCGCAGGCGAGCGAGGCCGGGCGCGGTCACATGCCGGGCGCCGATCCAAGCGGGACTTCCGTTCGGCGGCAAGACGGCGTGGCCGGGAGGAGTCAGATGCAGAAATTGCAATCGCAGGGCGTTCATCACATCACGCTGGTCGGGGCCGGGCGCCAGACCTCGATCGATTTCTGGGAAGGCGTGCTTGGCATGCCTTTCATCTTCGAGCAGCCCAATCTCGATAAGGCAAGCGAAAGCCATCTCTATTTCGATCCGGGCGACGGCCGGCTGATCACCGTCTTCACCGACGAAAGCCGCACGCCGGTCAAGCGGCGCACGCCGACCGACACGGGCTGCGTCCATCATATCGCTTTCGCGGTGTCGCGCGTCACCTTTCTGCAGGCGGTTGCCCGGCTCGACGAGCGCGCCATCAAGCACAGCGGCGTCAAGGATCGCGGCTTCATGGACTCGATCTATTTCGAGGATCCGCTCGGCCTGCTGATCGAACTCGCCTCCTACCGTTTCGAACCGCCGGCGGGCTTCACCCATGCCGACGTGCTGATGCAGGCGCACAAGATCCGCGTCGCGCGCGGCGACTACAACATCGCCGAAGCGCACCTTGCCGATGCGATCCAGGCGCTTGTCGAGCGCTCGCGCACGACGTTGTCGGAGGATCGCGCACCGAAAAATCCATACTGACGACACGCCGAACAAAGGGAGGATACAATGGCGAAGACAGCAACCAAGAGTGCCACGAAGCCCGCGGCCAAGGCAGCCAGGCCAGGAGCGAAGCCGGCGGCCAAAGCCGCCGCCAAGTCAGCGGCGAAAGTGGCAAAGCCGGCGGCCAAGGTCTCCGCCAAGAAGCTGGCGCCGAAGGCCAAGGCGAAACCGGCGAAAAAGCCCGCGCTCTCGCTTAGCATGCTGAAGCCCAGCGTCAACAATATGAGCGTTCGAGTGTTTGCACGCGCCGCCGGGCTCGATCATTCCGAGACCGACGTATGGGGTCTCACGCGCTCGCCCGAATACATGGCGCGAAACCCGGCCCATCTTACGCCGATGATCGAGGACAAGGGCCTGCCGAGAGGTGTCTTGTGGGAAAGCTGCGCCATTATGCAGTACCTCGCCAACAAGCACGGGCTGGAGAAACTATATCCCAAGGCGCCGGCCAAGCGGGCAATGATCGACAGTGCCATGTTCTACCTGATCGGGACGCTCTACCCCTATGTGGCGCGCGCCACATATCCTGTGCTGAATTTCCCGCAATATGCCGGCGAGGTCGGCCACAGCGACGCCCACCCCGACAAGAAGTCGGAAGCCCAGAAGGCCGCTATAGAAGCGATAGCCGAGCCGCTGGAGGTGTTTCACAGCTTCTTCAGGAACGGCAAGCCGTTCATCGGCGGCAAGAACCCGTCGATCGCCGACATCCGCCTGGCGGCGACGCTCGAGTTCCTCGCCGTCATCGACTACGCGCTGCCCCAATGGGCAAAAGACTATATGGCGGCGATCGAGAAGAAGCTCGGCAAGGCCTATGCCGAGCCGGCCGGCGACGTGCGCGGCTATATCGCCTATGTGCGGTCGCAGGCCAACGCCTGAGGCACGTGCAGGCCGGCGATCGTCCGCACGTTCTGCGGGAGCCGGTAGTGATCTGAGGTAATTCTTTCTTACTCTCCCCTGTTTGCACGATGTGGGGAGCTTAAGGTTTCGTTAACCGAAACCCTTTCTACTGGTATCCACCTCCAGCTTGCGACCACGGATGTGCTGGCGCGGATGGAAAGCAAAGGTCGGCTGCTCGCCGGCCTTTGCTTATTGCAGCCCTGCCGAAGTTTGCGGCTGACGGCGCTTCACGACGCCTGAATGGCTGATGAAGCGCGTTGCCGGCATCTTGCCATCGCCGATGTGGGCCCTACCATCGAAGTAGTCCCGTCCTCGATGGCGGTTCAAGGACAGAGGCCCTGTCATGAAAAGCATTGCTGGAATGATGGTGATTGCAGGCGCCATGCTGGCGGGTGCAGCCGGTCAATCGAATGCAGCGACGCTCAACACCATGCCCGAGGTCGGGGCTGCCATCCAGGCGTGCTGGACCCCTCCGGCGAATGCCGGGAATTCCACCGTCACCCTGAGCTTCAGCTTCAGGCGCGATGGCACGCTGATCGGCCGGCCCAAGCCGACCGCCATCCGCGTCGCCGGCGAGGAGAAGACGCGCCAAGCTTTTGTCGACGCGGCGGTCGCGGCCGTGGACCATTGCCTGCCGTTGAGCTTTTCACCGGCGCTGGCTGAAGGCATCCCGGGCAAGGTGTTCACTCTGCAATTCAACTCGCCCAAACAAGAACAGGCTGCACCGCGAGTGAAGGCTTCGCCTTGATCTTTTCCGACAACCGGATTCCACTTTTCGGGACCTAATGCATGTCGCGCAAAAGCGTGCAGCGGTTTTGCGACAACGACATGCATTAGACAAGAACCTAAGCGCGTCGCATGACGCCCGGTCGACCGCGATGCGCTTTAGTGGCGCCTTCGTCTCGCCTCGACATGTCGCGCCAGTTCCGGCACCTCGAAGACATAGTCGCTCCAAGCCGATTCCGGTATCTGGCCGGCGAGATAGCACTCCAGCAAAAGCCTCTGCTCGTGGTCGAGTGGCCTCGGTGCGCGTTCATGGTCCAACCAAAGTGAATGGAACAGATTCCTAGTCAGGTCCGCGACAGTGAAGTGGATCGACATTTGCGGTCTCCTCCTTTGGCCGCTCAACGCCGATCCCAGGGCTAAGGTTTCAGCGACGGCCGGCCGGTAACGCCGGATTGATCGCGATGCCGAACCCGCCGCGCGCATCAAACTTCGCCGTGGCGGGCGTCCGCCGGCGTTGCTGCCGGTTCGTCTCAATCTTGAAATAAAAATGTAATATTGAATTTACACGAGTAGATCTAATACACTAGAGCTAAAGTCTCTGGTGGCGGTTTGATCTACTTTAATTAGGAAAAACTGATTTAGCTAGTACTTATCCATAGTCGACAAAGAAATCCTGTTCTCGGTGCAACAAGGATAATGGTCGTTCCAATGACACGCTTCTGGCCCCTCACGATTCTGATGCTGGTGTCGGCAATAGCCGTTGCGCTCGGCACATCCTTCTCCTACGCGGATAGCTGCGGTGCCATCAGGAGCCAATTGCTTTCGGCGGGGCGCAGCGGCGGGACCAGCCCCGAGCTTGCCCAACTGCGCCGGCAACTCGCCGCGATTCAAAAGCTTGAGAGACAACGCAGATGCGCAGCGAAAACCGCCGGCTTCTTCTTCAATCCCTGCGCCGACCTGGTCAGCAGCAAGGCGGAGGTGCAACGGCAGATCGCCAGACTATCGAATTCGAGCAGGGACACGTCCGGACTGAAGGCCAGGTTTGTCGCGCTGGGCTGCGCCGCCCCCGCTGCCAAGAAACAGCCGGCGCAGCAACGCCCGGCACCCAGGGCCCAGTCCGCAGGCACAACAATTGGCGGCAATCGGATGCTGTTTTGCGTTCGCTTGTCGGACGGATATTTCTTCCCCGCGCCAAAATCGCAGTTCGCCAAGAGCGACGATCTGAAGGAAACGGTCGATCAGTGTCGCTACATCTGCGACGATGCCGGCGTCGACCTCTATACGCTGAGCGACGCCACTCGCGAGACCGAGGAGATGGTCGCGCTCGAGTCGGGAAAACCCTATGTGGAGCTACCTGCCGCGTTCCGGTACCGCGACGACGCGAACTTCAAGGCCTGTGACGTCAAGCGCTATTACCAGCGCGTTGCCGAACTCAGGGCACGAACCGTGACACCGGCCAACATGAGCAACGCCATCATTCCGTTGCCGACCGCAAAGCCGGATCTTGGCGTCGTCGCGGAAATTCCTGAATCCGGGATCGAAACTGCCGGTGCGGCTCTCGCAGGGGCAAAAACGTCGGTTTTCGAGGTGCCAGGGACTGCCCAGCATCAGTCGATCGAGAAAGCGATCGGCGCGCGGCCGGTGAGAGTGGTCGGGCCGGCCTTTTTCCCGGCGGACTGACCAGGGCGGGCGATGTTCCGAGACGGCTGGCCGGATAGCCGCTTCAAGGCCTGGAGCCGTGCGCATCGACCGACGTCGGCTGGTTATTCGCAGACCATGCGGGCCCGTTTACCGGGCTCGCTGACATTCTTGCAAGTTAGCGGCTTCGTCGACTCCGGCGACAGCATGGGCGGGTTGTTGGTGACCCTCCTCCGAGGCGTTGCAACGGAAGCCGCGCTCCTGCGCACCGCCGGCCTTTTCGGCGTTTGCGGCGCCACTGGAAAGACGTCGGTCTCCAGTTGCGACTGTTCGGCTTGCGCCTGCGGCGAAGGCCTGTCCCAGAAACGGCGAACATCGAGCGGCTTGGGAATGATGACGGTGCCGTCATAGCTGCGCGCGCAGCCGCTTCCCAGAGGCAGCGCCAGGCACAGGAAGACAGGCAGAATCCGTCGAGACATCAGCAATACCCCTGCAAGCTTATAACGCTGCTTCGGCCTAACCGACAACCGGCGGAATAGGGCGAAGGGAGTAGATACCGTGAAGTAGAAGTCGTCGCACTTCCAGTGGAAGGCGTTGCTCGAAGATCGAGCGCCGGGTCGGGCGCGGATGGAGGTCCAGCGCGAGTTAGAACCTTGCGATTCGTCAACGCTTCCAGCGTAAGGCCATGGTGCGATCGCACCATACCAAAGCCGCGCTCAGTGGCGACAATGGGATATTCGAAGTTCCGCTCCTCCAGTTACGGGCGGGAGCAGCGACCGCCGGCAAGAAACAGGGTCAGATTTACCCCAACGGACCTGTTTCGGCGATGGCGCGGCCATGACACGTTCTGGCTGCATGCAACGCGCTCCCGTCCGGCTTTTTTCTTTTAAAGCCGGTGGCTGCGATCGCCGAGCAGACGATGCCGGCCGGAATTCACGCAAGCTGCTGATTCCAGCGGCAAACCGCGGCCCATGCCGACAAAAGCCCGCGGCCGCTCCTTCTTAACCCGGCTGGACGTCGTTACCGGAGCGACATGAAACTGTCATGCGACTGTAATAATCGGGGGCTATTGGCCTCAGCGGGCGCCGGAGGAATGGCGCCGAGAGACCATATTCCGAACAGGAGCAGGCCACATGAGACATTTCATCCGCTCGGCGGCCGTTGCGATTGCAATGGCTGCGGCGACGACCACCCTCACCCTGTCCGCCGCGCTCGCCGCGGACATCTCCGGCGCCGGCGCCACCTTCCCCTACCCGATCTATGCGAAGTGGGCCGACACCTACAAGAAAGACACCGGCGTTGGCCTTAACTACCAGTCGATCGGTTCCGGCGGCGGCATCAAGCAGATCAAGGCCAAGACCGTTACCTTCGGCGCTTCGGATGCGCCGCTCAAGGGCGACGAGCTTGAAGCGACCGGACTGGCTCAGTTCCCGATGGTGATGGGCGGCATCGTTCCCGTCGTCAATCTCGAAGGCATCAAGCCGGGCGAGTTGGTTCTCGACGGCCCGACGCTGGCCGACATCTTCCTCGGCAAGATCACGAGCTGGGATGACGAAGCGATCAAGAAGCTCAATCCCGACGTCAAGCTGCCTTCGCAGGCGATCGCGGTCGTTCACCGTTCCGATGGTTCGGGCACGACGTTCAACTTCACCTATTACCTCGGCGACGTCAGCGCGGTCTGGAAAGAAAAGGTCGGCGTCGACAAGGCCGTGGAATGGCCGGTCGGCATCGGCGCCAAGGGCAATGAGGGCGTTGCCAACAACGTCTCCCAGACCGGCGGCGCGATCGGTTATGTCGAATATGCCTACGCCAAGCAGAACAAGCTCACCCACACCGATATGATCAACAAGGACGGCAAGAAGGTCGAGCCCACCGCGGCGGGGTTCTCGGCGGCAGCGGCCAATGCCGACTGGAGCTCGCAGCCGGGCTATGGCGTCATCCTCGCCAACGAGCCGGGCGCCGAGTCCTGGCCGATGACGGCGGCAACGTGGATCCTGCTCTACAAGAAGCCGGATGATGCCGCGACCACCGGCGAAGCGCTCAAATTCTTCGCCTGGGCATACGACAAGGGCGACGAGATGGCCGGCGAGCTGGACTACGTTCCGATGCCCGACAAGGTGGTTGAGAGCGTCAAGGCCATGTGGGCCAAGGAAGTCGTCGGCGACGACGGCAAGCCGCTCTACTCGGCCATGTAATCTCCTCCAGGGAGGGCGTCGACGGCGCCCTCCCTGTTACCTTTAATCGCGAGGACCCAATGACCATCGCTTCCGATGCCATGCCATCGTCTGCCCGGGCCAGGGAAGCTACGGTGCGGCGCTTCGCACTCACAGATGCCATATTTCGCGGACTCACCCGCGCTTCCGCAATCCTTGTGCTGGTCATCCTCGGCGGTGTCGCCATCTCGCTGTTTGCCGGCTCATGGCAGGCGCTGTCGTCGTTCGGTTTTTCTTTCCTGACGACTGAGAGCTGGAATCCCGTTACGGAAAAATTTGGCGCACTGGCGCCGATCTACGGCACGCTGGTGACGGCGGCCATTGCCATCCTGATCGCGGTTCCGATCGGCATCGGCATTGCAATCTTTCTCACCGAGCTCTGCCCGCGCCCGCTCAGGCGTCCTATCGGCATAGCGGTCGAGCTGTTGGCCGGCATTCCTTCGATCATCTACGGCATCTGGGGCCTGTTCGTGTTCGCGCCGTTCCTGCAGACGACGATACAGCCCTTCATCATCAACATCTTCCACGGCGTGCCGGGACTATCCAGCCTTTTCGCCGGCCCTCCTTACGGCATCGGCCTTCTGACCTCGGCGCTGATCCTCGCCATCATGGTGCTGCCCTTCATCACCTCGATCACCAAGGACGTCTTCGATACGGTGCCGGCGGTGCTGAAGGAATCGGCCTATGGCATCGGTTGCACGACCTGGGAAGTGACCCGGCGCGTGGTCATTCCCTATACCCGCATCGGTATCATGGGCGGCGTCATGCTTGGCCTCGGCCGGGCACTCGGCGAAACCATGGCGGTGACTTTCGTCATCGGCAACGCACATCGCATCAGTGCCTCCCTGTTCGCGCCGGGCACGACGATCTCGGCGACCATCGCCAATGAATTCACCGAGGCCGACGGCGACCTCTACACCTCCTCGCTGGTTTCGCTCGGCCTGATCCTCTTCGTCATCACCTTCCTGATCCTCGCCGCCGCCCGCTATATGCTGATGCGGATCGACGCCCGTACGGGAGCCTGACCGATGTCGACATCCTCATCGCTCCACAGCCGCCGCAAAGCCAGGAATTCGGTGATGATGGCGCTTTGCGTCGTCGCCGCCGGCATCGGGCTTGCCTGGCTGGCGCTCATTCTCGGCGCGTTGGTCTATAAGGGCACAGCCGGGCTTTCGCTCGCGGTCTTCACCGAGATGACGCCACCACCGGGCGAGGCCGGCGGCTTGCTCAATGCCATCACGGGCAGCCTGCTGATGACGATCATCGCCGTTGTCGTCGGCACGCCGATCGGCGTGCTGGCGGGAACCTACATGGCCGAGTATGGACGCTTTTCGCGCATCACCACCGTCGTCCGCTTCATCAACGACATCCTGTTGTCGGCGCCGTCGATCATCATAGGCTTGTTTGTCTATGAGCTGATGGTGCGGCCAATGGGACATTTCTCGGCCATTGCCGGCGCCGTTGCGCTTGCCATCCTGGTCATTCCGGTGGTCGTGCGCACCACTGAAGACATGCTCAACCTGGTGCCGAACGCGTTGCGTGAAGCCGGTGCCGCGATCGGCGCGCCGCGCTGGGTGGTGATCCGTTCGGTCGCCTACCGCGCCGCATTGTCCGGCATCGTCACCGGCATATTGCTGGCGATAGCACGCATTTCCGGCGAGACGGCGCCGCTGCTCTTCACCGCGCTCAACAACCAGTTCTGGAGCAGCAATATCAACGCGCCGATGGCCAGCCTGCCGGTGACCATCTTCCAGTTCGCTCTCAGCCCTTACGAGGAATGGCAGCAACTGGCGTGGACCGGCGCACTCATAATCACCCTGACGGTTCTGGGCTTGAGCATCCTCGCCCGCAGCCTTACCGGACGCAGAGAGGACAGATGACACAGATGTTGTCCCCAGACATGACGATGGCCGAAACGGTCGCCGAGAAGACGAAGATCGAGGTCAAGAACCTCAACTTCTACTACGGCCAGAGCAAGGCGCTGAAGGACATCAGCCTGTCGCTGCCCGAGCGCAGCGTCACGGCCTTCATCGGCCCTTCGGGCTGCGGGAAATCGACGCTGCTGCGTGTGTTCAACCGCATCTATGAGCTCTACCCAAAACAGACGGCCGAGGGCCAGGTGCTGCTCGACGGCAAGAACATTCTCGACCGGTCGCAGGATCTCAACCTCCTCAGGACCAAGATCGGCATGGTGTTCCAGAAGCCGACGCCGTTCCCGATGTCGATCTACGAGAACATCGCCTTCGGCGTCAGGCTCTACGAGAACCTCGGCAAGTCCGAGATGGACGGCCGCGTCGAACAGGCGTTGAAGCGCGCCGCGCTGTGGAGCGAGGTCAAGGACAAGCTCAACGCCAGCGGCTTGAGCCTGTCCGGCGGCCAGCAGCAGCGGCTCTGTATCGCCCGCACCGTGGCGGTGAAGCCGGAAGTCATTCTGCTCGACGAACCGGCTTCGGCGCTCGACCCGCTGTCGACTGCCAAGATCGAGGAACTGATCGACGAATTGCAAGCCGACTACACGATCGTCATCGTCACCCACAACATGCAGCAGGCGGCGCGCGTGTCGCGCCAGACGGCGTTCATGTATCTGGGTGAACTGGTCGAGTTCGACCGGACCGAGAAGATATTCACGTCGCCCCGCGAGAAGCGCACGCAGGACTACATCACTGGCCGCTTCGGCTGAGCCGTTCCGATCATGCATATGAGGACAGGACCATGGGCGAACACACAGTCGCTTCTTTCGACGAGGATCTCGAGCAGATCAGCAAGCTGATCCGCGACATGGCCGACCTCGCCGGTTCGATGGTCGGCGGGGCGACCAAGGCGCTGTTGAATTCCGACAACGTGCTGGCGCAACGCGTCGTTTCCGACGACGCCATCATGGATGCGCGTCAACGCGAACTGGACGACCGCGCCATCACCCTGATCGCCAAACGCCAGCCGATGGCCCACGATCTTCGCCATGTGGTCGGAGCGATCCGCATGGCGGGCGACCTCGAACGCATCGGCGACCTTGCCAAGAATATCGCCAAGCGCGTGAGTGCGGTCGGCCTCAGCGCCACGCCGCGGGACCTGTCGCATTCCATCGACGCGATGGCGCAGCTGGTTCTCATCCAGGTGCAGGGTGTCATCGAGGAATATGCTGCAGGCGATGCGGCCGCGTTGGCCAAGCTTCGTGCCGCCGACGAGCGCATCGACGTTAAATACACGTCCGTGTTCCGCGAGCTGTTGACCTACATGATGGAAGATCCGCGCAACATCACCGCTTGCACGCACCTGCTGTTCTGCGCCAAGAATCTGGAGCGGATCGGCGACCATGTCACCAACATCGCCGAAAATGCGTATTATGTGCTGACCGGCGAGCAATTGCCGGTCAATCGTCCGAAGCAGGACGAAACGACAATGTCCGCACCGGTGACATGATGGGGGTGCCCAGCCGATGATCGCACCACGCATAATGGTGGTGGAGGACGAGGAGCCGTTGGGTGTGCTGCTCCGCTACAATCTCGAATCCGAAGGCTACCAGGTCGAGGTGGTGACACGCGGCGACGAAGCCGAGATCCGTTTGCAGGAGAATGTGCCCGACCTTTTGGTGCTCGACTGGATGATACCAGCGGTTTCCGGCATCGAGCTCTGTCGTCGGTTGCGGGTGCGCCCCGAAACCGAGCGGCTGCCGATCATCATGCTGACCGCGCGCGGCGAGGAGAGCGACCGGGTGCGCGGTCTTTCGACCGGCGCCGACGACTATCTGGTCAAGCCGTTTTCGACACCGGAATTCATGGCCAGGGTCAAGGCGCTGCTGCGGCGCGCCAAGCCGGAAGTGCTGTCCAGCGTGCTGAAGGTCGGCGACATCGTGCTCGATCGCGAATCGCACAGGGTCTATCGCAAGAAGAGCGAAATCAGGCTCGGGCCGACCGAATTCCGGCTGCTCGAGTTCATGATGCGGCATCCGGGCCGTGTCTTCTCGCGCAGCCAGTTACTCGATAATGTCTGGGGGGAGACAATCTACATCGACGAACGCACCGTCGACGTGCATGTCGGGCGGCTGCGCAAAGCCGTCAACAACGGCCGGATGCCGGATGTCATCCGCACCATCCGCGGCGCCGGCTATGCGATCAGGGAAGATTGACCCGCCTGGTCAGGCTACGTTCTTTCTGACGCTGGGCCTCATTTGCGCGCCCGGCGCGAAAATCTCCTGGTCGACGAAGCTTAACGCCCGCATCGCGCAGCCTTCGCGGATCAGAGGCAATTCGTTCGGCTCTGTATCGAAGGAGATCGAGCCTGAATGCTGGCCGCCGGCGGTCTGGGCGATTGCCTTCCGCAAGGCCGGCTCGATCAGATCGAAGGCGGCGGCACTGGCGCCGACCATCGCGACCGGTGCCGGATCGATCAGCGCGAACAGCGAGCCGAGACCGAAACCCAGCGCTTCGCCGGCCTTGCGGTAGGCCTCGCGTTCCGGCCCATCTTTCTCGCGCGCCCGGGCCGCCAGTGCGCGCATGTCGGCGTCGCTGACGTCGGCGACCGGTTCGCTGTCTTCGCTCATCTGCCTGGCGTTGCGCCAGATGGCGTAGTTGCCGGCATACGCCTCGATGCAGCCGCGCCGCCCGCAACGGCAGAGCGCGCCGCCCGGACGATGGATCATGTGGCCAAATTCGCCGCCCGAGGAATGCGTCCCGGTGAACAGTTCGCCCTTCAGCACCAGCCCCATGCCGATGCCATGCGAAAGCAGGATGGCGATGAAGTCATCGCGATAGCGATCCGGATTGCGCCAGCGCAAAGCCACCGCCATCATGTTGCAGTCGTTCTCCACCGTTGCCGGGATGCCGAATTCGTCCTCCAGCATGTCGGCAAAGGCGATGTCGGTCTGCGGCGTGATCGGCGACCACAGCATGGCGCGTGCAGGGGAGTCGGTAATGCCCTGAATCGCCAGGGCGATGCGGGCGACACTGCGGACGTCAAGATCTGGATCCTGCAGCCGGCGCCGGACGATGGCCATGCATTCACGGATCAGCTCGTCGCGCGGCATAGTCAGCGTGTCCAGCCGGCGCTGTTCCTCGGCGACCACCTGTCCCGTATAGTCGATAATGGCGGCCGAAAGGAAATTCAGCGACAACACCACGGTCAGCACCGCCGCCGCTTCCGGGTTGAGGGCGAGGCCGACTTGCGGACGACCGCGTTTCAACGAAACGGGCTCACTTGGCTTGCTCTCGGCGAGGATGCCTTCCCGTATCAGGTCGGAAGAAATCGCCGATATGGTCGAATGACTGAGGCCGGTGGTAGCTGCGATCTCAGTACGCGATGGCTGGCCGGCCCGGCGCACCGCCGAGATCACCATCGCCCGGTTGCGCCGGCGCAAATCGTCATGGCGGATTCCGACCGACATTGTTTTGCTTTCCTCCCGGTTGCCGCGGCCGCTCATGAACCGGAAGCCGTCGGTTAATGTCCGACAAATAGTGTCGGATGAGGCAAATAGTGTCAGATGCAGGTGGCGCTGTCATCGTTTATTCCGACGCTCGAAAAAACTCGCAGAGTCATCAAAATCCATCAGAATCGATGTTGACAGCAGCCGGAGATCGGGTCAGTATTTTTTCGAGGCTCGAAAAAATTAGAGCTTCTAAGCTGGTCTTTGAGCCAATTGGTCACGCCGTACGCGGCGCAGGGAGGATATGATGAAGAAATTCACGACCGCCATTCTGGCGGGTGTCGCCATGACGCTGGCGCTGGCGTCAGTGGCGCAGGCTAAAGACAAGGTCATCGGCGTTTCCTGGTCGAACTTCCAGGAAGAGCGCTGGAAGACCGACGAGGCCGCAATGAAGGCGGCCATCGAGGCCGCAGGCGACAAGTATATTTCCGCCGACGCACAGTCCAACCCCGGCAAGCAGCTCACCGACGTCGAGAGCCTGATCTCGCAGGGCGCCAACGCACTGATCATCCTGGCGCAGGACGCCTCGGCCATCGGGCCGGCCGTGCAAAAGGCACTGGACGAAGGTATTCCGGTTGTCGGCTACGACCGGCTGATCGAGAACAAGGACGTCTTTTACCTGACCTTCGACAACAAGGAAGTCGGCCGCATGCAGGCCCGGGAAGTCTTCAAGGTGAAGCCGGAAGGCAACTATGTCTTCATCAAGGGTTCGGGTTCCGATCCGAATGCCGATTTCCTGTTTGCCGGTTCGATGGAGGTGCTGAAGGCGGCAATAGACAGCGGCAAGATCAAGAATGTCGGCGAGGCCTATACCGACGGCTGGCTGCCGGCCAACGCTCAGAAGAACATGGAACAGTTCCTGACCGCCAACGACAACAAGGTCGATGCCGTGGTCGCGGCCAATGATGGCACTGCCGGCGGCGTCGTCGCCGCGCTGACAGCGCAAGGGCTGGCCGGATCGGTTCCGGTTTCGGGCCAGGACGGCGACCACGCCGCGCTGAACCGCATCGCGCTCGGCACACAGACCGTGTCGGTGTGGAAGGATGCGCGCGAGCTCGGCAAGAATGCCGCCGAGATCGCCTCGCAACTGGCCGACGGCAAGCAGATGACCGACATTGCCGGCGTGAAGGATTTCACCACGCCCGGCGGCAATACCGTCAAGTCGCTGTTCCTGACCCCGGTCGCCATCACCAAGGACAACCTCAACGTCGTCATCGACGCCGGCTGGATCAAGAAAGAAGAGGTCTGCGCCGGCGTGACGGCTGGCACTGTTGCAGTCTGCAACTGAGCCGACGTTTCCGAGAAGTCCGAACGCCGCGGCCGCTCGCCGCGGCGTTTTTCAACAAGAGTTGTTTTTCCGCTTCCGGCGGATAACTTCTAGGCTGCTTCCGGCATCCGCGGCAGACGGCAACCCGGCGGGAGAAACATCATGACCGACACGACGTCCAACACGCCGGTCGACAACACGGCAGACCGGGCACGGGAATCCGAGCTCGGCATCGTTGCCCGATTTCTCAAGGCAACCGAACTCGACACGCGCATGCTCGGCATGGTCGGCGCGCTGCTGGTCATCTGGGTCGGCCTGCATGTCATTTCCAGCGTACGGCTCGGCGTCAATCCGTTCGACTTCGACAGCCGGACCTTCCTGACGCCACGCAATCTCTGGAACCTGTCGGTGCAGACTTCCGCCGTGGCCATAATGGCCGCCGGAATGGTGCTGGTTATCGTCATGCGCAATATCGACCTGTCGGTCGGTTCCGCCGAAGGTCTGATCGGCGTGGTCATGGGCTTTGCGCAGGTGCATTTCCTGGTGCGAATGATCGGTCTGCAATTAGGCAATCCCTGGATCTGGATCCTGGCACTGGCCATCGGCCTGGCGCTTGGCCTTCTGATCGGAGCGTTCCAGGGATACATCATCGCTTATCTCGAGGTGCCGGCCTTCATCGTGACGCTGGGCGGCCTTCTGGTCTGGCGGGGTGCCGCATGGTGGGTCGCCAGCGGTCAGACGATTGCGCCGCTTGATGCCACTTTCCAGCTGATGGGGGGCGGGCCGGCGGGTTCGATCGGTGCGCGATGGAGCTGGATCGTCGGAATTGTCGCGTGCCTGGCGGTTGTGTTCATGCTGCTCAACGGGCGGGTGCAGCGCAAGCGGTTCCGCTTTCCGTTGCGCCCGATCTGGGCCGAGACGTTCCTCGGTGTCCTCACCTGCGCTGTCATCATGGGCGCCATATGGCTTGCCAATTCCTATCCTTGGCCGGTCGGCATCGTGAACAGATATGCGGCGGCCAACAATATAACGGTTCCCGAAGGCGGGCTGTTCATCGCCCATGGCATCGCCATACCCGTGCTGATGGCTGTAGCCGTAGGGCTGATCATGACCTTCATCGCCAAGCGTACCCGTTTCGGCCGCTATGTCTTCGCCATCGGCGGCAATCCGGAAGCAGCCAACCTTGCCGGTATCAACACGCGCTGGGTGACCATGAAGGTGTTCATGATCATGGGCGTGCTGGCGACGATCGCCGCGGCGATCTCGTCAGCCAGGCAGAACTCGTCGACCAATGCGCTGGGCACGTTGGACGAGCTGCTGGTCATCGCGGCGGCGGTGATCGGCGGCACGTCGCTCGCCGGCGGCTCCGGCACAGTGCTCGGCGCCATGCTCGGCGCGCTTTTGATGCAGTCGCTGCAGTCCGGCATGGTGCTGCTCGGCATCGATTCACCGCTGCAGAGCATCGTTGTCGGCGCCGTGCTGGTGCTCGCGGTGTGGCTCGATACCGTCTATCGCAAACGCGTTTAGGGAGGAGGAACGATCATGGCAGACAAAACCGCTCCCACGGGCACGCCGCTGATCGACATGCGCAACATCTCCATCGCTTTCGGCGGCATTCGCGCCGTCGACGATGCCTCTGTCGACCTTTTCCCGGGCGAGGTGATGGCTTTGCTCGGTCACAACGGTGCCGGCAAATCGACGTTGATAAAAATCCTGTCCGGCGCCTACAAGCGCGATGCGGGCCAGATTTTCGTCAACGGCGAGGAGGCTTCGATCTCCAATCCCCGCGACGCCAAGAAGTACGGCATCGAGACGATCTACCAGACGCTGGCGCTGGCCGACAATGTCGATGCGGCCGCCAACCTGTTTCTCGGCCGCGAGCTGATGACCGGCTGGGGAACGCTCGACGACGTCGCCATGGAGGCCGAGGCGCGCAAAGTGATGGGCAGGCTCAATCCGCGTTTCCAACGCTTCAAGGAGCCGGTGGTAAAGCTTTCGGGCGGCCAGCGGCAGTCGGTGGCGATCGCCCGCGCCATCCTGTTCAATGCTCGCATCCTGATCATGGACGAGCCGACGGCGGCACTCGGGCCGCAAGAGACGGCGCAGGTCGGCGAACTGGTCAGGCAGCTCAAGGCCGACGGCATCGGCATCTTCCTGATCAGCCATGATATTCACGACATGTTCGAGCTTGCCGACCGTGTCTGCGTCATGAAGAACGGTCGGGTTGTCGGAACGGCGCGCACAACCGACGTCACCCAGGACGAGGTGCTCGGCATGATCATCCTCGGCAAGTGCCCACCCGGCGCCATTCCGGGGCCGGGCGCGCTGAAGATCGCCGCATGAACGAGAATTAGCCAGCTAATCACAAGCCGCCAAAATGTGCCAGCCGTCACCATGCTTTGGCCTCGCCATTGTGTTGGCGTCAGGACTTGCCCATAAAGATGCCGAACCGTCCACGGGACGTATCAGCAATTGAAGAAGCTTTTTCCGACCGTCGCTTTTATCGCCGTCGCGCTGATCAGCCTGACGATGGCGGGTTTTGCCTATTTTGCCACCCAGGAGGCGGCCCGCATTAAATTCGAGGCGACGGCAGACGACGCGCTTAACCGGATCGAAAGCCGCATCGACCTGGACCTGTCGCTGCTGCGTTCGACCCGGGCGCTGTTCGACGCACGCAATGGCGGTATCTCGCAGGGCGAGTTCAAGGCTTTCTTCAACGCGCTCGACGTCGACAATAATTTCGCCGGCCTGCGCGGCATCGGTTTCCTCCGCCTGGCGAAAACTGGCAACGAGGCGGCGGTCGAGCGCGACATCCTGCACGATCACGGCGCAAGCCATCCGATCTATCCCGACACGAACTTACCGTGGCGTACGCCCATCGTGCTGTTCGAACCGCTGGATCCGTCCAACAAATCCAGCATCGGCTACGACATGTTCACCGGGCCGGCGCGGCGCGAGGCGATCGAAAAGGCGATGGCCGACGACCAGCAGCACGCCAGCGGGCTCGTGCAGTTCGGCAAGGATACGGGTGCCGCGCAGACCTTTACCGGGTTCCTCGTCTTCGTCCGGCTCAATGTCGAAACCGCGCCGGACGCCGTGAACGCGACGAGATCCTCGACTGCCGGCTTCCTTTATGCGGCCTTCCGCGCCCGTGATCTGTTCCAGGCTGCGCTCAGCCGGGCACCATTGCTGCCGGTCAACACCGAGATCTATGACGGCACGGTGGACAGCGACAACCTGCTGTTCCAATCGGAAACGCCGCCTGTTTCGAGCCTCGGCGACAGGCTGCTGGTCACCCGCAAGGTCACCGTCGCCGGCCGGCCGTGGGTCGTCCTGTTCAGGCCGACAAGTGCTTTCTCGCAACCTTCCTCGCGCGCCATCCCGGTGATGCTCGGATTGTTCGGACTGCTGCTTGCGGGCGCCATCGCGCTGGTGGCCCGCTATCAGGAGCGGGCCTATGAGGCGGTCTCGCTGCTTCACGAAACGACCGAAAAGAGCCTGCTGGAAAAAGACCTGATGCTGCAGGAGATGAAGCATCGCATCAAGAACTCGATCACGCGGGTGCTGGCAATCGCGCGCCAGACAGCATCGCACACCACCGACGTCCAGGAATTCTCGGCTTCTTTCTCGGCCCGGCTGCAGGCGATGGCGGCTTCCCAGGACATGCTGACGCGCTCACGCTGGCAGAAAGCCGATCTCGGCGACCTGCTGCGCATCGAGCTAGGCCAGGTGTTCGGCAGCGAGCTTCCTGAAGGGCTGCTGTCGGGACCACAGATTCTTCTCGATGAAAAGACGACGCAGGCACTCGGCCTCGTCTTTCACGAACTGGCGACGAATGCGCTGAAGCATGGCGAAGCCGGCAATTCAGTCGGTGCGCTGAAGGTCGACTGGTCGCTCGAAGCCCGTAGCGGCACCCGGACATTGGCTCTCAACTGGCGCGAGGCCGGTCAGAAGAAGCTTGAGAGACCGGCAAAGAGCGGTTTTGGCACCAGACTGATCGATCTCAACGTCACGCGCGAATTGCGTGGCACAATCAGGCGCGATTTTCGCGAAGATGGCTTGAACGTGGAAATCAGGGTTCCGCTGCCGGCCTGAAGCCCCGTCTCGTGGGCCGCGTCGCAACAGCGCTTTAAAGGGCAAACGCGGAGACAGGTGGCCTGCCTCCGCGTTTGCTGTTCGCCTGGAGCTCGAAACTAGTTGCAGCGAGCTGTGTAAATCCGGCCGTGACGATCTCTGTATTGGCAGTAGCCATTTTGCAGCCGGCGAACGAGCAGACCGCCAATCGCACCAGCGCCGGCGCCGATCAAAGCGCCCTTGCCGCCGCCGACAGCGCCACCAATGAGCGCGCCGCCCACAGTGCCGATTCCCACGTTCTCTTCCGTGGTGGTGCAGCCGCTGACCGCAACCACGGCAACCATGGCAATAATCATCTTCCGCATGGAGTCATCCTCACTTTTGTCCTCACTTTAATAAGCTCCAGCCGCCATTTAGCATGAAAGTACGGCCTTTGCCCGCACGATTTCATTGTTGATTAAGATAGTCTTTTTCGGGGCGTGCGCCGTTTGATGCTACCACGAACCCGGAAATCTCCAAGGACGCATCGAGCGTGCCGTTGGGGCGCACGTTCCAGACGATCCTGTCATGGTCGTTCTCGAGCGCCGGATCGACGGCAAGGCATCTGGCGCCGACATGTTGGGCCTGGCCCTGCAGGTCAGCGACCGCGAACGGGCACGGCCGAGCACTCGGGCAGTGGTTTCAAAGCGATCAAGCAGAGGCGAGTTCGATTCAGATCAGTTGGGACGCGGCGGTCAGGACGATCGCGGCCATAAGCGCGACGGCGGCGAAGCGCAGGGGCGAAGCACGAGGCGCGGGCGTTGCGGGCGCGTCGGGATCCTGAAAACCGCCCATCGAGACGCGAGCGGCCTGTTCCAGTCTGTTCACGTCTGCAGCCGTCAACGCCCATTCCCTTCACTTTGTGCCAAACTCAATCCGGCGGATCGGCACGTTCGCACAGGATCGGACTTTATGGTGAACAGTCGGTTAAAGATGGCGATGCGCAGCAAGCCTTCGCGCGGCGACCGCCGCTCGTTAATCCGTCTCGAAATTACCGTGAGGAACGACAAGGCGGTATTCGAGGCGGTTCCCGGTGATCTCAAGGGTCGCCGTTCCATTCAATGAAGTGGGCACGACGCGTTCGAGCGCGACGCTGCCAAAACGCTTCTCACTGCGCTGATTGTCGTTGGCTCCGATCACTTCGGCCCATGTCAGCGACAGCGCAGGCTCGCCAGCGGAAGCTGCCGTCAGATCGGCCGTCACCTCGACGAAACCGTCGCTGCGCGACAGTGCGCCATAGCTGACCGAATTGACGGCGAGCTCATGCATGGCCAAGCCGATGTGCAAGGCGGCATTGGGGTTGAGATATGGATTTGCGCCGCGGAAACGTAGGCTGTGCAAGGGATCCGCGCCGTACCTGCCGACCTGACCGGAAACCAGCTCGCGCAGCGCCGCTCCTCGCCAGTTGGATGACGTAACCAAATCCTGCGAGGAGGCCAGCGACTGCAATCGGCCCCGGAAGCGCGTCAGGAAATCGTCAATGCTGCCGGAATAACGGCCCGTCTGGGTGGCGATGCTCTGGATGATGGCCAAAAGGTTCTTGGAGCGATGACTGACTTCGCGCAGCAGCGCCTTCAACGTCTGCTCCCGGCGTTTCTGCTCGGTTGTTTCGACCATGGTGGTCACGACGCCCTGCACCGCGCCGGTCTCGCTGCGGTCGGCGTCTATCCACACCTGAAACCAGCGGGCGCCGTCATCGGCCGGCACGCTGAGCTCAAGATGTTGAGGATTGCCGGAGACGATGACGTCGTGCTTGGCGGCGCCGATACGCTCTGCCTGCGCCGGCGGCAAGATGCCGTTGTTGTCGGAGGCATCGGAAGTCCAGGGCGCGCGCATGTTGCGCGCCCACACCGTCTTCATCTCGCGATCCTGGTACAGGACGGAAATCCCGGCATTGTGCAGTGCATGGAGAAGGGCCCGACCAAGCTGCATCCCGCTTTCGGCGGGATGCAAAGCGATGATCTCATCACTCTGGCCGCGGTCTTTCATTTTTCCGACTCTGGAACGCATCGGTCAATTTGCTCAACCCATGTCGGGCTGAACGGTTCGCGGAAAAATGGGTTCCAAAAGGAGGAGGTTCGTATCAAACCTTAAAAAGCGGTCCGCCGAGCGGCATCCCGTTGGAGGACACTGCCCGGCGGTGGCTGGAAACCGTTTGAGGGGTGCGGCTTCCAGTGTTCGCTTGAATGGCCGCTTGGCATTCACGCTCGTCTGATCAGGCCGGCAATAAGCGATATGATCAGGAAGGCGAGAAAGATGAAGAACAATATCTGCGCTATGCCGGCCGAGGTGCCAGCGATGCCGCCGAAACCAAGCGCACCGGCGATGATCGCCACGACGAGAAATACGAGCGCCCAGTAAAGCATGATCGATCTCCTTCCAATGCTGCGGTGAAAACGTGATTCGCCTCCGTTTGTTCCACCATTTTCCGAAAAAGACGATGCTGAAAATCTTCAGGGCCCGAATTGCCGCGGTGTGTGGAAAGGTCCAGTTGGTTGCCCCAGTTGGTTGCCAGTGAATTGAGCCGGCGTCACTCCCCTCTGATCCTGGGGAGCGGCTGTCTCGGCGGCCGCAGTTCGGCCGCCCGCTGTTTCATGCCGCGGCTTTCGCGTGCCGGTCAAAGAACAGGGCCTGGCTGATAAGAGCCTTGACCATGTCCGGATTGAACGGCTTGGTAACCAGGAATGCCGGTTCCGGCCGCTCGCCGGTGAGCAGGCGCTCGGGAAAGGCGGTGATGAAGATCACCGGTACCGAGGTCGACGACAGGATCTCATTCACGGCCGCTATGCCCGAACTTCCGTCGGCAAGCTGGATATCGGCAAGCACCATCTTTGGCCGCGCCTTGCCGAACATCGCCACCGCCTCGGCGTGGGTGCGCGCCGTTCCGACGACGCGGTGGCCGAGGCTTTCGACCATTTCCTCGATGTCCATGGCGATCAGCGGCTCATCCTCGATGATCAGCACGTCGGTTGCCACCTGACGGGAGATCTCGTTGCTCGCCTGCGCGAGGAGTTCGGAGAATTCCTGTTCGTCGACGTCGAGAATCTCCGCCGCCTCGTCTTCGCTGAAGCCTTCGACCGCCACCAGCAGAAAGGCTTGGCGGGGGCGAGGCGCAATTGCATTCAGATTGGCCGCGGCACGCTGTTCCCATGCCGACTGGGCATGCTCCTGCGGAACGCGAATGGCCACTGAGGTGAAGAGCTTGGCAAAGACCTTGTAGAGCGCGATGCGGTCGTTCGATGCGTTCGGAAAGATGTCGACATCGGCAATGATGGCCTCGAGCATTGCGGCGACCAGCGCGTCGCCGCTCTCCTGCGATCCGGATACTGCGCGCGAGAAGCGACGCAGGAACGGCAGGTGCGGAGCGATGGTTGCTGATAGGCTCATATTGGACGTCTCCCTCATATGACGTGATTGCATGTTACAGCTAAAAAACGGTTCGCAAGCCCAGAGTTGAAAACGCGGGTTCTGCGAAAAAGTTCCGATCATGCGGAACTAAATATATGGGCTGGCGTTTAGGGGCGGGTTGGGCAACCAGACGAGGCTGCCGCTTGTCTTGCGTTATGTGTTGAAGGGCGGCTTAAGGCTGGGACAAAAGGGCGAAATGAAGAACATGACGAAAGCTACCATGGGTGGCGTTGGCAACGGGCGCCGGGCTGCTTCCCGCGACCCGCTTGGGCCGAACTCGGAAATCGGCCGCAAACTCAAACAATACTACGACGAGCTGGTCTCCGACAATGTGCCGGATCGCTTCGCCCAACTGCTCAGCCAGTTGGAAAAAGCCGAACCTGTACAAAAGAAGGACTGAGGCATGGCGGCCGTCTCCCAGGGCTTCAAGACCGACTTGCTCGGCTCGATCCCGAGCCTGCGGGCTTTTGCCGTGTCGCTGACGCAAAACGCCGACAAGGCCGACGACCTGGTGCAGGAAACATTGGTCAAGGCATGGGACAAGCATGAAAGCTTCCAGCCCGGCACCAATCTGAAGGCATGGCTGTTCACGATCTTGCGCAACGAATTCTATTCGCAGATGCGCAAGCGCGGCCGCGAGGTGCAGGACAGCGATGGCGTCATGACGGCCAGGCTTGCCGTTCACCCGGCCCAGCACGGCCAACTTGACCTCGAGGACTTTCGCGGCGCGCTCGAATTGCTGCCAGAAGACCAGCGCGAAGCCATTATCCTCATCGGCGCGTCGGGCTTCTCCTACGAGGAAGCGGCCGAGATCTGCGGCTGCGCCGTCGGAACGATCAAGAGCCGCGTCAGCCGCGCCCGCACACGGCTGCAGGAAATTCTGAAGATCTCCGGTGAAGACGAGTATGGCCCGGACGCAATTTCGGCTCAGGTAACCGGGTCGACGGCTGCGTGAAGCGCGGCGTGTTCGAACCGCTCCGCGCCTCAGCAGAGATGCGTTCGCCTGCAGGCCGCCGCCACTGCCTCGACGAGATCGTCTCCCGAATAGGGCTTGGTGACCAGTCTGACGCCGGGAAAGGATTTCTTGATCTCGTCCGTATCCGAATAGCCCGAGGCAAAGACGAACGGGATGCCCGCTTCACGCAGCCGCGAAGCAAATTGGAGCGTCGAAACGCCGCTCAGCATGAGGTCGACGATGGCCACATCGAACTGCGCGGCAACGTCTTGCTGTTCGATCTCAGTCAGATCACGGGCGATGACCACATTGAGCGCGCCGTAGTCGCGGCAAAGCTGCTCGATATCCATGGCAATCAGGAACTCATCTTCCAGGATAAGAATCCGCAAACCGTCAAGTGATGCGCGCACGCAGCAATATCTCCTTAAATTCGTCTCGATCGTGAAACGGGGGAAGTCATGATCGTTATTTGGCATGCTGTCATTTAAAAAAGACGCGCTGGCGCGGATGCGTCGGCCTCGGCCCATGCAAGCCATTTGCAACGCGCGCTGCCGGAGATAGGGTTAGAAGAGGTTCGTGCCGGAACCTTGGGGTCTGTCGGGCGTTTCGACCGAGCAAAAGCATGGAGAGTGAAGCAATGGCGACTGCCGCAGGAAAGGCCGCGAACGAAGCCCGCACGAATTCCGATATTGAGGCCGACATCGCACAACTGAAGGCCGACATCGACCAACTTACCAAGCTGTTGGCCAAAACTGGCGAACATGGCTACGGGGCAGCGCGGCGAGCCGCCGCCGAAAGCGTCGAGCAGTTGCGAACCCAGGGCGAGGCAGCCTTCGACAGCCTGCGCAGCAACGCCAGGGACATCGAGGCGCAGATGATAGCGCATATGCGCGAGAAGCCGGTGACGTCGCTGGCGATCGCCGCCGGCGTCGGGTTCCTCTTCGCGCTTCTCGCGCGCCGCTAGTTCTGCACGCATGGGAATGCTTGCATCGCTGATCTCGGGCCTCGCCTCGGGCGAAACCATTGCGGCGGTGCAACGCGCGCGTGTGGCTGCAATTGTCTATTCGGTCGCAGCGGTCGTAGCGCTGTGCGGCCTCGGCTTCCTGGTCGGGGCGGCCTATATCTGGACGGCGGCCCGCTATGGGCCGATGGCAGCTTCCCTGAGCTTCGGGATCGGCTTTCTCGC
This sequence comes from Mesorhizobium sp. M0854, assembly GCF_040319815.1. NCBI lineage: Bacteria > Pseudomonadati > Pseudomonadota > Alphaproteobacteria > Hyphomicrobiales > Phyllobacteriaceae > Mesorhizobium > Mesorhizobium sp. M0854. Next base: position 24,969 of record NZ_JAMYOL010000010.1, read on the forward strand.
AATCGCCGGTCTCATCCTGCTCGTCTACCGGATGTCGGCCGGCTCGCGCGCCAGGCGCCGGGCGAAGCGACGCAACGCTGACATGAAGGCTATCGGGATCACTGCGGCACTCGCCGTGCTGGCGGCGCTGCTCAAGGGCAAAGATGGCCCGGGAAAGGCCGGACTGAGCGCGATTCTCGGTCCGGCGATAGCACTCGCTGCCTACGCCATCTACCGCGAGAACGTGAAGCGCGGCTCCGATGATCCGGATACCGGCAAACGCGAATAGTTCGGAGGGGATAGTTCGGGGCAAACGATTCTGGCGCCGGTCGCAAAATCACAAATCTTCGAGCGGAATCGATATTTCCGCGACCACGCCGTCCGGCCGGAATTCATGGATCACCTCGCTGGAAATGACCTTGGCCAGGCTGCGGCGGATCAGGATCGAGCCGAAGCCATGGCGTTCGGGCGGCGCAACCCGCGGGCCGCCGCTTTCGCGCCAGGCCAGCAACAGACGGCGTGCGCCCTTCCTGCCTTGTACCCTCCAATCGAGATCGACCTTTCCGGAGGAAACCGAGAGCGACCCGTATTGCAGTGCATTGCTTGCCAGTTCATGCAGGATCAGCCCGAGCCCGACTGCCTGGTCGGGTGAGAGCAGGACATCGGCGCCGGAGATCGCCATGCGCGATTGTCCGGCGGCTTGGAACGGCTTTAGCTCGATCTCCACCAGCTCGCGGATGCCGATGCCGCGCCACTCGCGGTCCGACAGCAGGCTGTGCGCAACGCCCAGTGCCTGCAGCCTGGCGCTGAAGGCTTCGAGGAATTCGCTTGGCTGGCGGGCATGGCGAACGGTCTGCGTCGCCAGCGCCTGTACGGTTGCCAAAGTGTTCTTGACGCGGTGATTGAGCTCGCGCAGCAACAGTCGTTGACGTTCGTCGCCAAGCTTGCGTTCGGTAATGTCGTAGTTGACGCCGAAGATCAGCGTCGGCTTGCCATCGCCGTCGCGTTCTATGACGCGGCCGCGTGTTGCGATCCATCGCGGCGGATCGAGGCCTTTGACACGGTATTCGCCAAAATAATCGTCACTGCCGGTCAGCGCGTCGCGAAAGCGTGTTTCGGTCTGGTGAACGTCGCGCGGGTCGATGGCGGTCAGGATGTCGCGCGCCCTCAGCCTGTTCGACTTCGGCAGGTTGAACAATTCGGACAGCAGGACATCGCAGTCGATCATATCGCTGCGGATATCCCATGCCCAGCTGGCAAGCGAAGCCGCGTCGAGCGCGATAGCGCGCCGCTTTTCCTCTCGAACCAGTGCTGCCTTGGCAATCGCCGCACTGCGGGTTGCATCCTTCAGCGTGAACAGGCTCGCGGCGAGGCCGGCTAGCGCCGACAGCTGGTCGAGCTGGACAGAGGAAGGACGTGCGTGCGGCTTCCGGTCGAGCACGCACAGCGTGCCGATCAGCGCGCCGTCGACTACGATGGGCACGCCTGCGTAAAAGCGGATATGATGCTCGCCGGTGACCAGCGGATTGGCTTTGAACCGCGGATCCGCCGCCGCGTCGGCCACCACCATCGGCACGTCGCCGGCTGCGATGGTATAGGCGCAGAACGATGTCTCGGTTGCGATTTCGGTCTCGTCGAGGCCGATACAGGACTTGAACCACTGCCGCTCGGCATCGACCAGCGTGATCAGTGCGACAGACGTTTGCATAGCCGAAGCGGCAAGACCGCCGATACGATCGAAATCAGGGTCGGCAGCCCCGTCCAGCGTGTCGAGGCCGTGCAGCACGGCAAGACGGTCCGCGGCGCCCACCACACGGCGAATATCGGCCGGCAGGCCCGGCGTGTTCTGGCTATTGTCGTCCACTATGCCCCCGGAGGCCGGCTCCGCTGATTGGTCAGGCCAACCGGCCCGTCTGCCGCCTTGCAGTGCCGGAACTTTCGCGGCGGGGGACCGTTACCAGCCAACGCCCCTCGAGTTACGCCTGCCGGCGCCAAATATGGAGCCAGACAATGCCAAAAACCATTCCTGAAAACAAAGCCCGTCAAGGGCGGCGGGGTCGGCATGTCCTTCGTATCCTGATCGCCGCGCTGTTGCTGGCTTTTATCGCCTGGGGCGTCGCCGAAATCTACGGCTGGATGATCGAGACGCCGAAGACCGAACAGGGCAACACGCCCAGCGGCTAGGTTCTCTCCATCGCTCGCGCCAGTTTGCATCACGCAACCCCACATCACGCATCCCACGTCAGGCAACCTTTGCCTCGACAGCGCGCGCCGGGACGAGAACATTCAACGCGCGCGGATGGATTTCGACGGTCGTCTCGCGATCGAGCTTTACCAGTTCGCCGTCCATGACGGCCTGAACTTTCCTGTTAGTCGAATGGATTTTCAAAACGGCGCGGTTTGCCTGATGGATTTCGACATGCTCGTTGCCGCGCCATTTCCCACGGGCGACGTCAAAGAGGAACCTGATCAATTCGCCGCGCCGCCGCGCCACGGTGACATAGATGCCCAGCACGCCGCCTGCCGGATTATCGGCATAGGGCAGGTGGCCCTCGCCAAACATATTGTTGGTGATGCCGATACCGGTGATCCGGGTTCTGATCTCGGCCTCGCCGATCATCAGCGTTACGTTCATCGCCGGTGGATTGTTGATCGTCGCCCAAGCGGCTCGCACCGAGGCGCGCATCTTCCCCAACCGCGAGCCGAATTCCATCTTCTGGCGCAGTTGCACCATCCTGGCGTGCATGCCGATCGAGAATTGATGCACGAAGGGCCGGCCGTTGGCTGTTGCAATGTCAATCGCCATCACCTCGCCGTCGGCAAACGATTTCAGTGCCGCATCGAGGGTCTGCGGGATACCGAGGCCGCGCGCAAAAAGGTTCATTGTGCCAGCCGGCAGAATTGCCAGCGCCTTCTCCCCATTCATCAAACGGGCTGCCGCGGCCGAAATGGTGCCGTCGCCGCCGCCAGCCAGCACGACGTCGATGCCGTGCCTGGAAGCTACGCCGTCCAGCGTGGCAACGATATCCTTGCCGGCGACGATTTCGATATCAATCGAGTGGCCGGCAGTCTCAAGTGTGCTGCGCATCCGACTGGCGAAGGCCTCAAGATCGATGGTGCGCAGGGTGCCCCCGTCCTTGTTCAGCACCGCTGCAAACCGCATGGCCGTTCCATTTTCCAGCACCTACCGGGCCGGGACGGAGCCCCAGCCGGGAGTGGAACGGGGCGGCTGAGAAAATGTTCCTTTCGACCAACGCGGCGAATCCGAGAACCATTGACATCGCACCGGGTGCACCACGGCTTTTTTCGGAACAACAGTGTGGTCACAACGTTGTGAACATGCAGAAGACGCTGCGCCCGCAGTGACGCCAGGCGGGCACGGCGTGCACGAAATCACCGACGAGGAGACACTAAGATGATCCGCACCCTTTTAACCACGACAGCAGTCGCAACATTGATTGCGACGGGTGCATTTGCGCAGTCGGCGACGACCCCGGCGCCGGCGCAACCACCCGCCGTAGAGAATTCCGCTCCAGCCGCTCCGGTGCAACGCGCCGAGGGCAGCCTTGTCACCAATATCATCGGCGAGTCGGTCTATAACGGCACCGGCGACAATGCAGAGAATATCGGCAAGATCACCGATGTCGTCTTCGACGAGCGCGGCGAGGTAAAATCCGTCGTCATCGGCGTTGGCGGTTTTCTTGGCATAGGAACCAAGAACGTCGTTTTCGACTACAAGAAGATGCAATGGGCCGAAAGAAATGGCGACCGTTGGCTGATAGCGCAAACGACGAAGGATGAGTTGACGGCTCAGCCGGATTTCGACCGGAGGCCTTACGATCCGACTCCGCCACCAGCTTCGGCGGATAATGCGGCGCCTGCCGCCCCTTCCACCAGCGCGCAAAATACAACCCCGGCGCCTGCCGCGCCGGCTGAGCCAGTGAAGCGCGCCGAAGGCAATCTCGCCACCAATATCATCGGCGAGACCGTCTATAACGGCACCGGCGACGACGCCCAAAACATCGGTGACGTGAACGACATCGTCATCAACAAGGAAGCCAAGGCGCAATCGCTGATCATCGGTGTCGGCGGCTTCCTCGGCATCGGCGAAAAGAACGTCGCCTATGACTTCGACAAGGCGCAGTGGGCCGAGAGGAACGGCGATCGCTGGCTGGTCGCGCAAACGACCAAGGAAGAGCTGCAGGCGCAGCCAGACTTCAACCGCAAGGCCTATGATCCGGCCCCGGCAACCACTGCGTCGAACGATGCCAATGCGCCTGCTACCGTCACGCCTACCGTGATGGCCAGCAACACTGCGCCGAACGACAACACCGCAACGACCAACAACGCTGACCAAGCCGGCAAGACGGCTCAAAACGCTCCGGCAGCGGCGCCTCCGGCTAATTCCACGGCCGACCAGACCAAGACCGGGTCGATCGACAAGTCGACGCTAACCGAAATGCCGATGGGCGAAATCCGGGCCGAGGATCTGGTTGGAACAACCGTCTACGGCGCCAACGATGTCAACGTCGGCGAGATCGGCGATATCGTGCTGGGCAGCGACAAGAAGGTCGACGCAGTCATCATCGACGTTGGCGGCTTCCTTGGCGTCGGCGAGAAGGAGGTGGCGGTCGGCATGGACAACCTGAAATTCATGACCGACAAGAACGGCAAGCGCTATCTCTACACGAACTTCACCAAGGAGCAGCTTGAGGCGCAGGCCCCCTACGACAAGGCCAGCTATGCGCAAAATCGCGACAAACAGCGCATGATCATGCGCTAAGCTGCTCACAGGCCGACAGAGAAGCCCGCGCCGGCAACGGCGCGGGCTTTGCTTATCTCGAGGGGAAGCCCGCGACATGGCCGGCAACGCCATTGTCCGTCAATTCGGCGAGCGCCAGAGATTGGTCGAGATGCTCGGCCCGCCAGGCGAGCAACTTCTCGGCAAATTCCAATCGCACCGGCAGATAGGCTGGGTCGTCAGCGACGTTGGTCAGCTCGCCGGCATCTTTTTCCAGGTCGAAGAGCAAGGGCGGCAGGCCGCCGCCGAAATTCACATATTTGAACTTTTGCGTGCGGATGACGGCGAGATTGCACTGACGCGGACCGATGCCGAAATAGCGTTCTGAATCACCATCCGCAATCGAGCGGAAATCGAACTCCCAATGCGCCGCATCGCGCCAATTGTCCGGCTCCGTTGCGTCCAGGAAAGGCGCCAGCGAGCGGCCGTCGAGATGCGGCAGGACTTCGCCGCCAGTGAGCTCGAGCCCAGTGAGCTCGACCAAGGTCGGTGCCAAATCGACCGCCTCGGTGAAGCGGTCGACACTGCTGCCGGCAGCCTTGCGGCGGCGCGGATCGCGAATGATCAGCGGAATATGGAAGCTGCAGTCGAAGAAGCCGCCCTTGCCCAGCATGAAATGGTCGCCCATCATCTCGGCGTGGTCGGAGGTCAGCACGATGACGGTGTCGTCCCATGCATCGGCCGCCTTGACCGCTTGCCAGACGCGGCCAAGCTGCGCGTCGACCTCCGAGATCATGCCGTAATAGAGCGCCCGGATGCGGCGAAAATTGTCGTCGCCCCAGTCGCGCACCTTGCCCTCCGAGCCGGGACGGAATTTCGACCGTTCCTGCCGGTTAAGTTCATAGGCGAGATAAGGGTGGCTTGCTGCTTCGGCCTGCCAGCTTTCCGCGCGGTCAAAAGCTGGACCGATGGCCGGATCGTACATGGCGTTGTAAGGCGCCGGCACGATGAAGGGCGGGTGGGGGCTGATGAAGGAAAGATGCGCGAACCACGGCGCATCGCGCTCCTGCTCGCCGAGCCAGCGGATGAATTCGCCGGCCAGGAAGGCCGCCGGCGTCTCGTCCTTCGAATAGATTGGCGGACCGTTGCTGATCGCGCCGTCGTTTTCCAGGATTTCGCGCGCCGGGCGATGAATGTCGGGGGAGCCGGCGCCGGCATCGACGCCGCGCGCCTTGAGCCATGACAGCCAGGGCTTCTGGTGCTCAGGCAGAAGCTGGCGCACGGTGAAGCCGGACAGCACGCCTTCATAGCTTTTCAGCTGCGGGTCGCCAGGCGCCAGCGTGCGCGGGTCGCGCGCCGTGTCGGTATAGCCGAACAGCGTCGGATCATAGCCGAGGGCGCGGGCCCAGAGCGCTATATTGCCGTGCCGGGCGTCGAGCGGTGTGCCGTTGCGGCAGACACGATTGTTCATCTGGTAAAGGCCGGTGTAGAGGCAGGCGCGTGCCGGTGAGCAAGGTGCGGCGCCGCCATAGTGCTTCTGGAACAAAACGCCCTCGGCAGCCAGCGCGTCGGCATTCGGCGTCCTTACCACCTTGTGCCCAGCAGCTGACAGGCAGTCGCCCCGCCATTGGTCGCAGGTGATCAGGAGAATGTTGGGGCGTTTTCCACTCAACCGCTGTATCCTCACGCTGGCTACATGCGTCGCTCATGGAGCGCAATTTCGGCGAGTATGCAAGCCGGTCCAGTTTGCCGAATGGTGAACAAAACCTGCTTCGTCGTTCACTTTAACAGCACAGTCCATTCTGTGTTTGCCGCCTTTGCGGCCAGGAGGCGGATGCTCATATTTGCGTGGACAGCGGCAAGGGCCGCACCAGCACAAGGGAAGGAGCAACAGACATGCTCGACCAGGTCAAGGGCCTGCATCACGTCACCTCGATGGCCAGCGATGCGCGCCAGAACAATGAATTCTTCACCGGGACGCTCGGCCTGCGGCGGGTCAAGAAAACCGTCAATTTCGACGCACCCGACGTCTACCACCTCTATTACGGCGACGAGGTCGGCACACCCGGCTCGGTGATGACCTACTTCCCGTTCCCGAACATCGGCAAGGGCCGCCATGGAGTCGGCGAAGTCGGCAACACCGCTTACTCGGTGCCCGAGGGCACGCTCGGCTATTGGGAGAAACGGTTTGCCGAGCAAGGTGTCACCGGGCTGTCCCATGAGGAGACGTTCGGCGAGAAGCGTCTTGCGTTCGCCGGTCCCGACGGCGACGGGTTTGCGCTGGTCGAAGACAGAGCGGACAACCGTGCGCCATGGGCCAAGGGTGGCATTCCCACCGACGTGGCGATCCGCGGCTTTCACTCGGTGTCGCTCAGGCTGAAAGATGGCGGCGCCACCGAAGAGCTGCTGAAATTCATGGGTTATGAGGAGGTCGACAAGTCCGGCAACATCAGGCGGCTGGCGGTGAAGAACGGCAACGGCGCCGACGTCGTCGATATCGAATCGCTGCCAGGGGCCGGCTTCGCCAATCTCGGCGCCGGCTCGGTCCACCATGTTGCTTTCGCCGTCGAGAACCGCGCCAAGCAGCTCGAAGTGCGCAAGGCACTCCTCGATACAGGTTATCAGGTGACGCCGGTGATCGACCGCGATTATTTCTGGGCGATCTACTTCCGCACACCGGGGGGCGTGCTGTTCGAAGTCGCCACCAACGAGCCGGGCTTCGACCGCGACGAGGATACCGCCCATCTCGGCGAGGCGCTGAAACTGCCGTCGCAACACCAGCATTTGCGGCCCTATCTCGAGCAGCATCTGCAGAAACTGGAAGACTGAGGGCAGGGTTATGAGCAAGGATTCGTATATTCACAAGGTGCTGCCCGGTTCGCTGGACGGACCGTTGCTCTTCGTCTTCCATGGCACTGGCGGCGACGAGGATCAGCTTCTGTCGCTTGGGCGCGATCTTGCGCCGCAAGCGACGATCGTCGGCCCGCGCGGCGATGTCTCGGAACAAGGCGCCGCACGCTTCTTTCGCCGTACCGGCGAGGGCGTTTACGACATGGGCGATCTCACGCGAGCGACGGACAAGATGGCCGGCTTCGTCAAGGCACATGTCGAGGCGGCAAAGCCATCTTCGGTGCTAGGCCTCGGTTATTCCAACGGCGCCAACATCCTGGCCTCGGTGCTGTTTGCCGAACCGTCGCTGTTCGACGCAACGGTGCTGATGCATCCGCTGATCCCGTTCGAGCCGGAGGTCAAGGGCAGCCTTGACGGCAGCCGCATCCTGGTCACCGCCGGCAGGCGAGACCCGATCTGTCCGCCTGATTTGACGGCGCGGCTCGAAGCCTATTTGCGCGCCGATGGTGCCGATGTCACAGTCGAGTGGCATGACGGCGGCCATGAGGTGCGGCCGAGCGAGATCGAGGCGGCGCGGCAGTTGTTCGCCGTAGCGCCGGATGAAAGGACCGCAAGCCATGTCTGACCTATTGCCAGAGATCGAGCTGGAGGACCGCGGCTCGAAGGGCCGCTACTTCCTGCGTGGGCCGAGCGGCGCCGAGGCGGAGATGACCTTCACCAAGGTCGGCGAGCACCAGATCATCATCGACCATACCGAAGTGCCGGATGCATTTCGCGGCCAGGGCGCGGGACTTCGCCTCGTCACCCGTGCCGTCGAGGATGCACGTGCGGCGGGCAAGACGATCATCCCGCTTTGCCCGTTCGCCAATGCTCAGTTCCGCCGCCATCCGGAATGGGCGGACGTGCTGAAGCGGTAAGAGAGACAGCCCCTCGATGAATGACAGGAGAAAGGGTGCGCGGCTTTACCGCGTGCCGCTTCGACCATTGGCGGCGTACAAACATAAGGCAAACATGCGGGATTTGCGCAGAGCGCTCGCCTTGCCTAAGTATTGGCAACAACCGGCTCGCCCTCCGCGGCCCGACCACTTCAACCGAATGGCCCTCCATGACCGAATCCGATCTCGTTCCCGTCTTCGACGGCCACAACGACACGCTGCTCAGGCTCTACCAGTCGAAGGATGCGGACCTCGAAAAGCTGTTCGTCGAGGGGACGCCGAGTGGCCATATCGACCTGCCGCGCGCGAAGAAAGGCGGATTTGCCGGCGGCATGTTCGCGATCTTCCCGCCGCCTGTCGAGAAATCCAAGCGCGGCGCGGTGCCGCTGGCGCCGAGCGACAGCGAGCCCTTGCCGCCCGAGGTTCCGCGCGCCGATGCGCTCAACTCCACCATAGCGATGGCCTCGATCCTGTTCAGGCTGGAGCGGGCTTCGGCGCTCACTGTCTGCCGCAGCGCCGGCGATGTGAGGAAGGCGATGGCGCAAGGCTCGATCGCGGCGGTCTTCCACATCGAAGGGGTCGAGGCGATCGACCCTGAGCTCACCCTGCTCGATGTCCTCCACGCAGCCGGCCTGCGCTCGCTCGGTATCGTCTGGAGCCGTCCCAATGCCTTCGGCCACGGCGTGCCGTTCCGTTTCCCGTCGTCGCCCGATACAGGGCCGGGGCTGACCGATGCCGGCAAGGCGCTGGTGAAAGCCTGCAACCAGCTGAAGATCATGATCGATCTTTCGCATCTCAACGAAAAAGGTTTCCGCGACGTCGTCGAGATCAGCGACGCACCGCTGGTCGCGACCCATTCCAACGTGCACGCGATCTGCGGCCATTCGCGCAACCTCACCGAATGGCAGCTCGGCGCGATCCGCGACTCCGGCGGCATGGTCGGGCTGAATTTCGCCACCGGGTTCCTGCGTGAGGACGGCAGGATGAACGCCGACACCAGTCTCGACATCATGGTGCGCCATGTCGATTCGCTGCTGCAGGCGCTGGGCGAAGACGGCGTCGGCCTGGGCTCGGATTTCGACGGCGCCATGATCCCGGCCGTGATAGGCGACGTTGCCGGCCTGCCAAGATTGCTCGACGCTTTCGCGGCTCGCGGCTTCGGGCGCGCGCTGATCGAGAAGATCGCCTATCGCAACTGGCTCGGCATGCTGGAAAAGACCATCGGCTAAGCGGGTGATGCCGGCTTGACCGGAATGCGATTTGGAGGCCGACTATTCGAAACCCATGCGTTTAAGCCAGTCCTGGCCAATGCCGCGGTCGCGGATGATCGGCAGCGGATCGGTCGAATCCAGCCTGGCACAAATACGGTAGGCCTCCAGCGTTTCAGCGCTCATCTCACCGCGTTTGTAGAAGAACATGGCCGCAGCATAGCGGGTGCGGCCCGACCATTTTTCGCCGAGCGGTGTGTTGATCAGCTGCCACTGTTCGGCGGCTTCGGCGGCGAGTTTGGGACTGTCGGTGTCGTCGGCCATATTTAGAAATCCGCAGGCGGATTGGCAGTGCGGCGGCCGAGCCTGACGACCAGCCGCGGCACCAGTTTGGCACGCTTCAGCAGCTTTTGATATTGCAGCTCGCGCCTGGCGTGGATCTCGAGCCAAGGTCCGCTGCAGGCGGGCTCGGCGGCGCTGATCTGGTTTGCATCGCCGGGACTGCTGCCCTTCGCCGACGGTGCCTTCGACGACGTTTTCTCCAAGGATGCAATCTCGACGAGAACATTCGAATATGGGCAGCCATGCAGAAGGTGCTTGACAGTGGCAAACACCGTCCCACTGATCTTCGCGGCCGATGCCGGTCGGCTAGCCGGCGATGCTGGAGACCATCACCCCGATGAAGACAACAGAGGCGCGCGAAGCCCTCCTCGAACCGGCGCGAAAAAGCGATTCCGAAAAGCGCGGCCGCAAAGCGTCGAAAGAGACAAGGCAGGTTCAACTGATCGAAGCGACTATCGATTCATTGGCCAAGCGCGGCTATTCGGAAACGACTATGGCCGACGTCGCCGACGGCGCCGGCCTGTCGCGCGGCATCGTCAATTTCCATTTCGAGAGCAAGGAGAAGCTGCTCGTCGCCACTTTGCAATACATGCATGACGAGTATTCGGCGCATTGGCGCAGCGCCTTGCAAAGGGCCGGCGATGATCCCGCCCGCCAGCTGCAGGCATTGGTGGCAGCCGATTTCAACCGCTCGATCTGCAACAAGCGCAAGCTGGCTGCTTGGTGTGCCTTCTGGGGCGAGGCCAAATCGCGACCGAAATATCAGGCGCTGAGCAGCGCACGTGATGCCGTCTACCAGAACATATTCATCGATCTTTGCGCGGCGCTCAAGCAGAGCGGCTTCTATGCCTATGAGCCGCAAGTCATGGCGCTGGCGCTCAGCGCCATGCTGGATGGTCTGTGGCTGCATTTGATGATGGGCACCGAGGACGCCACACGCGAGACGGCGCTGCAGGCCGCGAACGAGTTCCTGTCTGCGGCATTCCCCAAGCACTATCCGAACTCAGCAGCCCGCGGTGCCAGGCCGGCATGAACCATCAAAAAGAGGATGGACCAGCAATGAAGACAATGATCCGGCGCCTGACATTCGAGAAGATCAAGGCCGGCCAATGAAGTTCAAGATCGAACGAGCCGATGTGGCCATCGTCGGCGCCGGCTTCACCGGCCTGTCGGCCGCGCGTGAATTGAACCACGCCGGCATCGATGTCGTGCTGCTCGAAGCCCGCGACCGTGTCGGCGGCCGCGTCGAAGCCGTGCAGAACGGGCTCGGCGAGCGGATCGACAGCGGCGGCCAGTTCTTGTGCGAAGACATGCCGGAATTAATGGCGCTGGTGCGAGCGCGCGGCAAGACATTGGTCGAGACCCATGTCGCAGGCGAATTCGTCACGCAGCCGCGAATGAGCGAGGCGCAAGCCGGGCGCACTTACGGCACCGCGATGCGAATGCGCGAGCGGATGAACGCGATCGCACCGACCGACCCGGCCATCGCCGGCTTGACAGTCGCGGCATGGCTCGATCGCCAGAACGATCCCGACGATGCCAAGGCCGCCTTTCGGTCGATGATCGAGGGCCTGTGGTGCCTGGCAATGGAAAGGCTGCCGCTGTGGTACTTGATCGACAATGATCGCCGCATCACCAACGAGGTGTCGGAGCTGCAGTATTTCGTGGGCGAAACCATGCATTCGCTGGCAGATGATCTTGCGCGGGATCTCGGCGATCGACTGCGGCTGAATACAGCCGTCGAGGCTATTGAGCACGGCCCGGGAGGGGTTCGCGTCGTTTCGCCTGCCGGCGTGACCGAGGCACGAGCGGTACTGGTCGCGCTACCGCCGATGATGGCCTCGAGAGTCGATTTCGTGCCACCGCTGCCGGCTGCGCTGGAGAGAGCCCTCGGCGTCTGGGAAAGCGGCGCAGTTATCAAAATGCTTGTGCGCTATCCCAAGGCTTTCTGGCGCGACAGGGGCTTGAGCGGCATGGTGATGTGGCGGGAGCCGCACGGACTTTTTGCCTGCGATGCCAGCAAGGACGAGGATCATGCAGCACTTGTCGTCTTCATCGGCGGGCCGCTGGCGCAGCGCTGGCGGGATATGGACAGCGCGGCGCTACGCGCAACGGTGACATCAAAGCTGCAAGATGCGCTCGGTATCGAGGCGGCCGGCGTCGCCGATCTCAGCTATCGCGACTGGACCGAGGATCACTGGAGCGGCGGCGGTTACAGCGATTCGATCGTCGATGCGGCGGCAACGGATGCCGAATGCATTATCCGGGCGGGCGCCCCGCCGGTGCATTTTGCCTCGTCGGAGCTGTCGCCGTCATTTCCGGGCTATGTCGAGGGCGCGATCGTCGCCGGTCGCACTGCTGCGCAAAAAATTATTCAGGTTATCGCCAGCAGAGCCTCAGGGTCATAAGCGAGGCGGATCGAGGTGCCGACCGGCATCGACGCGCATTGCCACGAGCTCGGCCTGTTGGTCCGGCTACTGATCAACATGTGCGTGATGTCGCCGCCATTAATCATCAAGCGCCAGTAGATCGACGATATGGTGTCGATCCTGCGCGAAGGCATTTCGCGCGCGATGGACGATCTGCGCCGCGAAGATGTCTGGCGGGGATAGGCGTTTATCGCCGGCAATCTCAGCCGTGGCATTGGTCGGCCGCTGGCAAGGTGGGCGAGGTCGATGAACTGGGCGGTGCCGCGATCTTCCTGGTTTCCGACGCGTCGAGCTTCATGACCGGCCAGATCATCTATATCGAAGGCGACATGACCCGGACCCGTATGAGCGCGACTGTCGCTGTCGGGCGCATGGAAGACCGGTCGGCCTCGGGGCTGCCCCGCAAAAGGCAGGGCTCGTCATTTGCACGCTCTTAGCTTCACCGCTAAGCTTCTTTGGCTGGGGTATTTTCCTCAGATCACATTCGCCATCCCAAGGATCTCATGACACCCGACACAGCAACGCGCGAACAGTTCGCCATCGATCTCGCGCGGCGTGCCGGCGCGCTCGGCCTGAAGTATTTTCGCGACCTCGACAGCCTCGCCATCGAGAGCAAAGGTCATCAGGACATGGTCTCGCAGGCTGACCGCGAGGTCGAGCTGTTCATCCGTGCGGCAATGAAAGCCGCTTACCCGACCGATGGAATTGTCGGCGAGGAGCATGCCTCGGTCACCGGATCGAGCGGGCATGTCTGGGTGATAGATCCGATCGACGGCACCGCGAATTTCGTGCGGGGCATTCCGGCCTGGTGTGTGGTCATCGCCTGCGCCAAGGACGGCGACACTGTCGTGGGTGTCATCCACGAGCCCTCTACCGGCGAAACGTTCCATTGCCGCAAGGGCGGCGGCGCTTTTCTCAACGGCAAGCCGATCAGGGCAAGCGCGGCCACCAGCCTGACCGACGGCTCGTTGGGCACCGGCTTTTCCAACCGCGCCGAAATTCAGAACGTCGCAACGCTCATCGGCTTGCTGTTTTCAAAGGGCAGCGTGTTTTTCCGTAACGCATCCGGCGCGTTGATGCTCGCCTATGCGGCCGCCGGCAGGCTGCTCGGCTATGTCGAAGAGCATATGAACGCCTGGGACTGCCTGGCAGGCATGCTGCTGGTGGAAGAAGCCGGCGGCACTATAGTCAAGCCCGACCCAAAGACGGTGCTGGAAAACGGCGCGCTGGTGATTTGCGCCGGCAGCGGCGTGTTCGCCCAGGTCCGCCAGCTCTGCGTGCAATCCTTCAAGCTTTGATCAGAACCGGTCCGCATGAGCAGCGGCGATTTGTATTCCACTGTCAGGCCCTCCTCGGCTGCCTGCAGATGCGGATCGCCGGCTCCGCCCCACCAGATGTCTCCCTTTGGGTTGGCGGCCTCGGCGCGCAATTGCGCATAGATTTCGCCAGCGCTCTTGCGGGTCATATTGACGTGATGCCGGTCTTCTCCTCGAACGCCCGCGCCGTCTGCTGGCACCAGACCTCGTCAACGCCGCAAGACATGGTCAGGCTTTCGGCGGACGCCGATGACGACGCGGCCCACATACCGGCGGCGAGGATGCCGGCGCAGAGAATTGCCCTTTTATCATGTTGAAATTCCTCCCTAATTTATTTGCCGACTTATGAAATGCAGATACGCGGAAAATTCAAGTTGGAAGGGTACGGCCGCCTTTGCGCCTTTCGCCGACTTCCCGCTCGATGTGTTCGACAGGTTGATGCGGATCAATCTTTGCAGCCACCTGGCCGACCGTCCTGCGCCGCCGAACATCCTCAGACGATGGCCCGGTCCCAGCCGCCATAATGCGCAGCGCTGCGCGTGCCGCGCGGCAGGCTGAGCCCGACCAGCAGGGTTCCGATCGCCAGATTGGCGAGGCTCGCCGCCGCGCCGTCGGCAAGGATGAAGGGAGAGAGGGCGATCCAGGCTCCAAGCGCTATGTTCACAAAGCGGACGGCGCGCGCCACCTCGGCCATCGCCGTAACGGCGATCATGATGACCAGGCAGCCGGTGACATGGTCGCTGAAGTAGAGCGGCGGGCTGGTGCCGAAGACAAGCGGCGTGATCATCAGCAGGGCGCCGGCGAGTGTGCTGGCGACAAGGGTCCGGGGGAAATTCACACCGCCAGTGACGAAGTCCCGCGCCACTGCCGATAGCGGCCGGTCGAGATCCGGCGTCGGCGTCTGGTCCTCCGAAAGTGCCGGACCTCCGCACCAGAATGTGCGCCAGAACGGCTCTCCCGCTTGTTTCGCATGCCAAAGATACTGGCAGCTCGCCAGCACCTCGTCGACCGAATAAGGGATGAGGACGACGGTGACGGCAGCCTGGACGATGCAGAGCGTGCACAGCGCTCCGATGAGCGGTGGCTGGATGATGATGAAGCCGACGCTGACCACACCGAGCGGAACGACCAGCAAGCCGAACAAAAGCACCATCCACGGCATGGTGCGCCAGCGGCGGCGATCGCCGATCGCGCCCGCGAGGATATCCAGCGCATAGGCAAAGGCGCCCAGCCCGGCATCGGCGATCGGAAAACCCTTGGAGACCCAGGAGGTGACCACCGCCTCGCTGCCATTGCCGGCCGGCGTTTCGCCCGGGCCGAAGAACGGATCCCAAAGACTGTCGATGTGCCCTAGCTGATAGGCAGCGAGATAGCGCGAGACGAACAGGCCGACAAAGGCGAGGCCGATTATGGGAATGCGCTGGGTGAAGAGGGAGGGCGAATAGCTCCAGCCGAGCGGGCGGTCGTCATCGGCGGCAAGGGCACGCCGGCTGATACCCGGCGTCGGCGGGATCATCACCGCGAACGCGACGATCAGCATGCCGGCCAACGTGTCGGTCGCGTAGGCTCCGGCGCTGGTGGTCCAGAACAGCAGCGGCGCGAACATTACCCAAACCCCGATCGAGGCGGTGATCCATTGCAGCCCGTGCCAGCGCCGGTGCATGCCGACGAGCGCCAGCGACAGGATGGCGAGGCCGGATACAATCTCACTGATGCCGAGCCTGCCGTCGCGCGTCTCCGGCGAGGCGATCTCATGTCCGAGCGCCGGCGGAATCGGTGCTGAAGCGGGATCGAACAGGCCGAGCGTGAACGGCGACGCCACGAGCCACAGCCCGATCGCAACGTTGGTCAGCGGCGCCCACAGCGTTGCGGCCCGGTGGCGTTCGGTTTCCGCCTCGACCTCGTCGTCCGAGCGCTCGAGCGGGCGCTGCAGCCGTTCGGCGGCCTGGTCGAGCTCGGGCGCGGAAGCGGCGGCCGCCGACGGTTCAAGCTTGTTCTTCTTGTACCAGTCGGTAGGATCCGCCTTCAGCCGCCGGATCATTTCCGGCAAGGTAGCGGTCAGGCTGTGCCGCGGGTTCCAACCAAGCAGGCGCCTGGCGCGGGAGATGTCGATCTCGTAGTGATCGTCGGCGTTCTCGATCATCCATGGCTTGATGTCGGACTCCTGGTCGAGAAGCTTCTCCTGCATCCAGGCACCGAGCTTCGTCACCTCTTTCGGCAGGGACAGGGTCCGCCAGGTTTCGCCATGCAGGAGCTGCCCGATCTGCTTCTGCATCTCGTCGTAAGACGGCGTCTCTTCTTCGCCGATCAGCAGTACGGTCTCGTCGGGAAGCGGGCTGCGCCGGTCGACAGTGCGCACCACGGCGTCGACGAGATCGTCCAGATGCAGGTAGGGCTGGCCGGTGGTGATGTCGCCGGTGAAAAGATAGGCGGTCGGCATGCGCTCGAAAATGCGGGCGATCTGCTGGGCGATGAAGGCCGCGTGACAATCCTCGTCATAGACACCCGCCAGTCGCAGGATCGCAACCTTGATGTCGCCGTGCTCCTTCTGGATCAGCGTCTCGGTCTCGGCCTTCGATCTCGGATAGGCCCAGGCCGGATCGATCGGCGATCGCTCGTCGATCCTGGCGCCCTTTGCCGGGCTCGGCGCATGCACCAGCAGCGTGCTCGAAAACACGAACTGCTCCGTCTCGAACCCCCTCAGCGCGTTCAGCAGCCGGCGCGTTCCCTCGACGGTCACCGCGCCGTATTTCGGATTATCCTCGCCGGTCGTGTCGTAATAAGCCGCGAGATGGATCACCGAGGCAATGCGGCCGCCGCTCCGCTCGCGTACCTCGGCCAGTGCCTTCGCCACGCTCGCGTCCGAGGTAAGGTCGATCTCGATCGTCTCGACGCTGGGCAAGGATCGTCTGGCAACATCAAGGCCGATGATGTCGTAGCGCTCCATCAAGCCGCGAGCGATGGCCTGGCCCAGAAACCCGCTGCTGCCTGTGATCAGGACGGTGGGACGGGTTTTGCCGGTCATGGCGAATCTCCTTGGCGATAGCCGGGTAGAAGAAGCCGAATGCTTCGGTCGCACACTCCGAACCATGTTCGTTGAGAACGGTTCCCGATGAGGTAGCACCACAGAATGGGTGCGCGCGGCGATCCGTCAGACCGACGGCCATTCGTGCCGGCGGATTGCGTTCGTGCACAAGTGCAGGACTCCCATTGGTCTACCGGCCGCGAAGGGAAGCGACCAGAATGTCGATCAGCAGCTTGCCGCAGCGACGATCCGGATCGCGGTCGGGATCATAGATCGTCACCTCCATCCCAATCACGCGTGGATCGTTGCACCATGTGCGAAGGGCTTCGACAGCTTCGTCGGGCAAGACACCGCCGGCCTCCGGCGTATCGACAGCCGACATGATCTCGCTGTCCAGCACGTCGACATCGAAGCGAACGAATACACCCTCGACGTCCTGCCCTGCGACCGCGTCAAGCGCTATGGGTGCCGCATCGGCGATGCCGCGCCGCCGCACGTCAGCCAAATCCATCCGGTGAACATCGGTGTCGAAGACGGCCTTGGACGTGTAAGTCGCGGGGTCCTGCACATCGCGATAGCCAAACGCGACTACGTCGGCCTCACGGACCAAAGGAGTGTGCTCGCCGAAATCGGTCAGGAGCATCGGGCCATGGCCGGTCACGAAGGCCAAATCCATGCCCGCGGCTCCCTTTGACGGCGAGGTATCCGGCAATTTGAAATCGGTGTGCCCATCGAAGAAGATAAGGCCGTAGCGGCCACGACGCCGCAGCGCGAGCGCAGGGCCAAGCAACACACTGCAATCGCCGCCGAGCATGAGCAGGAACCCTCCCGAGTTCAGCTCCTCGTCGACCGCTTCGGCAAGCGTCTTGGAATACTGGCGCAGGGCCTGGGCATTGCGCACGCCCGTCGCAGGATCCACCTCAGGCCGATAAGGCGGAGCCCGAACCGAGCGCAACGGACCGGCGCCTAAACGGTCGGCGAGACCAAGCGATTGAAGTGTCTCCGGCGCCGTCCACACGCCGGGCTCCGGCTCACCCTCCTGCGGCATCAGCCCAAGATTAGAGGGCGCGCCGAGCAAAGCGATATGTCTCGTCTGAGTGGTGTCTCGCGGCATTGTCGTGCTGGCAGCTGAGGTCATGATCAGAGTTCTCCGCGTTATGGGCGATACGCATCATGCTCAAGAAACAGGCTGCGCTTTCCTGACCGGTCTCCCGCTGCCCTTGCCGCCGTGTACCTCCGGTTGGTGTCACGCGTCAGGCAGCGTCGCGAGTGACGCGTATTGCTCGTTCAGCGCCACCGTTTCGTCAGCGGTGATTTCGAAGTCGATGTTGTCCCGCGGATGCAGGTTCGCCTTGGGCAGCGGCGTTGTCCCGCGCTGCCGGGGCAGATCTCGATACCGGTCGCTTGGGCCATATCGGATTTCCAGGAGGCGAACTGCCGTCTTTGAACTATGCGTGGTGCGCGCGCGTTCTGGCGGCCTTCTGCGCCGCCGCCTTCCTTCCGCTGGCGCCTTTCGTCTCGGCGGCCTTCTTGGCAGCGGCCGAGCGCTCCTCAGCCGTCCGGCGCGAGGCCGCACGCTTGGCCTGCTGCGCCAGCGCCTCGTGCGACGCCGTACTCCTCGGCTCGTGCTCGAGCACCTTGGAGACGGCTTTCGACACCCGCGGGCGGCGTTTCGGCGTGCGTTCACCCTGGCCGGCCTCATAGGCGTATTCGGCGCTTTTGCGCGTGCTCTCCTTCACCTTGCCCTTTTTGGGCGGGGGCAGGTCTACGCCTGCGCGTCTTGCCTCGGAAAGCCCGATGGCGATGGCCTGCTGCGTCGAGCGCGCGCCGTGCTCGCCGCGGCGGATTTTATCGATCTCCTCGTGCACGAACTCGCCGGCCTGTGTGCTCGGCGATTTGCCCTCGCGCTTGTCCTTTCGGGCCTTCTCGATGGTTTTCTTGTCCGGCATTGTCTTTCTCCCTCATACGGGTTGCGACAGCCATTCGGGTTGCAGCTGCGCGCGGTCTTATGAGGATCATAACGCGTTGAGGACGCAAATGATCCCGGGACTGGTGATCCAAGCCCCAGCTGTCAGGACGTCGACGCCGATCTGTCCGAAATCAGATGGCGCAAGAACCATCGGCTCGCCAGGCCCGCGACTTCGTCCAGGGCGCCGGGTTCCTCGAACAGGTGCGTCGCGCCAGGGACGATGGCGAGCTCCTTCTCGCAGTGGAGCGCCGCCAGCGCCGAGCGGTTGAGCGCGATCACCTGCTTGTCCGCGCCTCCGACGACGAGCAAGGTCGGCGCCCGGACGCGCGGCAGGGCGTGCGCTGCAAGATCGGGCCGGCCACCACGCGAAACCACGGCCGCGGCCTGGTCGGGCCGCTCGGCCGCCGCCACCAGGGCGGCACCGGCGCCCGTGCTCGCGCCGAAATAGCCAAGACGCAACCCCGATGTTTCCGGCGAGGCGCCGAGCCAATCCGTGACGCCGACCAGCCGGTCGGCGAGCAGTCCGATATTGAAGCGCAACTCGGCCGTGACCTGGTCGATCCGCTCCTCTTCGGCCGTTAACAGGTCGATGAGGAAGGCGGCGAGGTTCGCCTCGTTCAGCCTTCCTGCCACGTAGCGGTTGCGCGGGCTGTGGCGGCTGCTTCCGCTGCCATGGGCAAAGAGCACAAGGCCACGAGCATCCGAGGGCAACGAAAGATTGCCCTCAAGCGTGACAGGTCCCGCGGGAACATGCACGACGTGCTCGCTATCCCGGTCCATATCCATCTCCGCTATGTCGATCTGGTGCCAGGCGCCGGACCCGCGCCCGCGCGCCCAGCCAATTCCTCTTCGGAAGCGGCGGGCTTGGGCCCGGACCTGGCGAGGAGCGCGCGGACCTCTTCATCGCTCGTCTGCGAGAAATCCACGTACCAGCGCCCGACACCCAGCAACGGCTCTGGTGTCGTCGCGCAAACGACCTCGTCGGCGTCCGCCCGCATCGCGTCGCAAGTGTCGGGGCTACCGACGGGAACGGCCGCGACAATATGGGCGGCGTGGTTTTTTCGCAGCGCCTTGATCCCGGCCCGCATGGTCGATCCGGTCGCAAGCCCGTCATCCACGAGGATAATGGTTCGTCCATTCAACTGCGGTGGGGGTCGCCCGTCCCTATAGAGGTGCTCGCGGCGCAGAAGCTCTTTTTCCTCCCTTGCAGCGACCGCGTCGATGACATGTGGCGGGATCGCGAGACCGTTGACGATTTCGTCGTTCAGGACACGTACGCCTGAGGGCGCGATCGCCCCCATGGCCAGTTCCTCGTGGCCGGGGACGCCGAGCTTGCGCACGACGAAGACGTCGAGCGGTGCCTTGAGTGCCTGCGCGACCTCGTAGCCGACCGGCACGCCGCCTCGGGGCAGCGCCAATACGATCACATCGTCGCGGCCGGCAAAGCGAACGAGTTCCCCGGCGAGTTGCCGCCCGGCCTCGCGGCGATCTGAAAAGATGATAGCCATGACCTTCAATCCGCGTGCATCTGTTTTCCCGGTGGATGTTTTTTCACCAGCCTGCGTCCACATTCCGTGGGATGGCTGCGGCACCGGTACCATTTTGGAACTCGCTCGCTGCCTGGACGTTCCAAGAATAGTTTCGATCGCGAGGTGCCGGCACCGGCACGCGCCTCAGCGCGGATCGGGAAGATCGAAGATAGTGATCCGTACATGCCTCATCCGGCCAGCTGGCAATCTAGCGATGCGTGGCAACAGGGCCGTCTGGCGACTTGTTGCCTCAGCAATCAGGGAAAGGAATATCCCATGCAAGTTCAGGAGATCATGAGCCGTCGGACCGAACTGGTCGGCCCGAACACGACAATCAGGGATGCCGCCCGGAAAATGCGTGCCGACAATCTCGGCGCCCTTCCGGTCGGCGGGAATGACAGGCTGGTCGGCATGGTGACGGACCGCGACATCGTGATGCGCGGCGTCGCCGAGGAGCGCTCAGCCGGCAACACGACCGTTCGCGAGGTCATGTCCGAGCATGTCTATTGGTGCTTCGATGACGCCGATATCACCGATGCGGCAAAGATCATGGCCAAGCATCAGGTGCGTCGTCTTCCGGTGATCAATCACGACAAGCGCCTCGTCGGCGTCATCGCCCTGGCCGACCTCGGGCGGACCGATAAGGAAGCCGCCAAAATCGCGCTCGAAGGCGTTTCCGAGGCAACGGACGATCCCCGGCGCTAGACGCTCGCTGGGCGGTTGCCGCCGTGCTCGCCGTTCTTCTCCATCTGGGCTGAACGCCGCCTGCTCAGGCAGCCTTCAGTTTGGCAACTATCGCGCTTTCACTTCTATGCGGCGTGTCTTGTCCTTTGCAGCGGGGTTCTTCGGAAGCTCGACAGCCAAAATGCCGTTTCTGAAAGTGGCCTGCACCTTGTCGGCATCGATCTCCGCTTCCAGCGGGATGGTCCGCTGAAACCGGCCATAACTGCGTTCGCTGTAGGTGCGGCCGCCTTCGCCTTCCTTGTGCTCCGAACGCTTCTCGCCCGTAATAAAGAGGGTGTTTTCGCGCAGCTTGAGCTCAACGTCCTTCTGCTCGAGCCCCGGCAATTCGGCGGTGACC
This sequence comes from Mesorhizobium sp. M0854, assembly GCF_040319815.1. Classification (NCBI taxonomy): domain Bacteria; kingdom Pseudomonadati; phylum Pseudomonadota; class Alphaproteobacteria; order Hyphomicrobiales; family Phyllobacteriaceae; genus Mesorhizobium; species Mesorhizobium sp. M0854. The sequence continues at coordinate 46,373 of NZ_JAMYOL010000010.1, forward strand.
TTATAGGCTTGGTCTGTTTCATGTACGTCGACGCTCGGCCAAAGATCGCCGGCCGTAGTCGCTTCGGCCATCGGCGCGAAGAAGTCGTCGAACAGGCGGTCAATCTGCCGGTGGAATGACGTGAGCGGGTCGCGCGCGGATGGGTAGAGGCTGCGCGATGGCGTCCGGGGCGCCAAATCGTGATGTGCCATGGTTCTTCTCCTGTTTTTTGTGTCTGCATCACTCGTCGCCATGTGATCGGCGACGGCAAACAAAACTCGTCCACCCATGGGGATGTTCCGGTGCCGGCCAAGAAAGGTGGTCGAAAAACAGCGGCAAAAAAGCCGGCCCGAATTCCCTCATGACGGGACCTCCGACAACAGACGGGACCTCCGACAATAAATGCGCATCAGGACATGCGCATGGGGGAACAACGGGCAGGTACGGCTGTTTGGTCACATCACCTAGTCGGATTTGAACGGAAGGAGGATTTCGATGAATGCCACCGGACTCGACGTATTCGACAAGACACTGCAGACCACGAACATCTGGCTCGACGAGATCATGGACGAGATTGGACCGGATCGGCAGGTCGCCTGGCACGTTCTCGGAGCGGTGCTGCACGCCCTGCGCGACCGTATGCAGCCGGATCTGGCAGCCCACCTCGGCTCGCAGCTGCCGATCCTGGTGCGCGGCGCCTTCTATGACCAATATCAGCCTTCCAAAGCTCCCGAGAAGATGCGGTCGCTCGACGAGTTTCTGGCCAAGATCAAGGCGGAGCTGGAATTTACCCGTCCGGTCGATTCCAAGGATGCATTCAGGGTCGTGTCCAAGGTGCTCGCCCATCACGTCGGAGAAGGACAGATGCACAAGGTCTGGGAATCCCTGCCGGGCGAGATAAGACGCGTCGCCGAAGCTCAGCAAGCGGCGTGAACGGCGCCGGCGCGGGCTTCTCGGTCGCAATTCTCCCTGGAGAAACAGCAATGCCACTCACCCTTATCAGCCCGGCGTTCCCGGCAGGCGGAAAAATTCCCGAAAGGTATACGCGTGACGGCCAGAACGTCTCGCCGCCACTGAAGTGGTCCGGTGTCCCGGATGGTACCAAGAGCCTTGTTCTTGTCGTGCGGGATCCCGATGCACCAAGCGGGATTTTCGGGCACTGGGCGGTGTTCAACATCCCGCCGGATGCCGGGGGACTAGCCGAGGCCGAAGACGGCAAGCCCGGCCCGTCGGCACTCAGGCAAGGCACCAACGATTTCGGCAATGCGTATTACGATGGTCCGCAGCCGCCTGCAGGGCACGGCGTCCACCATTACCACTTCCTGCTGGCCGCGCTCGATGTGCCGAGCCTCAGCGTACCAGGACAGGCGGGCGTGCATCAGGTCTGGAAGCAAGCCCAGAAACACGCATTGGAGGAGACGGAGTTGGTCGGAACCTACGAACGGCCGGCGTGACGCGGGCCGTGTCGGTCGCCGCCTTCACAATGTAATCTGGGCAAGCGGTTTTCGGGCAGGGCCGTGGATGACCGAACCGTCGGCGGCGAAGATCGAGCCGTGGCAGGGACAATCCCAGGTGTGGTCCGCATTGTTCCAGGTTACGGTGCAGCCCTTGTGGGTGCAAATCGCCGAAACCGCCTGGAGTGCGCCTTCGGTGTCTCTCCACGCCGCAATCTTTTCGTCTCCCCTGACGATCACGCCGCCCATACCAGGCGCAATGTCGTGGGTGCTCGAGACGATCGATTGACTGCGGCCGTTCTTGTGGAAGTCCTCAGGATAGGGCCGGGCCGGATCGTAGAGTTTTTGCCATGGGCTCGGGCGGCCGCAGATCAGGTCGGCGATCATCTCGCCCACGGCCGTCCCGTTGGTGATGCCCCAGGCGTTGAAGCCCGTGGCAATGTGGAAGCCGGCGGCCTTGGCGGGATCGGGTTCGCCGGCATATGGGATCCTGTCGGCCGTATCATAGTCCTCATTGCACCAGCGCCAGGCGACGTCGCCGACCGGAAGGTTCTTTCTTGCCCAGTTTTCCAGTTCGACAAACCGCTTGGCCACGTCGCCGTCCCAGCCGGTGTTGAACTTGGGGCCGAGCGTGACCAGCAGTGGCCCTTCGGCATCACGGCCCGTGCGGATGGAACGCGTCGGGTCGTCGATGCCGATGAACATGCCGTCGACAGGGAGGGGACCGTCGATCCGAAAGGCCATGGCGGTGTGGCAGCGCGGTTGCGTCCGGTTCGCCATGCCGACGGGGCTCTTCACCGTCATGTTGGTGGCGACGACGACGTGCCCGGCATCAACGGCGCCGCCATCGGTGACGACGCGCCAGCGGCTTGCCTCGTCGATCGAGGTGGCGCGGCTGTTTTCGAAGATCCGACCGCCACGGGCCGTCACCGCTTCCGCCAGGCCAACCAGATACATCGCCGGATTGAACTGCGCCTGGTCGGGGAACCGTAGCGCGGCGGCCGTTTCGAAAGGCAGCGGCGCGCGGTCGAGGATCTCGGCCTCCAGCCCGACCTGGCGCGCGGCCTCCGCCTCGGCCGCAATCTCCGCGCAGCGGCTTTCACTGCAGGTGTAGGTATAGGCGTCCTTGCTCTCGAAATCGCAGGCGATTGGCGCAGTTGTTAACCCAATCGCGGATTTGGCGCGCGCCGGCGGAATTCGCATCGGCATAGGTCTGCGCCAGGTCCCGGCCAACGCTGTCGATGAGATGACGATAGATCAGCGCATGCTGCGTGGTGATCTTGGCCGTCGAGCGGCCGGTCACCTGGCCGCCTGTGCGCAGGCCTTCGAGGACGACCACCGACCGGCCCGCCTCGCAAAGCTGAAGCGCCGTCGTCAGCCCGACAATTCCAGCACCCACGACAACGGCGTCCGCACGGATCGAACCTTCGAGCTGGGGATAGTTCGTGGAGGCGGCTGCCGCCACCCAACAGCTTCCCGGTTTTCCCAAGAGAATGGCCATTTCAACCGCGCCCGTTGCGTCTCCATGCACTTCCATCGACAACCGCGCCGGCGGAGGAACGTTCCCGAGCTTGGTCGCTTTCAATCATTGTCTCGCCACCCCGGGTCAGAAAAGCGCCGGGAAGGTGCGAGGTGCAGGCCATCACCCAGGTGATCGCCTCGCGGTCGTATTCGTCGCCGGACCGCCAGTCCTCGAAGAAGGCGTTCAGCCTATCGACACGCCCCGGCCAGATACCGGCGGCCTGCAGGCCGAGCGAAACGCCGTAGTTGGTGAAGGCGAACTTGGTATCGCGCAGCCATGGCGCGCGGCTGAAATAACCGGGCGGGTCGACCCACATCGTTTCCAGGGTTCGCAGCGAACGCCTCGTCTGGGCCTCGGCCCACGGCTCGTCGGGAGAGAAATGGGCGAGCCACAGCATCATGCCGAGGCCTAGGTCCTGCTCGACGTCGAGCGTGCGCCAATCGCGCTCCATCAGGGCACGCACCTGCGCGATCTCGGGCGCCAGTTCCTCTTCGTCGAGCATTCGGTAAGAGACGTAGCCGTCATAGGCATCCATGCTGCCGAGGCCGTAGCCGGGGTAAGGACCGCTCAAATCCTCCTGCATCTTCCAGATCACGCCGCGGCCGGGGACCACAAACGCCGGGTGAATGTCCCGCGCCAGCGCAATGCCGCGCTCGCGGTATTCCGGCCTCAGATCGCCGAGACGCGCCAGGGCGAACAGCCACATCGCCAGATAGTGGAAATACTGGCCGTCGCGATCGGCCGCTTCGCCGATCCTCAGTCCGCGCCGGCGGCCGAGCACACGCTCGACATCGGCCACCAGCCGCTCGGCCTCGTCCAGCCAGCGCTCTTCGCCAGTTTCCATGTAAAGCGAGACGTAGAGCACGACCCCGAATGCATCGGTCCACAGATATCGCAAGCCGTTGGGCCAGATGCCTTCGGCGCGCATCCAGTCGAGTTTTTGCAGGACATAATCGACGTCACGCAGCATTGCGCCAAGCCCCGACTCCACGGCAGACTTCGCCGATGTTCGGTTCCATGCGATTGCGGGCATGCGGCATATCTGCCTCCGCTCCGGTTGGCCTTAGCCAGATACCCGAAACGATCTGATCGGCGGCAGGTTCCTTGGCCGCTTTCACCGGCGCGACCCTCACGATTCTCGCGGAGACTTTGCAGGCTGAAGGAACAGCAGAATTATGATGCGCTGCGCTGGCCACGGACCGGTATCGCAACTGACGCTGCGCCGGAGCCCTTTAAGGTCGCCTGCGGTCTGGCTGCGGGGACGTTGGAAATCGTCGACACACCGGCCGGCGAGCGGACGCGGCTGACCATCGATCGCCAGGCCGACGATCTGGCAGCGCGAACAGGTGCTGTCGTTCAAGATGGTCGAACCCGAAAGTCACCATCATTAGGTCGACTGGCGGATATGCGGTTAAATGACCGACCTCGCGGCCTATGCTGGTCTGTTCCTTGCGGCCTTACTCGCCGCTACGATCCTGCCGATGCAATCGGAAGCAGTGCTGGTAGGGCTGCTGCTTGCGGATTATTCGCCCTGGCCAATCATCGCCGTCGCGAGCGTCGGCAACGTACTTGGATCGGTGATCAACTGGCTGCTCGGGCGAGGCATCGAGCGCTTCCGGAGCCAACGGTGGTTTCCGATGAACCAAGCGCAACTGGACCGCGCGCAAGTGTGGTATCGCCGCTATGGAAAGTGGTCGCTCCTGCTGAGTTGGCTGCCGGTTGTCGGTGATCCGCTAACCGTCGTCGCGGGCGTCCTGCGCGCGAGCCTTTTCGGGTTTTCCTTTTGCTGGTCACTGCCGCCAAGGTCGGCCGCTATCTGGTTCTTGCCGCCGTGACCCTGAGCGCGATCTAATCTCACGAAGCTTCTCGAAGCTGAGCTGGTTAGGTCGGCTGGTTCGAAGAGCCCTGTATGATGCGCGCGGACGGGAAGCGCTAGCTCTTTTTGACGGCGACCTTGTCGAGGGCTGCGCGCAGGCCTTTTGCCAGCTTCTGCGCATCGCGCGACCGGTCAACCAAGCTACGGCGCAGCGCTCCAGCCAACATCGACATTGTTAAGACATTCCTGTGGCCGCGCGCCAGGCCTGCACAACGAAGCTGTGCTGGTTCCAGATCATCAGCGCTCCACTCACAGCCATGAGCGCGACCACAAGGCCGCGGAACTGTCGTCCACTTAGGCGTTCGAGCCAGCGCTTGGCCAGCAGATTGGCAAGCGCAGCGCCCAAACCCGCGGCTGCGCCGTACATGACCGCCTGACCACCGAGCGCGCCGAGTCCGGTGAATGCCGCGATCTTGACGACATCGGTCACAAACGAGTTCACCGATTTCGTGGCGACCAACGTCTCCTTCTCCGAACCGTAGTTCAGATAGAGCGAATTCAAGACGGGTCCCACCGTGCCCATCAGCGCCGACAACAGCGCGACGATCAGGCCGGCCGGGAGGAACCACCAGCGGCGGGCTCGGTAGCTCCGCTCGCGCGCGCCGCCGCGAAATTCCCAGACTGCACTGATCAGATAGATCCCTATGAGTATCTGGAGCCATTCCGCCCGACTGTTGGCGAAGAGCCAGGAGCCCGCAGCGGCACCGGCGATGGCGCCGGGCAGGTACCAACGGACCAGGCTCCAATCGATGTCGCGCCGGAAGGCCAGGGCGCGGATGGGATTGCCGATGAGCTCGGTCAAGGTGATGACCGGCGCAACCGCCGCGCTCCCTGTGATGAAAGTCACGGCGGGGATCAGCAATAGACCTCCGCCTCCGGCCGAGAGGGTGTTCAGTGTCCAGGTGAGGAACCCCGCCAACGCCAGGAGGCCTAGTCTAATCCAGTCCATCCGATCAGAACGAAGCGGACCTTTGATCGTTCCGAACGCGTTAGTTCGCAAAAGCCCGGCCCGCCCCTTGAGTCTCGTGTGCGATGGAAAGGTGATCTCAGGCGCAATGCTGGTGGCGGAGAGACGCCGTGCCAGAGAACCATTCCCGAGGCGGCGGGAAGAAGGCCGACGATCGCTCCGAGTCGGCCGAACTCCGCCGTTGGACGCGCGCGCGGACGCCCAATCTAGCTCTTTTTGACGGCGACCTTGTCGAGGGCTGCGCGCAGTCCTTTCGCCAGCTTCTGCGCATCGTCGTACGCCCAGAAATGCATGAAGAAGAGCCGCGGTTGCTCATCGAGCATGTGGCTATGCAACGCGGTGATCTCGATGCCGTTATCCAGCATGGCTTTGATAACCGGATTGACCTCCTTTGCTGTCAGCACAAAATCACCCGTGATCGCCGCCTTGCCGCCACCTGTCGATTGGAAGTTAATCGCTATTGCCGAGCCCATGGCCGCCGGCACTTCCATTCCATTTTCCTCGACCGGCTCAGCGCGCGAGATCGTGAACTGGTAGACCGCGCCATTGGCCTTACCCTTATAACCGATGGTTTGGTCGACACCGGCCGTGTCGAACTCGATCTGTGGTGCGGCTTGCGGCTGGGCGCCGCCTCCCATCGGTGTTTTGCTCAGCGCCAATCCGGCATGAAGCGCTGTGGCGAGCGTAACCGGGTCGCCCTGGCCGAAGACGTGCATGTAGAGTGTCATCGGCTCCGCGCGCAGCAAGTGGTTGTGTACCGCAGTGATCTCGATCCCGCTTTCTTCAAGCTTCTTCATGACCGGGTTCACCTCGTCCTGCGTCAGAACGATGTCGCCCATAACCATTGCCTGATCTCCCATGGGTTCGAACGCAATCCAGCCTCCAAGCGCAAATCCGGGTTTCAGGGCCACGCCGTCGAGCGAAACCTTCAGGTCCGTTCGCGGCAGCCCGACCCGGTAGACGCCATCAGGCGTCTCGGTTCCGGATTTGCCGAGCGCCTTAGCGATTGTTTGCCAATCGGGTGCCGCCGATGCCGGTTGGAGCAGCGCCGACATCGCGATCAGCATTGCTCCGGTCACGAGTTTTGCATGCATGGGATTTCTCCTTGTGATCTGCCCCCCAATTTGTCATGCGGCTGCTGGCTTCGTGGCGGGAGGGTCGGCGCCGCGCATGATCGCGGCAATGATTACGATCGCCGGGTCGCGCTCGAGCCCATTTTTGGATCGGGCTCGCCGGCATATGGAATCCTGTCGGCCGTATCATAATCCTCATTGCACCAGCGCCCCACGACGTCGCCGACCGGAAGGTTCTTTCTCGCCCATTTTTCCAGTTCGGCAAACCGCTTCGCCACGTCGCCGTCATAGGCATCCATGCTGCCGAGACCATAGCCAAGATATGGGCTGCTCAGATCCTCCTGCATCTTCCAGATCACGCCGCGGCCGGGGACCACAAACGCCGGGTGAATGTCCCGCGCCAGCGCAATGCCGCGCTCGCGGTATTCCGGCCTCAGATCGCCGAGACGCGCCAGGGCGAACAGCCACATCGCCAGATAGTGGAAATACTGGCCGTCGCGATCGGCCGCTTCGCCGATCCTCAGTCCGCGCCGGCGGCCGAGCACACGCTCGACATCGGCCACCAGCCGCGCGGCTTCGCCCAGCCAGCGCTCTTCGCCAGTTTCTGTGCAAAGCGAGACGTAGAGCACGACCCCGAATGCATCGGTCCAGAGATAACGCAAGCCGTTGGGCCAGATGCCTTCGGCGCGCATCCAGTCGAGTTTTTGCAGGACATAGTCGACGTCACGCAGCATCGTCACGCAGCATCCCGCCAAGCCCCGAACTGGCAGAGCCGGCCCGTGTTCGGTGTCCCGCGATTGTGAGCATGCGGCATGTCTGCCTCCGCTCCGATTGGCCTTAGCCACATACCGCGAAACGATCTGATCGGCGGCAGGTTCCTTGGCCGCTGTCACCGGCGCGACCGGGAACCCTCGACCTGATCATGAGTTTCGGATCCAGGCGCTCACAACGGGATGCGGGGGTTACCAGTCATTTTCGGAGCCTTTCGATCGAGGAGGCAAAGTTGCGACACCGCCAAATCAGAGTTGACGGAATTACTGTCTTCTTTCGCGAGGAAGGCCCGGCCGACGCTCCCGTGCTTCTGCTGCCGCACGGCTATCCCTGTTCGTCCTATCAGTTTCGAAGGCTGATGCCCGGACTGGCTGATCGCTGGCACACGTTCGCCCCGGATTTTCCTGGCTTCGGCTACAGCGCTACGCCCGACATGGCTGCATTCGGCTACGATTTCGAGACCTATGCCGGGTTTTTGGCGGCTTTCGCGGACGCGCTCGGCCTGTCTCACTATGCGCTCTGGCTGCACGATTACGGCTCGCAGATCGGATTGCGCCACGCCATCGCCTATCCGGAGCGCGTTGCCGCGCTTATCATCCAAAACGGCGACATCTACGAAGACGTGCTCGGCCCGAAATACGCAGCCATCAAGGCGTATTGGAACGACAAGACGCCCGACAAGCATCGCCCGCTGGAAGAAGCGGTGAGCGAGGAGGGCTTCCGGCACGAGTTCATCGGTGAGGTTGGCGAGGCCGTGGCCGAGCGCGTGCCACCGGATCTGTGGAAACTCCATTGGCCTCTGATGGACACGCCGCCCCGTCGGCGGCTTGCGGTCGGCCTGATGGAGAAGCTGGAGGCGAACCTCAACTGGTTCCCGAAATACCAGGCTTATCTGCGCGAACGGCAACCACCGACACTGATCGTCTGGGGTCCCGAGGATGGCTACATGCCGGCCGCATCGGCCCGCGCCTACAAGCGCGACTTGCCGCAAGCAGAGCTCCATCTCCTCGATGGCGCCGGCCACTGGCTACTGGAAACCCATTTCGATGAGGCGCTTGCGTTGGTGCGCGACTTCCTCGCACGCGTTCACAGCCGAGCACCGACGCGACCGTCAGGTAACCAGTTGAAAGCGTGGTGATCCCGACAGGAATCGAACCTGTGACCTACAGATTAGGAATCTGCCGCTCTATCCTACTGAGCTACGGGACCACGCGGCCCGACACATAACCGCTTCGGGACGTTTCGCCAAGAGGCAGCTAGGCCGCTCGCTTGGGTTCGACCGCGAACGGGCTCAGGCCGAGCCAGGTCTGCATTTTGCGCGCGATGTCCTGGTCGCCCGTCAAGATGACTTTCGGCCCGGCCTTCTCGACGGTGATCAGCCCCATCCAGATTTCGGTCATGGTGTGCAGGTCGGTCGAGACGTAGAGATCGACATCGAAGCCCGGATCGTACCAGCAGAGGTCGACCTCGCCGTGCTTCTCGACGATCAGCCACCATGACCGCTTGGAGGCGGGGAGCTCCTGATACAGAAATTGTATCACCGTGCGCCCGTCGGGCAGCGGCGACGCGTTGAGATTGCGCCGCATGTCCCACATCAGCAGCGACGGATCGAGGTTCTTCAGCGACAACCGGGACTCGACCCATTTCTGGCCCCAAAAACCCATCGCCTCGACGACGGAACGCAGATCCCTGCCTGCCTCGGTCATCCGGTATTCGAAGATGCCTTTCTCGCCGCGCACCTCCTTGCGCTCGACGATCCCGGCCAGTTCGAGCTCCTTGAGCCGTTGCGACAGAAGGGTCGGCGACATTTTGGGGACGCCGCGGCGCAAATCGTTGAAACGGGTCGAACCCGCCACCAATTCGCGAAGCAGAACCATGGTCCAGCGGGTGCACAGCACCTCGGCGGCCATCGATAACGGGCAGAACTGTTTGTATCCAGACTGGGTCACGATGTTGCCTTCCCTCAAACTCCGCCGGAACCATAGGCCTTTCCCGGCGACGCGGCGAGTACAGAAACTGTACCGGCCCAGTGCGGTGGATTCGAAGTTCCTGCTTTCTGGGTGGCATCAGCATTAGGAACTTCAAATCCAAAACCACACTGGAAATCCAAGCACTTGCTGGTGTGGCTTTTGAATCCGAAATTCGCTCGCTGCGTTGCTCCAAAGTGAATGCGAATTTCGGATTCGCCACACCAGTACAGATCGCGGACTGGCTGGCGCCGGCCCTGCCATGCGACCCCTCTGCCGCTGCACGGGATACCCCTGTGCACGACCAGGAGACATGACCCATGACCGCTTACGTTATCGCAGACATCAAGGTGAGGGACCCGAAGTGGATGCCGGCCTATGCCGCGTCGGTCCACGACCTCGTTCACAAGCACGGCGGCAGATATCTGTCGCGCAGCGGCAATGTGAAGACGCTCGAAGGCAAGCCGCTCGACACGACGCTGATTGCCTTGATGGCGTTCCCGACCGAGGCCGCGGCGCGCGCCTTCACCGACGATCCTGCCTACGCGCCGTTCGTTTCGGCCCGTCAGGGCGGCAGCGACAGCCGTTTCCAGCTGATCGACAACTCCGATCTGGCCGGAACCATCCCCTATCTGCCGAAGGGATGATCGGCATTCGTCGCATCGGGACAGGGATCTCCCAGCAACAACAGCCACAGCGCCCACCTGCCGGACCTCCTTACTTCCGGCGGCCGGCCGGGCTGTGCTTTTCAAGAAGAATGGAATGACTATGACAATCAACTTTCGCAACAAGTTCCTCGCTGCCGCGGCGCTGCTGTCGGCCTGCACCGCGCTGGCGCAGGCGCATCAGGCAGCGCCCGCGCCCGGTCCCAATCCGCTGGCCGACAAGGTACGCGCGGCCAACAGCCGCTTCGAGAATGTGGCGGCGGCGACCGCCGAGGGCTACGCGCCCATTCCCTGCGCCAGCGGCATCACCGGCGGCGCCATGGGCATCCACTATGTCAATCCCGGCTACCTCAAGGACGACGCGGTCGATGTCGCCAAGCCGGAAGCGGTGATGTACGAGCCGATGGCCGACGGCACGCTAAAACTGATCGCGGTCGAATACATCACCTCGAAAGGCCCGGCCTCGCTCGATGGGCATCTGTTCAACTTCAACAGCGCCCCCAACCGCTACGGCCTCGGCCCGTTCTACGAGCTGCATGTCTGGGCCTGGAAGGGCAACCCGACCGGCGCCTTCGCGGACATGAACCCGAACGTGTCGTGCGAACCGACGACTGCTGTCAGCCAGTAAGCAGCCGAGCCAGGCGGCGCCAACGCCGCCTGGCCGAATGTGGGAGCAGGCCCCAAAGAGGTCGGGATAGCGGAACTTTCGGGACGTCGGCGCGCTTTAGTGTCCCGAAGGAGACACCGCATGAGCGCCACCAAAGAGTTCTTTCAAACGTGGCTGCAGGAGAATGTCGGCAATTTGCCGGCCGAGAGCGAGGTGAGCGTCGCCGTTCTGGCGCAGCAATTCGAGCAGGACGCCGACGCTGCCGGCTATGGCCACGAGGTTCGCGAAGACGAACTCGGCAATATCCAGGAGGCGATCGAGGCAGCCCTGAAGAAGGCGAGGACAGGCGAAGAGCCGCAGGCTGCCGACGACAATGAGCTGGCGCCGGTCATGGAGGCGCTGGAGGTCGAGGATCCGAAGAGCGGACCGTAGCGGTTGCGGCTCTTCCCTTCCACGCTACATGACCGGGCATAATGGATGCCAAACACCTCACACTCGGCGTCGTGATCGGCGTGGCTATCGGCGTCGTGTTGGACAACATTGTTGCGGGCATCGGTATAGGTATTGCTCTGGGCATTGCCTTCGGCCTTGCCCGGAAGTCGTCCGGCCGGAAGTGACCAGCAGAACATGTCCTGCCCGGTTTTGCCGCCCAGAGGTGCGGCGGTTGCCGCACCGCCGATGCCGAATGGCTACGCCGCCAGCGCTGTTTCCGCCAGCTTCACCCAATAGCTCATGCCGTGCGGGATGACCTCGTCGTTGAAGTCGTAGGCTGGGTTGTGCAGGCCGGCGGTATCGCCGTTGCCGATGAAGATGAAGGCGCCCGGCCGCGCTTCAAGCATGTAGGAGAAATCCTCGCCGCCCATCACCGGCTGGATGGCGCGGTGCACATGGCTGTCGCCGGCGACGTCGGCCGCGATGTCGCTGGCAAAGACCGTCTCTTCCGGATGGTTGAAGGTGACGGGGTAATTGGCATTGTAATCAACCTCGATTGTCGCGCCGAAGGCAGCGCCCAGGCCTTGGCAAAGTGCGCGGATGCGCTCCTCTGCCTTCTTGGCGACTTCCTTCTTCAGCGTGCGTACGGTGCCGGCGATCTCGGCGGTCTCGGGAATGACGTTATAGGCGTCGCCGGCATGGAATTTCGTCACCGAGACGACCACCGCCTCGACCGGATCTGTGCTGCGCGAGGCGATCGTCTGCAATGCGCCGACGAGTTGGCTGGTGATGACGATCGGATCGATGGTGCCGTGCGGCATCGCCGCGTGGCCGCCCCGGCCCTTGACGGTGATGGTGAATTCGGCGGTCGCCGCCATGATCGGGCCCGGCCTGATGGCGAACTGGCCGACCGGCAGGCCCGGCATGTTGTGCATGCCGAAAACCTTGGAGATACCGAAGCGCTCCATCATACCGTCCTTGACCATCTCGTTGCCGCCGCCGCCGCCTTCTTCGGCCGGCTGGAAGATGACCGCGACGGAGCCGGCGAAATTGCGCGTTTCGGCGAGGTATTTGGCGGCACCCAACAACATAGCGGTGTGGCCGTCATGGCCGCAGGCGTGCATCTTGCCGGGGACGGTCGAGGCATAGGATTTGCCGGTGATCTCGTTGAGCGGCAGGGCATCCATGTCGGCGCGCAGGCCGATGGTCGACCCTTCGCCGTGGCGGCCGCGGATGATGCCGACGACGCCGGTCTTGCCCAAACCCGTCACGATATCGTCGCAGCCGAAAGCCTTCAGCTTCTCGGTGACGAAAGCGGCGGTCTTGAAGACGTCGAAATTCAGCTCCGGCGTCTGGTGCAAATGGCGGCGCCAGCCGGCCACCTCGTCCTGCATTTCGGCGGCTCGGTTCAGGATCGGCATGATGGTTCCATTTCGCTGTTGGAGCAGGCGGTCTTGGCCTGCTGCTTTGCAATTGTGCCTGCTGCCTTGCAACCATGCACGCTGCTTTGCATTGTGCTGCTGCTTCCACATTGTGATCGGCAGCACTTTGCCATGTTGACGTCACATAGAGTAAATAGCACCGCGACTGTGGTCCGGGAACAGAGGGCCGGACCATTATCCTGGCGATCGTGTAACGAAATCTTACGGAGCCAGGTGCGACTGCGGCAAGAGGCTATTTCGGTTTTCATGATGCGCTACAGGCATTTCCTCAGACTGTTGGTGGCGGGCACGGTGGTGCTTGCGTCGCTGGCCGGGCCTGCCTTGGCCAATCCGACAATCCTGTTCGACCTGAACAGCGGCAAGATCCTGCAGCACCAGGAGGCGTTCAGGCGCTGGTACCCGGCGTCGCTGACCAAGCTGATGACCGCCTATGTGGCGTTTCGGGCGATTGCCGCGGGCGAGGTCCAGCTCGATTCGCCGATCAAGGTAACGAAACATTCCGCCGGCGAGCCGCCGAGCAAGATGGGCTTCAAGCCGGGCTCGGTGATGCGGTTGGACAATGCGCTGAAGATGATGCTGGTCAAATCGGCCAACGATATCGCCATGGCGGTCGGCGAGAATATCGGCGGTTCGCAAGCGGCTTTCGCCGAGCGCATGAACGCCGAAGCGCAGAGGCTCGGCATGAGCGGGTCCCATTTCGTCAATCCGAACGGGCTCTATTCGCCGGACCAGTATACGACGGCGCGCGATCTCGCTTTGCTGGTGATGGCGATTCGCAAGGAATTTCCGCAATATGCCCCCTGGTTCTCGATCGAAGGCCTTGCCGTCGGCAAGAAGGCGATCTCCAACTACAACCTGCTGATCGGCCGCTATCCGGGTGCCGACGGCATGAAGACGGGTTTCGTCTGCTCGTCCGGTTTCAACATGATCGGCTCGGCGACCCGCAACGGCCGCACCCTGGTCGCCGTGGTGCTCGGCGAGCAATCGGCCATTACCCGTGCCGAGGCGGCGGCAAAACTGCTCGACCAGGGTTTTGCAACCCCGGCGCCGAGCTGGCTGACGGTCGCGGCGCTGCCCGCCTATGGCGACACCATGTCGGCCAACGACATGAATGACGAAATCTGCAAGAAGAAGCCGGTCGAGGAGCAGTCGGAGGCCGCCCCCGCGGTCGGCGACAAGGGCAAGGACGTGCCGAAATCGCCCTATCAGGAAAAGCTCGACCATGTGCCGACGCTGATCGCCGTCGGCCTCGGCGGCGCCACGGGGCCGAAGCCGAAGGCGATGCTCGACGCCTCCGGGCAGGAATATGCCGACGTGCCGCTGCCGACATGGCGGCCGGACCGGGCGCCGCCGGCCGGCGCCGAGCCAGTTGTGGCCGGATCCGCCACCGCCGCGCAGGTCCAGCAGCCGGCCAAGGCGCTGAACTAGCCGCATGGCCGGCTTCCCGATCCCCGTTTCGGTGCTCACCGGCTTTCTCGGTGCCGGCAAGACGACGCTGCTCAACCGGCTGCTCCGGGATCCGGCGCTCGCCGACACCGCCGTCATCATCAACGAGTTCGGCGAGGTGGCGATCGACCATCTCCTGGTCGAGCAGGCCTCCGACGGCATCATCCAGCTCTCCGACGGCTGTCTCTGCTGCACGGTGCGCGGCGAGCTGGTCGACACGCTGGCTGACCTCGTCGACCGGCTGCAGACCGGCCGCATCGACCGGCTTGCCCGCGTCATCGTCGAGACCACCGGGCTCGCCGATCCCGCCCCCGTACTGCAGTCGATCATGGCACACCCCGCCCTGGTCCAGGCCTTCCGGCTCGACGGCGTCATCACCCTGGTCGATGCCGTGAACGGCAATGCGACGCTCGATGCGCATGTCGAGGCGGTGAAGCAGGTGGCCGTCGCCGATCGCATGGTGCTCAGCAAGGCCGACCTGACCACGGATGCAGGCGATGTCGAGGCGTTGCGGGCGCGGCTCAGGCAGCTCAACCCGGGCGCCGTGGTGCTCGACGCGGGCGAGGCAAGCACCGCGACCCTGTTCGATAGCGGCCTCTACAATCCGGCCACCAAATCCGTCGATGTGCAGCGTTGGCTGGGCGAACAAGCCGGCCACGACCATGACCACGGCGGGCATGATCACGACGGGCATGATCACGACGAGCATGACCATGCCGACCATGATCACCATGACCACAGGCACGATTCCCGTGTGCGTTCGTATTCGCTGGTTCATGACGGGCCGGTGCCGTTTTCGGCAATCGAGATGTTCCTCGATCTGTTGCGCTCGGCGCATGGCGAGCGCCTTTTGCGGATGAAGGGCGTCATCGAGCTTGCAGAAGACCGGTCGCGGCCGCTGGTTATCCATGGCGTGCAGAAGATCCTGCATCCGCCGGTGCAACTGCCGGCCTGGCCGGACAGCCAGCGCGGCACCAGGCTGGTGCTGATCACGCTCGACATGCCCGAAGACTATGTCCGGCGGCTGTTCGCCGCCTTCACCAATCGGCCGTCGATCGACACACCGGATCGCGCAGCACTGGAAAGCAACCCGCTGGCTATTGCCGGATCGTGATCTCCCCCCTTTTGAGGGGGAGATGTCGCCGAAGGCGACAGAGGGGGTCGCCTCGGCTGGCGCGACGCCTTGTGGGACGAAAGAAAAGGTTGGCGCTTCACGCGCGGCAACCCCCTCTGGCCTGCCGGCCATCTCCCCCTCAAGGGGGGAGATTATCCCGCTCAGCCGCTTTCGCCAGAACGAGCTAAGTCGAGACTCAGCCGATCCCGCGCTCGACCAGGAAGCGGTGGCCGCCTGCCATCGCCGTCGTTTCGATCAGCCGATGGCCGCTCTCGGCGCAGAAGGCGGGAATGTCGATGACGGCGAGCGGGTCGGTGGTTTCGAGCCACAGGCGGCTGCCCGGCTGCATTGCGGCCAGGCGCTTTTTTGCCTTGAGCACGGGCAACGGGCAGTTCAAGCCTTTGAGGTCGTAGACGGCGGCGGGGCTGGTTGAGGGCCTGTCTTCCTGGCCCCCATCTTCCTGTTCAAGCATGAACCTCAGCCGCCAAACATGCCGAGCAGTTTCTTCTTCAGCCTTGTCGCCGTGCTTTCGGCGTCCGCAGCCTGCGTTTCGGCGACCGGAACGGCCTCCGCGGATGGCGCGACGGTTGCGGTCGCGACAGGCGCTTCGGCCGCCGACTTGGCAGCATCCTTTTCGGCCAATGCCTGCGCCTTGGCGGCTTCCTTCTCGGCCAGGGCTTGCGCCTTGGCTGCCGCTTTCGCTGCCTTCGCCGCTTCTATCGCGGCAAGCCGCTGTTCCTCGGCCTTCTGCTTGGCAGCCTTTTCGGCGTCGAGCGCTGCCATCTTGCGGCCCGCCGGCGAATCGATGCGGCCCATGCGCGCCGTTTCGGCCACCGTGCCGTCCGGGTTGAGCGAGGGCGGCTCGATCGGAACGCGTTCGCCGCGGGCACGCCGCTTCGACCAGTCGGAAACGATGCTGGCTTCCTTGATCCCGGCGATGGTTGGCTTGGGCGCCGGCACGCTGGCCTTTATGGCGCCGTTGAAGGCCGCCTCATAGGTGCTTTGATAGGCGTTGATGGCGCTCTTCAGCGAATCGGGCTGGGTGGTCGGAGGGCAAGGGCCGGTCGGATTGAAGGTCGAGCCATCGGCCGCAACCTGGTTGAACACGTAGCGCTTCTCGCAGACGTCGACTTTCGGCGGCACCTTGGTGACCTCGAAATTGTCGTAGCCAACCTTCAGCATCTTCCAGAATTCGTAGTTCGGGTCGTTGCGATAGCGCGCCATGTTGGCGGCGGTCATGCGGAACGGAAAAGCCTGGATCTGAAACTCGGTCTGGCCGCCCTGGAAGGCGTCGCGGCCGAAAGCGTAGATCTGCTCGATCTGGGCGTCGGTCATCGAATAGCAGCCGGACGACGAGCAGGCGCCATGGACCATCAGGTTGGAACCGGTGCGGCCATTGGCGCGGTCATAGGCGTTCGGGTAGCCGATATTGAAGGACAGGTGGTAATTCGACCGCGGGTTCATCTGTGCCGGGCGGACCGTGTAAAAGCCTTCCGGCGCCTGGCGGTCGCCTTCGGTGAATTTCGGGCCGAGCTTGCCCGACCATTTGCAGATGTCGTAGCTGGCGACCAGGTCGTAGCGGCCGTTGGTCTTGGCCTTCCAGATTTCGAGCTTGCCTTCTTCCTTGAAGATGCGGGCCATCACCGAGGAGGTGCGGACCATGCCCTTGGCTTTCATTTCGGCCAGGACTTTGTCCGGCAGCGGCTTGTTGGCTTGCGGCGCAAAATCCTTCATCGAAGCGTCATTGCAGCCGGCGACGCCGATCGCAGCGATCAGAACTCCGGTGCGGGCAAGCTTGGCAAACATGGATATGGCTATCGTCTTCATCTCTGCGCCGCGGATGCCGCAGCTGCTAAACCGACCGCTGACGGACCTTAAGCCCGTTAACCTTGAAAATTCCTTACCGCAAGCATGCGGCGCGTCCCCTTGCGTTAAGCTCACTGAGCCGAATGCAGCGGCATTTTTGTGGCGAAACTGGTTCACGCCGCCACATTTCAGGCCGCGTGCCTGCGTTGGTTACAGATTGCGGCCCATCGCCAGGTATTTCTCGCGGCGATGCTCGCGGAAGTCGGTGTTGGCGCCGGAGAATTCCTTCATCGTCCTGGCGATGAGGTCGCCGGTGGCGGCGATCACCGTTTCGGGGGCGCGATGGGCACCGCCGAGCGGCTCGGCGATGATGGCGTCGATGATCTTCAGCTCCAGCAGGTCCTGCGCCGTGATCTTCATATTGGTCGCAGCATCCTTGGACCGCGTGGTATCGCGCCACAGGATCGAGGCGGCGCCCTCCGGCGAGATCACCGAATAGATGGCGTGTTCGAGCATGTAGACGCGGTTGGCGGTGGCGATCGCTATAGCGCCGCCCGAGCCGCCTTCGCCGATCACCACCGAGATCGACGGCACCTTCAGGCCAAGGCAGGCCGAGGTCGAGCGGGCGATGGCTTCCGCCTGGCCGCGCTCCTCGGCGTTGACGCCGGGATAGGCGCCGGCCGTGTCGACCAGCGTCAGCAGCGGGATCTGGAAGCGGTCGGCGAGTTCCATCAGCCGCACCGCCTTGCGGTAGCCCTCCGGCCGCACCGAGCCGAAATTATGCTTCAGCCGGCTTGCCGTATCGGAACCCTTCTCCTGGCCGATGATCGCCACCGGCTCGCCGCGAAAGCGGGCGAAGCCGCCGACGATCGCCTGGTCCTCGCCGAAATTGCGGTCGCCGGCAAGCGGCGTGAAATCGGTAAGCAGGCCCTTGATGTAGTCGATGCAATGCGGCCTGTCCGGATGGCGCGCCACCTGCACCTTCTGCCATGGCGTCAGCGCCTTGTAGGCGTCGCGCAGCGCATCGCGCGAGCGCTTCTCGAGACGTGCGATCTCATCGCCGACGTCGACCGCCTCGCCGTTCTCGGCAAGCTTCTTCAGCTCAAGGATCTTGCCTTCGAGATCCTGCACAGGCTTTTCGAAATCGAGGTAATTGTACATTCTTGGGCGAACCGGCAAGTCGGAAGGCAATGACTGACGCAAGCCCGAAAATGCAGGCTGGGCGCGGTGGAGCGTCGTTCTCACATAGCGACATGACGCCTAGTCGGCAAGCGGATGATGATCGTTGACCAGACGCACCAGCCGCTCCTCCAGCACATGCGTGTAGATCTGCGTCGTTGAAATATCGGCATGGCCGAGCAGCTGCTGCACGGCCCTGAGATCGGCGCCGTTCTGCAAGAGATGGCTGGCGAAAGCATGTCGCAGCACATGCGGCGATATCTTCGCCGCGGCAATGCCGGCCCGTGCGGCAAGCGCTTTCAGCTCGCGGGCAAAGACCTGTCTCGAGAGATAGCCGCTGTCGGCGGCGGCCGGAAACAGGAACGGGCTGTCGGCAAGAGCCGGCACCGCCGCCCGGGCGGCAAGCCAGGTCCGCATCGCGGTGCGCGCCTTGGCCGACAGCGGCACCATGCGCTCCTTGTTGCCCTTGCCGCGGACCATGAAGAAGCGGTCGTCGCGCTGCGCCACCGTCACGGGAAGGCCGACCAGCTCCGAAACGCGCAAGCCGGTGGCGTAGAGCACCTCGACCAGCGCGTGCAGGCGCAGCGCCGCCAGCCTGTCGGCGCCATGCATGGAGGCCTCCTGCGCGGCGCGGTCGAGCAGCCGGCCGGTATCGGCTTCGCTCATCGTCTTCGGCAGCGGCCGGCCCTTCCTCGGGCTGTCCAGCGTGCCGGTCGGATCGTCGCCGCGCAGGCCCTCGGCATAGAGAAACTTGAAGAACTGCCGGATCGCCGACAATTTGCGCGCCTGCGAGGTGGCGGCAAAGCCGCGCGCGGCGATGTCGTCGAGATAGGCACGGATGTCGGCGCTGGTGGCAGCGGCAAGCCCACCGCCGATCCCGGCGGAAGCGTCTTCGAGGTCGCGGCGATAGGAGGAAAGCGTGTTTTCGGCGGCGCCGCGCTCGGCGCTCATCATCTCCAGGAAGGCTTCGATGCTAGCGGCGCTGTTCATTTTTTGGGATTGAGCTTTTCCGGAGGGATGCGCACGCTCATTTCCGCCTTCCTCGGCTCGACGAACATGACCAGGGCGAACATCGCGCCATAGACAATGCCGGCCAGAATCGCGAGCGTCACGACAAAGCGAAACAGTGTTGGCATTAATTTTCGCCCGTCGTCTTATTCTGCATTTCCAACCCTGTGCCCTTATGAGACGCCAATCCGGCCAATTCAAGGGTGAAGCCCATAGTCCCGGTTGCGCCGCGCTTGACGCAAACAGGCTTTTGATGTCGATACGCCGCCAAAGAGGCCCTAGAAGCATGAACGCGCTACCAGCAAATCCTCCGGGCGAGAGCCATGCCGCGCTGCTCGGCCGGCTAGGCGGCCGTTCCATCGTCTTTGTCGGGCTGATGGGCGCCGGCAAGACGGCGATCGGCCGCAAGGTGGCGGCGATGCTGGCACTGCCCTTCATCGACAGCGACCAGGAGATCGAAACTGTTTCGCGCATGAGCGTCCCGGACCTGTTCGAGCGCTATGGCGAGGCGGAGTTCCGGGCACTGGAGCAGCGCGTCATCCTGCGTGTGCTGGAGCACGGGCCGCAGGTGCTGTCGACCGGCGGCGGCGCCTTCATGAACGCGCAGACGCGCGAGGCGATCGCCAGCCATGGCGTGTCGGTTTGGCTGAAAGCCGAGATCGACCTGTTGATGGAGCGCGTTTCCAAGAAACAGAACCGGCCGCTGCTGAAAAGCGCCGATCCACGCGCCGTGCTGGAACGGCTGATGGCGGAACGCTACCCGGTTTATGCCGCGGCCGACGTCGTCGTGCCGACCCGCGACGACCGCAAGGAGATCATTGCCGCCGAAGTGGTGGACGCGCTGCGCGGCCATCTCGGCGTTGCCGATATTGACGAGGTGCGGTCGTGAGCGCTGATGCAACGGTCTCTGTCGAAGTCGGGCTTGGCGAGCGTGCCTACGATATTTTGATCGGTCCCGGCCTGCTGTCACGCGCCGGCGCCGAGATCTCGCGCCGTCTGCCGGGGACGCGGGCGGCGGTCGTCACCGACGAAAACGTCGCTAGCGCGCATCTCGCAGCGCTTGCGGCCGGCCTGGCAAGCGGTGGCATCCAACATGCCGTCATCACGCTGCCGCCAGGCGAAAAGACCAAGAGCTTTGCGCATCTCGAAGAGGTGGTCGACGGCGTGCTGGCCGCCAAGCTGGAGCGCGGCGATGTCGTCATCGCGCTCGGCGGCGGCGTCATCGGCGACCTCGCCGGCTTCGCCGCCGGCATCGCGCGGCGCGGCATGAACTTTGTGCAGGTTCCGACCTCGCTGCTGGCGCAGGTCGATTCCTCCGTCGGCGGCAAGACCGGCATCAACAGCAAGCGCGGCAAGAACCTGGTCGGGGTGTTCCACCAGCCGAAGCTGGTGCTGGCCGACACCGAAGTGCTCGACACGCTGCCGATCCGCGAGTTTCGCGCCGGCTATGCCGAACTGGCCAAATATGGGCTGATCGACCGGCCCGAGTTTTTCGCCTGGCTGGAAGAAAACTGGCGTCAAGTGTTTGCCGGCGGGCCGGAGCGGGCTGCGGCCATCGCCGAGGCCTGTCGTGCCAAGGCCGACGTCGTTGCCCGCGACGAGTTCGAGACCGGCGACCGCGCGTTGCTCAATCTCGGCCACACCTTCGGTCATGCGCTGGAGGCGGCGACCGGCTATGGCGGCGCAAGGCTCGTGCATGGCGAGGGCGTCGCCATCGGCATGGCGCTGGCGCACCGCTTTTCGTCAAGGCTCAATTTGGCGAGCCCCGACGACGCTGCGCGTGTCGAGGCGCATCTTCGCGCCGTCGGTCTGCCCTGGCGGATGGCCGACATTCCAGGCGAACTGCCCGACGCCGAGACGCTGTTCTCCTTCATCACCCAGGACAAGAAGGTGTCGCGCGGCGCGCTGACCTTCATCCTGACGCGCGGCGTCGGCCAGGCCTTCATCGCCAGGGATGTGCCGGCCTCGGAAGTGCTGGCGTTCCTCCGGGAGAACCATCCGGGTCGGCAGGAAAGCCGGCCGGGATGAGCCAGGCCGGCTGGATCGCGGCTGCCGTGCTCGCCGGCCTCGGCGTGCTGGGCTTCGTCTTGCGCCGGCGCCTGCTCGCCGCCTTCGGCTACGAGTTGCAACGCATGGAGCCGCAGCGCTCTGCGCGCGAGGAACTGCGCGGCGCCGTCGACGATTTCCGCCGCGACGGCCAGGTGGTGCGCGAGGACCGCGCCCGCATCGGCGGCCTGTTCGACCTCGAGGAGCTCGAAGTGTCGGACGTCATGGTCCACCGCACCAATATGCGCTCGGTCAACGCCGACGACCCGCCCGAAGCGGTGGTTCGCGAGATCCTGCAGAGCCCGCACACCCGCATGCCGTTGTGGAAGGGTTCGCTCGACAACATTGTCGGCGTGCTGCACGCGAAGGATCTGCTGCGCGCGCTGAACGAGGTCGGCAACGATTTTTCCAGGATCGACGTGATGAAGATCGCGTCGAAACCGTGGTTCGTGCCCGACACCACGACGCTTCAGGAGCAGCTCAATGCCTTCCTGCGCCGCAAGGCGCATTTCGCCATCGTCGTCGACGAATATGGCGAGGTCGAAGGGCTGGTGACGCTGGAGGACATCATCGAGGAGATCGTCGGCGAGATCGCCGACGAGCACGACATCGACATCCAGGGCGTCAAGCAGGAGGCCGACGGCTCCGTCGTCGTCGACGGCACGGTGCCGATCCGCGACCTTAATCGGGCGCTCGACTGGAACCTGCCGGACGAGGAAGCCACCACCATCGCCGGCCTTGTCATCCACGAGGCGCAGTCGATCCCGGACGAAAAGCAGGCCTTTACGTTTCACGGCAAGCGCTTCGTCGTCATGAAGCGCGACAAGAACCGTATCGCGCGGCTGAGGATCAAGCCGGCGATGCTTGGAGAATGACAGTGCGCACCTTGTGGCAGCCGTGGGCAGTCAGGCGTTGATGAAGATCGATCGGCGAAGCCTGCTTCTGGCGTCGATGGCGGCGCTGCTGCCGGGACAGGCTGCGGCGGCATTGCGGCTGCGTTCGCCGTCGCCCGAAACCTTCCACTATGGGCCGGCCAAGCTCGACATTTATTCCCTCGACGGCGCAAGCGGCCTGCCGGTCGTCTTTTTCGTCCATGGCGGCGCCTGGCGAGTCGGCAACCGCGGCAACGTCAATGCCAAGCCGCAATTCCTGCTCGACAATGGCTTCTGCTTCGTCTCGATCGACTACCGGATGCTGCCCAAGGCCGACGTCGCCACCCAGGCGGCAGATGTCGAACTGGCCTATCGTTACGTCCGCGCCAACATCGCCAGGCATGGCGGCGATCCGGACCGGATCGTCGCCATGGGCCATTCGGCCGGCTGCCATCTCGTCGCATTGACCGGGCTGCGCGGCGGCCTGCCCGGCGTCGCGGCGCTGGTTCTCGACGACACCAGGGCCTACGATCTGGAGGCGCTGGCCAGAAGCGGCGGCATGGCAGGGGTCTATGCCCGCGCCTTTCCCGATCCGGCACAGTGGCGCGCGCTGTCGCCTGTCACCTATGTGGAAGGGCGCAAGCACCCGCCGACCTTCATCGCCCATTCGCGGGCGAAAGCCCGGGCGGCGGACGCGCAGGCCTTCGCCGGGCGTCTGCGCGCCACCGGAACCAGGGTCACACTGTTCGACGGCAGCGCCTATTCGCACATGTCGATCAATCGCGACTTCGGCACCGAGGGCGATGCATTGACCGCAGCGGTGATGGCTTTCTTGAGGGCGAGCCTCGGCTGAAATTTACCAGCGGGTCTTTTCGCCGGGCGCCGCCGGCTCGATCGCTAGGGCATGCACGCCGGATTTCAATTCCTCGGCCAGCAGATCGTTGACGGCGCGGTGACGTTCGACGCGGCTCATGCCGGCAAAGGCTGGCGCGACGATGCGGACGCGGAAATGCGTCTCGCCGGCGCCGTCGAAGGTGGCGTGATGGCCGGAATCCACATGATGATGGCCGGCATGGAGATGGCTTTCGTTGATGACGGCCAGCCGTTCCGGCGAAAACGCCTTTTTCAGCTTGTCTTCCATCGTTGCCTGTATGGACATCGCCGCTTCCCTTCACCACATCTATGTCATCGCACAAAATTCGCAATTCGCCGGTTTTATGCCGCGATTCAGCGGTTAGGGCGATCATCGCGAAAATGTCAATTCTTGTTTCGCATGCGCGAACAGCCCATAAATGGGTGAGATGAAGCCGTACCCAAAATATTTCGAAAAGATTCGCATCCGCCCGGAGAAGGACGCGGAGCTGAAGTCGCGTTCGCCGATCTGCCAGTGGGATGGCTGCAAGGAGGCCGGTACCCACCGTGCCCCGGTCGGACGGATGAAGGAAGGCGAGTATTTCCAGTTCTGCTTCGACCATGTGCGCGAGTACAACAAGGGCTTCAATTATTTCTCGGGCGTTCCCGACACCGAGATCGCCCGCTTCCAGAAGGAAGCCATGACCGGCCACCGGCCGACCTGGAAAATGGGCGTCAACGGCGCATCGACCCGCTCCTCGCCGGACTTTGCCCAGGCGCGCTCCGGTCGCGCCGGCTACTACAATCGCATGCGCGATCCGTTCGACCTGTTCAAAGGCCCGAAGGACCCGCGCGAAGCACGCGAGCGCAAGGCCAAGCCGCTTGAGGCCAAGGCACTGGAAACGCTTGGCCTTGATACAAAGGCAACTGGCAAGGATATCAAGGCGCGCTATAAGGAACTTGTGAAACGCCACCATCCGGATGCGAATGGCGGCGACAGAGGTTCGGAAGACCGGTTCCGCGATGTGCTCCAGGCGTATCGCGTGCTCAAGCAGGCAGGTTTGTGCTGAGCGACCATACGGTTCGTGTCGCTTTCCAACTTTCATAAGGTTGGAAAAGGCTCTAAGACCGCCCCCGAACAAAATCGATTGCCGGCGAAACGCGGCGTTTCGCTTGTGGAGACGTTGATAGAGATGAACAAGGTCGATCGCGACATCGCCAACCTGCCCGACACCACGGTGTCGGTGAAGGAGACATTCGGCTTCGACTCCAAGATGGTGGTGCCGGCCTATGCGGTGACGAGCGAGCATGTCCCCGACATCGATCCGGACTACCTGTTCGACAAGAACACGACCATGGCGATTCTCGCCGGCTTTGCCTACAATCGCCGCGTCATGGTGTCGGGCTATCACGGCACCGGCAAGTCGACGCATATCGAGCAGGTCGCCGCCCGCCTCAACTGGCCCTGCGTGCGTGTCAATCTCGATAGCCATGTCAGCCGTATCGACCTCGTCGGCAAGGACGCCATCGTCGTCAAGGACGGGCTGCAGATCACCGAATTCCGCGACGGCATCCTGCCCTGGGCCTATCAGCACAATGTCGCGCTGTGCTTCGACGAGTACGATGCCGGCCGCCCGGACGTGATGTTCGTCATCCAGCGCGTGCTGGAATCGTCGGGCCGGCTGACGCTGCTCGACCAGAGCCGGGTCATCCGCCCGCACCCGGCCTTCCGGCTGTTTTCGACCGCCAACACGGTTGGGCTGGGCGACACCACCGGCCTCTACCACGGCACCCAGCAGATCAACCAGGCGCAGATGGACCGCTGGTCAATCGTCACCACGCTGAATTACCTGCCGCACGACAATGAAGTGAACATCGTGCTGGCCAAGGCCAAGCACTACCGCGATGGCAAGGGCAAGGAGATCGTCAACAAGATGGTGCGCGTCGCCGACATGACGCGCTCGGCCTTCATCAACGGCGATTTGTCGACGGTTATGAGCCCGCGCACGGTTATCACCTGGGCCGAGAATGCCGAAATCTTCGGCAATATCGGCATGGCGTTCCGGCTGACCTTCCTCAACAAATGCGACGAGCTGGAACGCTCGCTGGTGGCCGAGTTCTATCAGCGCGCCTTCGGCGAAGATCTGCCGGAAAGCGCGGCCAACGTTGTGCTGGGGTAAGGCATGCTCGATCGGCGCGCGTTCCTCGTCCTAGCGGCGCCTTTGGTGTTGGCAAAAGGTGTGGCGATAGCCGACGAAGCTACACTTCAGCAGATCGTCGGCGAGGTCACGGCGGCGAATTTTGACGCGCTATGGCGTTTCGCAGAAAGGTCGATGAATCAAATCATCGGGCTGAAGATTTCCTGCCGTGAGCATGACAGCGAAACTGCCAGTTTTGCGGCGATGTCGATCCATGGGGTCTTTGGTATCGTTTCAAGGGAAAACAAATCCCAGAGGGTGCTCGGCTTTCCCGACGGATTTAGCAAATCCCTCGGCACGTTCCATGCCGATGGATTCTACCGGGTGTCACTTGAGGAACGTGGGTTTGTTGGACTGACGCCGGTGCCAGATGCTGAAGTCGCAGCAAAGCAGGTGAAGCGCATCACGCTTGATGAACTGGCAGGTCAGAAGAGCTGATGGCGGGTCCGGGCGACAATACGCGAAACAAATCCAAGACCGGCGCTGAGAACGACAGCTTCAAGCGCGCGGTTACCGTCTGCATGCGCGCCATCGCCGGCGACAAGGATCTCGAGGTCGGCTTCGCCAAGGATCGGCCGGCACTGGCCGGCAGCCGCGCCCGGCTGCCGGAACTGCCGAAGAAGGCATCGAAGGCGGACATCGCCATCACCCGCGGGCTCGGCGATTCCATGGCGCTGAAGCGCGCCTGCCACGATGCGCGCATCCACACCAGGCTGGCCCCGGAAGGCAAACAGGCCCGCGCCATCTATGACGCGGTAGAGCAGGCCCGGGTGGAGGCGATCGGCAGCCGCGCCATGCAGGGCGTCGCCGACAATATCGGCTCGATGCTCGAGGACAAATACGCCAGGGCCAACCTCGTCGACGTCAAGGACAAGGCCGACGCGCCGATCGAGGAAGCGCTGGCGCTGATGGTGCGCGAAAAGCTGACCGGCCGCACTGTGCCGAAGAGCGGCGAACGGCTGGTCGATCTCTGGCGCCCCTGGGTCGAGGAAAAAGCCAGTGCCGACCTCGACGGGCTGTCGGCAAAGCTCGATGACCAGCAGGCGTTCGCCCGCGTCGTGCGCGAGATGCTCGCCTCCATGGAAATGGCCGAGGAGCTCGGCGATGACCAGGAGACGGAAGACTCCGAGGACAACGACGAAAACCAGCCGCAAGGCGAGGAGCAGAGCGAGGAGGGCGGCGAAGACGATTCGGGCTCCGAGCAGTCGCAATCCGAGGATACCGAGGCATCGTCGGACGACGAGCAATCGGCCGAGACGGAAGCCTCCGACGCCACCGCCGAGGATCTCTCCGACGATGACGACGCCGATGCGGAGACGCCGGGCGAGGCGCGCCGCAACGACAATCCCTTCACCAATCTGCCGAAAGAGATCGACTACAAGGTCTTCACGACCGCCTTCGACGAGACCGTAGGTGCGGAGGAACTGTGCGAGGAGGAGGAGCTCGACCGGCTGCGCGCCTTCCTCGACAAGCAGCTCGCCAACCTTTCCGGCGTCGTCGGGCGGCTGGCCAACCGGCTGCAGCGCCGCCTGATGGCGCAGCAGAACCGCTCCTGGGATTTCGACCTCGAAGAAGGCTATCTCGATCCGGCACGGCTGGTGCGCGTCGTCATCGACCCGATGCAGCCGCTGTCCTTCAAACAGGAGCGTGATACCAAATTCCGCGACACGGTGGTGTCGCTGGTGCTCGACAATTCGGGTTCGATGCGCGGCCGGCCGATCACCGTCGCCGCGACCTGCGCCGACATCCTGGCGCGCACGCTGGAACGCTGCGGCGTCTCGGTCGAAATCCTCGGCTTCACCACCCGCGCCTGGAAGGGCGGACAGGCGCGCGAGAAATGGCTGAAGGAAGGCAAGCCGCCGAACCCCGGCCGGCTCAACGATCTGCGCCACATCATATACAAATCCGCCGACCATCCGTGGCGGCGGGCGCGCCGCAATCTCGGCCTGATGATGCGCGAGGGCCTGCTCAAGGAAAACATCGACGGCGAGGCGCTGCTGTGGGCGCACAACCGGCTGATCGCGCGGCCGGAGCAGCGCAAGATCCTGATGATGATCTCCGACGGCGCGCCGGTCGACGATTCGACGCTGTCGGTCAACCCCGGCAATTATCTCGAGCGGCATCTGCGGGCCATCATCGAACTCATCGAGACGCGCTCGCCGGTCGAGCTTTTGGCCATCGGCATCGGCCACGACGTCACCCGCTACTATCGCCGCGCCGTCACCATCGTCGATGCCGAAGAACTGGCCGGCGCCATGACCGAGCAGCTGGCCTCGCTGTTCGCCGAGGAAACCGTGCGCGACACGCGGCGCGGCGGCATGCGGCGCGCCGGATGATTTTTTCCCGCGGCGGCTTTTGGCAGAAGCTTTTGGCCGCCATTGCGTTGTTAGGCATCAGTTTGGCGCCAGCTGTCGCTGCCGGCCCGGCCTCGGTCGAGCCGGCCGAAATCACGGCACGGCCGATCAGCGAATTCCACATCGGCCGGCCGGACAAACAGTTCGGGCCGCTCGAATTCATCGGCGGGCTCGAAATGACCTCGTCGACGCGCGATTTCGGCGCGCTGTCGGCACTTCGGTTCCTCGAGCCCGGCAGCGATTTCATCGGCGTCGCCGACACCGGCTTCTGGTTCTTCGGCACCCTCGTCCACGATGCCGAGAAGCGGCCTTCCGGCATCCAGAATTTTCGCATGCAGCAGATGGTCGATTCGGCCGGTCAGCCGATCGACGAGAAATGGGCGGTCGATGCCGAAGGCCTCGCGGTGAAGGACGGCATTGCCACGGTCGGTTTCGAGGGCGATCACCGTATCGCAGAGTTCAAGATCGATCCGGACGGCATGAAGGCGCCGTTCAGGCAATTGGACTTCCTGATTCCAGCCTGGGAACTTCGCCGCAATCGCGGCTTTGAGACCGTCACCCGCGCCAACCCCAACGGGCAGCACGCGGGCGGACTGGTCGTGGTGTCGGAAAAGAGCCTCGACAAGGCCGGCAACATCTTTGCCGCGATCATCGAAGGGCCGCACAAGGGCGTCTTCACCGTCAAGCGCAATGGCGATTTCGACATCACCGACGGCGCCTTCCTGCCGGACGGCGACCTGTTGCTTCTGGAGCGCAGTTTTTCGATGGCCGGCGGCGTCAAGATGCGGCTGCGGCGCATCTATGGCGAAAGCGTCGAGAAGGGCGCCGTCGCCGACGGGCCGGTGCTGCTCGAAGCCGACATGGGCTACCAGATCGACAACATGGAAGCGCTCGACGTCTGGACCCGCGACGATGGCGCGCTGATCGTGTCGCTGATGTCCGATGACAACCACTCGATCCTGCAGCGCAATCTTTACCTGGAATTTGTGCTGCACGAGGATTGACGCGCGACAGGCCTGCTGGCCGACAGCATCGCTGGCATTTCCGCGCCGTTTTGCAGCGCAGGCAATTTCCCCTGGCAATGACCCGCGTCGCAGGTTTTCCAGCCGGCTCTCACCATCCGAAAAAATACTTTAGTCGTGACTTGACAATTTGCGTCATCGGCGAAATACTCAAGTCCATGCTTAAGTATTCCGGGATCGACAGCATCCTGCGGGCTCTTGCCGAGCCGACGCGCCGGGCAATCCTGGAAAGGCTGAGCCGCGGGCCAGCCACCGTCAGCCAGTTGGCGGAGCCGTTCGGCATGACCTTCGCTGCCGTACTCCAGCATCTCCAGGCGCTGGAAGCGTGCGGGCTGATCCGCAGCGAGAAGGTCGGACGCGTGCGCACCTGCCGGATCGAGCCCGGCGGGCTAGCCCCGCTCGCCGACTGGATCGCCGCGCGCCGTACACCGGCCGAACGCCAGCTCGACCGTCTCGGCCAGATCCTGGCGGAGACTGACCAACCGGACGCAACACCCCACGACCAGGAAAAGGACGAAAAGAAATGAACCAGATTGCCCCCGTGAACGACCAGTCCGTCATCCATTCAAGCTTCACGATCGAGCGGACCTACCCGCAATCGCGCGAACGCGTCTTCCTCGCCTTTGCCGACAAGGCGACGGTGCGGCGTTGGCGCGTCGAAGGCGACGGCTTCACCATCGCCGAATTCACCTTCGATTTCCGTGTCGGCGGCAGCGAGGTTTCGCGGTTCAGCTACCAGGGCGGCCCGGAGATCAGGCTCGATGCGCAGTTCCAGGACATCGTCCCTGACCGGCGCATCGTATTTTCATACCGGATGGCGGTCGGGGCGCAGCCGCTGTCGGCGTCGCTCACCACGGTCGAGCTTGCACCTTCCGGCGAGGGCACCCGCCTGACCTATACCGAACAGGGTGCGTTCTTCGATGGCGTCGATTCAGCGCAAGGGCGCGAGGAGGGCACACGCGGGCTGCTGCAGGCGCTCGCCGCCGAGCTTCAGAAGGCGAAGTAGAGGTTCGTCGGCGTGGCGGGCGGCGACCACAAGGCCCGCCCGGATTGCGAGGTGGCCTATTGCCCCTTGGTCGCGAGCCAGACGATGTGCCGGGCGCCGCGCTTGCCGTGAGCCCGCACCTTGACCTCCTCGACCGTGAAGCCGGCCTGCTTGAGCCTTCGGGTGAAACCTGCGTCAGGGCCCTGCGACCAGACCGCCAGCACACCGCCGGGCTTGAGAGCTGCTCTCGCGCTGATCAGGCCGGCTGCGCTGTAGAGCGCATCGTTGGCCTTGTAGACGATGCCCTCGGGGCCGTTGTCGACATCGAGCAGGATCGCGTCCCAGGCCGAAGCTTGCGATCGGATGAGCTGACCGACATCGGCCTCGCGAATGCCGACACGCCGGTCGTCAAGGCAACCGTCGAAAACTTCGGCCATCAGGCCGCGCGCCCACGCCACGACCGCCGGCACCAATTCGGCAACGGTGACCTGCGCATCGTCGCCGAGCTCGGCCAGCGCCGCGCGCAAGGTAAAGCCCATGCCGAGGCCGCCGATCAGGATGTTCGGGGTCCGGCGGCCGGCAATCCTTTGGCAAGACAGTTTCGCCAGCGCCTCTTCGGAACCGCTGAGCCGGCTGTTCATCAGCTCGTTGGCGCCAAGCATGATCGAGAATTCGCCGCCGCGCCGCTTCAGGCGGAGTTCCTGTCCGCCGTCAGGCGTTTTTGCCGAGTCCAGTTGAAGCCAGGGGATCATGCTCGATAGTCTTTGAGCATGATCTTGTCCGAAAACCGGTTCCCACTTTTCGGGATCATGCTTCTATGCCGCCAGTGCCGGCTGGCTCCAGCGGGCGGCAAGCAGCCGGTAGGGGATCAGCGCCACCACCGCTATGACCAGCTTGACGCCGAGATCGCCGAGCGCCCAGGAAATCCAGCGCATCGTCTCGACCGGCAGCACGCCCATCAGCGGCGCGGTTTCCAGCGCAAAGCCGTCGTTGGGCCCGGCGAAGGCGAACGCCGCCGCGAAGGCGACGGTGAAAAACACCACCGTATCGAAAACGGAGCCGACCAGCGTGCCGACGATCGGCGCGCGCCACCAGCTCTGCCGGCGCAGCCGGTTGAACACGGTGACGTCGAGCAACTGCGCGGTGAGGAAGGCGGCGCCCGAGGCAGCGGCAATGCGCACCAGCCGGTCGGCGGCGGTCTCGAATTCGATCAGGCCGTGGCGAAACAGCAGCGGTGGGATGACGATCGAGCAGATCACCGCTGACATGAAGCCGACAAAGACGATCCTGCGCGCCACCGCCGGCCCATAGCGGCGGTTGGCGAGATCGGTGACCAGGAAGGAGAACGGATAGGTGAAGGCGCCCCAGGTCAGGATGTCGGCCAGCGACAGCCCGCCGATTGAACCTTGCATCGGGAACTGCACGAGGATGTTCGAGGCCACGACGACGAGCGCCATGGCCGCCACGAAGGGCAGGTACCGCGAGAGGAAAATCATTTTTTTATCCTGGGTAATGGAACCAGCGGAACGCGATCCGGAGTTCGGACCACGCCCTGGAAGGCGGCTGCCGCCAAAAAACTCAGGCGGCCGGCTGCTCGGCGATCTTCTTGGCGATCTGCTTCTTCAACAGGCGGGCGCGCTGCGACAATTCCTTGGCATCGGCCTTGGCCAGGAAGGCGTCGAGGCCGCCGCGATGCTCGACCGAACGCAATGCGTTGGCCGAAATGCGCAGGCGCACGTTCTGGTTCAGCGCTTCCGAGATCAGCGTCACATTGACGAGATTGGGCAGGAAGCGACGCTTGGTCTTGTTGTTGGCGTGGCTCACATTGTTGCCGGACATGACTGCCTTGGCAGTGAGTTCGCAGGTGCGGGACATGGTTCTAACCTTCGGTTCTCGGTCCTGGCCAAACATTCGACCCGCGCCGGGTGGCGCGCGGTTTCGGTCAGGCGGCCTCATGGAAAAAGTTGGCGTTCCATAGTTGCATTTCGCCGAGGCGTCAAGCTTGGGGTTGGTTAGTGCCAAGGGAATCAATCAAAAGGTGACCGATGCCGGCGCTGCCCCTCATCCGCCTGCCGGCACCTTCCCCCGTATAGTGACGGGGAGAAGGGGCTGGGCCGCAGGCTCGGCGCTTTCTGCAACTCCGCAAATTGGCGAAACCGTTTGCAAGGCGACCTTCTCCACGTCCCTATACGGGAGAAGTGCCCGGCAGGGCGATGAGGGGCTGCGCAAACCTGTCGCGATTTTCCAGGTGGCCACATTTTGTTCTTGCTTTGTGCCGGCAGCTATGCTACTAATTTGGGTATGGTGCTAATTGGCTCCAACGACCCGCCCGCCGAGGCGGGTTTTTTATTTTGGCCGTCGACCAGCCCCAGCGTCCCTGCCGACGCCGCCTTCACATTAAGGCCGGAATTCAGCCTATAAGCGGTCGCACAGGGACATGCCAGATCGGAGCTGCCCGTCTCCGGTCGACAATCAAGGACCCGCCCATGCCTCGTTCTTTCCTCCATGCCCTGGTCGTGCTGTTGGCCGTCGCGCCGCCGACAACGGCTTCGGCCGCTGAGCCGCAATCCTTCACGGGCGAGTATTCGGTGTCGTTCCTCGGCCTCTCCGTGGCCAAGGCGAAATTCTCCAGCCATTACGAGGGCGACACCTATTCGATCGAGGGCAGCGTTTCCGCCGCCGGGCTCGCCACTTTGTTCGACGATACGCGGGGCACGATCTCGTCGAAGGGCAAGATTTCGGGCAAGCAGTTGCAGCCGCAAGCGTTCCACGCCGACTACACGTCCGGCAAGAAGGCATCGATGATCGACATCCAGTTTGCCAACGGCGTCGTCACCTCGACCAAGGTCGTGCCTGAGCCGAAGAAGCGCAATCCCGAGAATTGGATACCGCTGGCCGGCAGCCATCTCGTATCGGTCCTCGATCCGATGGCCGCCACCGTCATCCATGCCGACAGCCTCGACCAGGTCTGCGGGCGCACGGTGAAGCTCTATGACGGCGAAATGCGTGCCGATCTGAAACTGACCTACGAGTCCAAAGGGTCGATCTCGGTGGCCGGCTACAAGGGCGATACGGTCACCTGCAGGCTGGGCTTCGAGCCGGTGGCCGGTTATCGCAAGAACCGCAAGGCGCTGAACTACCTGAAGAAACGTAGCCGCATCATGGTGACGTTTGCACCGGTCGGCCAAAGCGGCGTATATGCGCCGATCCGCGCCACGGTCAGCACGCAAATCGGCCCGTTGACGATCAGCGCGGAGCGGTTCGAAGCAAACGAATAGGCGTGACGGTGCGCCGCCAACGATGGGCAGGGGGCGACCGGTATGGCGCGCGCAACACTGATCGGCTTCTCCGCGGTCGCCATGTGGGCGCTGCTGGCGCTGCTTACGGATGCTTCGGGCGCCGTGCCGCCGTTCCTGCTTTCGGCAATCACCTTTACGATCGGCACTTGCGTCGGGCTGGTTGCCCGGCTGTTCATGCCGGCAGCCGATGGCGCCGCGAAGATACCGCGCCAGGTTTGGGCGATCGGCATTGCCGGCCTGTTCGGCTACCACTTCTTCTATTTCACCGCGCTGCGCAATGCGCCGGCCGTCGAGGCCAGCCTGATCGCCTATCTGTGGCCGCTGCTGATCGTGCTGGGGTCGGCGCTGATGCCGGGCGAGCGGCTGGCCTGGAACCACGTCGCCGGCGCGCTGCTCGGCCTTGCCGGCACGGTCCTGATCGTCACCAAGGGCGGCGGGCTTGCCTTCGACGCGCGTTATGCCTTCGGCTACGCGATGGCCGGCGTCTGCGCGGTGCTGTGGTCGTCCTATTCGCTGTTGTCGCGACGCTTCCCGTCGGTGCCGACCAGCATCGTCACCTGGTTCTGCGCCGCCACCGCGGCCCTTTCGCTCATCTGCCATCTGTTGCTTGAACAGACGGTGCTGCCCGCCGGCGCCGGCCAGTGGCTGGCCGTGCTCGGCCTCGGTCTGATGCCGGTGGGGGCGGCGTTCTATGCCTGGGACATCGGCGTCAAGCGCGGCAACATCCAGGTGCTGGGGGCGGCGAGCTATGCCGCGCCGCTGCTGTCCACCCTGGTGCTGATCGCCGCCGGCTTCGCCGAGCCGTCATGGCGCATCCTCGCCGCCTGCGTGCTGATCACCGGCGGCGCGGCACTGGCGGCGAAATCGCTGTTGCTGCGCAAGAGGGCTACGAGCGAGGCAAACGCTTGATGCCGTTTTCCGGCGGCATCGATGCCAATGCCAATGCGACGCTGCTGTTTTCGCTGGCGGCGGCGGTGATTTACGCGTTCAGCCTCGGCATGCCGCCGCGCCTTTCGCGGTCGGCGGCAAGGACATTGGCGGTGGCGATGCTGGCGGTGCTGGTCGCGCAGCAGGGCGGCCCATGGCTGCTCGTCGCCGCGCTGGGCGCCAGTGCCATCGGCGACGCCTTCCTGTCGCGCGACGGCGAGAAGGCATTTCTTGGCGGCACGGCCAGTTTTCTTGCCGCGCATGTGCTTTACGTCGTGCTGTTCCTGCGCGCCGGCAGCGGCCTCGGGCTGCTCTCGGCCGAACCGTGGCGAGGAATTATCGCCCTGGCGATGGCCGTGTTGGCGCTGGCGATGGTTTTCGCGCTCTGGCGCCGCATCGGCCCGGCCTTGCGTTTGCCGATTGGCATCCATGCCGCGGCACTGCTTGCCATGGGCATTGCGGCGCTCACCCTGAACAGCGTCTGGGTCGTCGTCGGCGTCGTCCTGCTCATGCTGTCCGACGGGCTGCTCGCTGCGGAAAAGTTCCTGCTGCCCGCCATCTCGCCGCACCGCATTTGGGTGCGCCATGCAGTCTGGGTGCTGTATTACGTCGGCCAGTTGGCGGTCACGCTGGGTTTCCTGTTGGGCTAAGGTGCCTAGGGCGTGCCCGGCAGCCAGCCTGGTTCGGCGAGTTCGAAGGCGGCGAAATCGAAACCCGGCGCCACGGTGCAGCCGACCAGGGACCATTCGCCGAGGCTGCGCGCCGACTGCCACCAGCCTGCCGGCACGACGATCTGCGGCCGCTCGCCCGCGGCAAGTGCCGTACCGAGGATCTCCTCGATGACGGGACCGCCTTCTCGGTGTATCGACAGCGCCAGCGGCGCGCCGTCATAGAAGTGCCAGACCTCCGCCGCGTCCCTGACCCGGTGCCAGGCCGACAATTGGTCCTTCTCCAGGAGGAAATAGATCGCCGTCGAATGGCCGCGGGCGCCTTCCGCGCCGTCGCGAAAGGTCTCGGCATACCAGCCGCCTTCCGGATGCGGCTTCAGGCCGAGCAGGGCGATGATTTCGGCGGAACTGGTCATGACCCTAGCTCCTGGCGCCGCTCAGAAATTGTCCTTGCGCTTGCGGATCTCGGCGAACACTTCGGCATCCGAGGCCTTCTCCAGGCCGAGATGCCTGCGGATCGCCGGATCGTGCCAGCGCAGGAACGGATTGGTCGACAGTTCCTCGCCGATCGTCGTCGGCAGCGTCGGTTTGCCGTCGGCGCGCAGCGCCTCGACCTTGGCGGCGCGCTCTTTCAGCGCCGAATTGGTCGGGTCGACGGTGAGCGCGAAACGGGCATTGGCCAGCGTATACTCATGGCCGCAATAGATAACCGTCTCGGCCGGCAGCGCCGCGAGCTTCTTCAGGGATTCGTACATCACCGGCGGCTTGCATTCGAGCAGCCGCCCACAGCCGAGCGCAAACAGCGTGTCGGCGGCGAAAGCCACTTTCGACGCCGGCAGATGATAGGTGACATGGCCGGCGGTATGGCCGGGTGTGGCGATGACCTCGATCCGCTCGTCGCCGAGATGGACGACCGAGCCTTGCTCGACAGTTTCGTCGATGCCGGGAATCTTTGCCTTTTCGGCTTCCGGCCCGACAATGCGCAGCTCGAAGCGCTCCTTCAGCGCCAGATTGGCCTCGACGTGGTCGAGATGGTGGTGAGTGGTCAGGATCATCGTCGGGGTCCAGCCGGTGCGCTTGATCGCCGCCAGGATGGGCGCCTCCTCGGGCGCATCGATGAGCGCCGTCTGACCGCTTTTCGGGTCATGCACCAGCACGCCGAAATTGTCGCTGCGGCACATGAATTGTTCGATCTCAACCGGCATCGCATCTCTCCCTTTATTGCCGCAGACATAGGGCGCCTGCCAGCCGATGTCATCTGCCTTTGTTGAACTTGGACTGCTTCGAAGCTACCGTTCCGCGCATGCATTCAGACATTGTCGATCTCCGTTCGTTTTATTCGACCACGCTCGGCCGCCTGGCCGAACGCTCGATCACCATGGCGCTGTCCTCGATATGGGCCGTCGTGCCCAACGAGCGGCTGGTCGGCCTCGGCTACACCTTGCCGTGGCTGGAGCGCTTCGGCAGCGATGCCGAGCGCGTCTTTGCCTTCATGCCGGCAACGCAGGGCGCGGTGGTCTGGCCGGCGACCGGGCCGACGGCGACCGCCCTGGTCTTCGACGAGGAACTGCCGCTGGTCGATTCCTGCATCGACCGCATGCTGCTCGTCCATTCGCTCGAACATGTCGAGAACCCACGCGAGACGCTGAACGAGATCTGGCGGGTGCTGTCGCCGGCCGGCCGTGTCGTCATCGTCGTGCCGAACCGGCGCGGCGTCTGGGCACGCTTCGAGCATACGCCTTTCGGCAATGGCCGGCCGTTCTCGCGCGGCCAGCTGACCGAATTGCTGCGCGAAGCGAATTTCACGCCGGCGGCGTGGTCCGATGCGCTGTTCTTCCCGCCGTCGCCGCGACGTTTCATGATGCAGTTCCATAATGTGCTGGAACGCGCCGGCCGGCGCTTCTGGCCGATCTTTTCCGGGGTTATCGTCGTCGAGGCGCAGAAGCGGCTCTATCAAGGCGTGCCGGTTGCCCAGCGCGCGTCCCGCCGCGTCTTCGTGCCGGTTCTCTCGCC
The DNA here is from genome assembly GCF_040319815.1 of Mesorhizobium sp. M0854. Classification (NCBI taxonomy): domain Bacteria; kingdom Pseudomonadati; phylum Pseudomonadota; class Alphaproteobacteria; order Hyphomicrobiales; family Phyllobacteriaceae; genus Mesorhizobium; species Mesorhizobium sp. M0854. Next base: position 82,917 of record NZ_JAMYOL010000010.1, read on the forward strand.
GCATGGCGCGCCGACGCTTGGCCGGGCTGTCGCGGGCCAAACGTCCGACACCGCCAGGATGACGCGTTCGTGATCCGACGCAGGCTTTTTCTCACCAAAAGCGCGTCGCATTAGACCGGCCTCGTACGACGCGCTTTAGGTTGTTGTTTCATGCATGTCGTTATCGCAAAACCGCTGCACACTTTTGCGCGACATGCATTGTCTGCCGCGGACGGGTTGGCTGCCCGATTGAAGGCATACGCGGTCGATTCTATGACCGGGTTTCAGCATCGCTTTCGAATGCAAGGATCCACTCATGGCTGATCTTCCGGATGTCGAGGCCAGCGCCCAGAAGCTTGCCACGTCGATCGAAGCCAGCAGCCTGCGTGAGCAGCTGGCAACAATCAAATTGGCACTGACCAGCTCGCCAGTGCGAAAACAATTGCTTTGGGCAGCGATCGGCATCGTCGCCGTCATCGTGGCGAGCTCGATCGGGCAGGTTCTGCTCAATCGCTGGAACCAGCCTTTCTACGACGCGCTTGCGCGGCGCGACATGCCGGCTTTCCTGCATCAGCTTCTGGTCTTTGCCGGCATCGCCGGCGGGCTTGTGGTGCTCAATGTCGGCCAGACCTGGCTCGACCAGATGCTCCGCCTGAAGCTGCGCGAGGCGCTGACGCTCGACCTGATCAACGAATGGATGCGGCCGGCGCGTGCCTTCCGGCTGACCCATGCCGGCGCCATCGGCGTCAATCCCGACCAGCGCCTGCAGCAGGATGCCGGGCATCTCTCCGATCTTTCCACCGGTCTTGGCATCGGCCTGCTGCAGTCCTGCATCCTGCTTGCCTCGTTCGTTGGGGTCCTGTGGTCGCTGTCTTCCGGCTTCGTCTTCCACATAGGCGGCCATTCGCTGGCCATACCCGGCTATATGGTCTGGGCGGCGATCCTTTATGCGGGCACCGCCTCCTGGTTGAGCTGGCTGGTCGGGCGACCGTTGATCCGCTTCAACAACGATCGCTATACGCGTGAAGCGGAGCTGCGCTCCTCGGTGGTTCGCGTCAACGAGAATGTCGATGCCATCGCGCTCGCGCATGGCGAGTCCGATGCCAGGCGCCGGCTCGAATTCGACCTCGGCATGGTGCTGGGCGCCATGCGGCGCATCTACAGCGCCCAGATCAATCTTTCCTGGGTTACCGACACCTATGGCTGGATCACTGTCGTCGCGCCGATCCTGGTCGCCTCACCGGTCTATTTCGCCGGCGATATCAGCTTTGGCGGCTTGATGATGGCAGTCGGCGCTTTCAACCAGGTTCATTCCTCGCTGCGCTGGTTCATCAACAATATCGGCGGCATCGCCGATTGGCGCGCTACGCTGATGCGGGTCGCCGACTTCCGCATCGCGCTTGCCGACACCGACGCGCTGCACCATACGGAAAGGCGCATTTCGTTCGGCGAAAACCCGGACGGCAGCCTGAGCTTCGAGAAACTCGAGGTCGCCTCGCCGGAGGGATGCACCAAGCTTGCCGAGGCGCATGTCGAAATCCGCGCCGGCGACCGGGTCATGATTACCGGAGATCCGGGCGCCGGCAAGACGCTGTTCTTCCGGGCCATTGCCGGTCTGTGGCCATGGGGCAGCGGACGGATCGGCATGCCGGCCGGAGAAGCGCCGATCTTTGTTCCGCGTACCCCCTATTTCCCGCTCGGCAAGCTGCGCGAGGTGCTCAACCATTCAGACGGCGCGGCGGAGGCGAGCGATGCCGAGATCTCGGAGGTGCTGGCCGATGTCGGGCTGCAACGCCTGTCGTCCTCGCTCGATCGCTCGGCGCGCTGGGAGCGTGAGCTCAGCGACGACGAGCAACGTCTGCTGGCCTTTGCCAGGCTGGCTTTGCGACGGCCGAAATGGGTGATCATCGACGAGGCGCTGGACGCGTTCGACGGCCCAACGCTGAGACAAGTGTTGTCGATGCTGGAGAAGCGCCTTCCCGACGCCGCGATCCTCAATATCGGCCGCGGCCAGCACAATGGCCGCTTCTTCCGGCGGGCGTTGACCATCGTCAAGGATGCCGGCCAACCGCCACTCAAGCCGGCCCGTATCAGGGCAGGTGCCATCGAACCGCCCCCGGCGATCGCCTCGACCGGCCGAAAGAAATAGAAGGCAAGCTTTATTTCGCCGCGATCGCGGCGAAAAACTGTCGCGATCGTTTCAGATGGGAACGTTCCGATCGGCCATGCTTGACGCTCTCGCCCTGCTCGCCTGCCTTGCCTGCACCCCGGCGGCACCTGCGGCCGCGCCGGCCAATGCAATTGCCGTCGATGTCGAGCTGGTGCTGGCCGTCGACATCTCGCAGTCGATGGATGAAAGGGAGTTTGCTCTGCAGCGCGCCGGCTATGTCGCGGCGCTGCGCCACCCCGACTTCATCAACGCCGTGCGCGCCGGCACCTTCGGCCGCATCGCCATCGCCTATTTTGAATGGGCCGGCACCATCCGCGACGATGCGGTCATTGCCTGGCAGGTCGTCGACAGCAAGGAGAGCGCCAACGCTTTCGCCGACAAGATCGCGGCCCGCCCGTTCAGGAGCTTTCGCGGCACCTCGATTTCCGGTGCTGTGGCTTTCGGCGCCGAGCTTTTCAACGGCACGGCCTTCACCGGCAAACGCCGCGTCATCGACGTCTCGGGGGACGGCCCAAACAACACCGGCTTGCCGGTCACAACGGCACGCGATGCGGCGCTGGCGAAGGGCATCGTCATCAACGGGCTGCCGATCCTGATCAGCCCGTCACCCACCTTCAGCCATCTCGACCGGTATTATGCCGAATGCGTTACCGGCGGGCCGGGCTCGTTCGTGCTGCCGATCTATGCTGCTTCCGAATTCGCCACCGCCACTCGCCGCAAACTGATCCTCGAGGTCAGCAGCGCCGAGTATCCCAAGGTGGATCCGAGGACGATCCGCATCGACGCACCGATCGACTGCCTGCAAGGCGAGCGCGACCGAAGGTTTTTCTCGGACCCATATTTCCCGGAACTTGACCGATAAGGCTGGCCCAGGGGTAAGCTAGGCTGGTGGCAGGCCGAAGGCCGGGAACAGAGATGGCCCGAGCGGCCCTATGAAGATCGTCAAGGAAGCGATCCCGCCCTCGGCTGCGTCGAACACATGCAGGGAATGGGCCCGCCATTCAGGGCCGTCGTGGCTGCGGGAATAAACCCCGACCGCCGGCTGGGAATTGGCGCGGGTGGCCAGCGTGCGGAAGCCGCCAAACTTAGGCCAGACGGTCTCGAAGAAACCGCGGATCGCTTCGCGGCCTTGATACCATTCACGCCAAGGCGGCATGGTATAGATGGCGTCCTCACGCAGCAGCTCGATCAAGCTGTCGAGATTGGCGGCCTGCCAGGCCTGCATGTAGCGTTCGAGCAGCAGGCCTTCTTCGGGGCTGGGCCGTGATCGGCTGGCCGGCCGTCCCTGAGGATAGCGCGCCGCCAGCGTTACGCGGGCCCGCTGCAACGCGCTGTTGATCGAAGCCGTCGATCCGCCCAGCAAACGCGCCGTCTCGACAGCCGACCATCCGAGGACGTCGGCAAGCAGCAGCGCGGCGCGCTGCCTGGGCGGCAGATCCTGGATCGCCGCGACGAAGGCGAGCTGGACGGCCTCGCGGCTCTCGTAACGGGCTTCCGGACCTGGCTCGCTGCCGGCAACGTCTGGAAGCTCGGCGTCGGGGTAGGGCTCCAGCCAGGCGATGTCGGCTACCGGCCCGCCTATGGCCGCCCCGTGCGAGGGCTGCCGTCCGGGTTCCCGGAGAATGCGACGCGCCCTCGACCTCGCCTTGATGGCGTTGAGGCAAGCGTTGGTCGCGATCATGTAGAGCCAACCGCGAACCGAACCTCGCCCGTCGAACTCCGATCTTGCGCGCCAGGCGCGAAGCAACGTGTCCTGGACGAGGTCGTCGGCCTCGTGCAGCGAACCCATCATGCGATAACAATGCAGCTTGAGCTCGCGGCGATGCGCGGCCGTGACCTTCTCGAAGGCCAGCCGATCGAGGATCGGCTGGCGTGATGGTTGCAGAGGTGGTTGACCGTTTGTCATGTGGCTTCTGCGGTTACGAGCGAGCGTTGCATTACGCGCCCCTCAGGCGGCCGGGGCAAGCCCGCTACCGCTCACCATGAAGGAACTGCCTTGCGGCTGGCCGGTGGCGAGTGCGACCACCGCCCGTCCGACATCGGCCGGCGTTTGCATGTCGGTCATGGCGGCGATGAAGTCCGCCGGCTGGATGCCCATATAGGCCGCTATGCTGTCGACGCCGGCTTTGCCCACGCCGGTTTCCGGCATGATGCGCATCGGCGCGAGCGCCATGAAGCGCAGGCCGAGGCCAAGCCGGTCGGCCTCCTTCTGGCTATGACCGGCCAGGAACATCTGCATGCGTTTTGCGCCAGCATAGCCGCCGGCGTTCGGTGGTCCGCCGGACAAGGCCGCGCCGCTGGAGATCAGAACGATCCGGGTCCCCGGCTTGAGCGGACGCCGCAGAGCGGCCCGGCAAAACAGGAACGACGCCTTGACGTCCGTGTCCCAATTTGCCGAGAACGCCTTCCAGTTCTGTTCATGCACCGGCGCAGAAGGCGCCAGCGCACCTGCGCAGATCACCAGTACGTCCGGCTCAAGCGCGGCGAAGACCTTATCCGGGGCGGAGTCCATCGTAGCATCGGCCGCGAGCGTCTTCACGCCCGAGACCTCCCAGGCAAATTGCGCCAGGGCCTGTTTTCCGCGGGCGACGGCCAGCACTGTCGCTTTCTCCTTGAGAGCGGCCTCCGCGATGGAGCGGCCGACACCACGGCTGCCTCCGACGACGACGACATTCTGATTTTGCAACGATCCCATGGATCACCTCTCGTTCCCGGCCGCCGGACCATCCAGGCGCGCTCATCGATAAGGACAGCGCAGGCGGGTGGAAATCATCGGTGCCAGGCGGAAATATCTTTCAGGTGACAGCAGCCGCGCGTCGGTTTTTGTATTCAGTGTCATTACCTCTGGGGTAATCGACCAGCGCACTACGTCTCGGCAAAATGCTCCCATCAAGCCGGTTGTCCGGCCTTCGACCACAAGGAGATACGCCATGACCGCCTACGCCGTCGCCCATATGCGCCAGGTCACGCCGGGGCCGCAGATCGTCGAGTACCTGCACAAGATCGATGCCACGCTGGAACCGTTTGGCGGCCGCTTCGTGGTGCACGGAGGCGAGGTGGAAGTCGCTGAAAACACCTGGCCGGGCTATCTCATAGTCATCGAGTTTCCCAACCGGCAGCAGGCACGTGCATGGTACGACTCGCCCGCCTATCAGGAGATATTGCCGCTGCGTACCGGCAATTCCCGGTCCGACGTGGTCTTCGTTGATGGCGTCCAGCACCCGCACAAGGCCACGGACGTGCTTGAATAGAGGGAATGATCGGGTACAACCGGCGTCTATGGTGCCGCCATCTATCTGGCGGCACCGAATTTGGATCGCGTCTGCATCGGCAGCTTCACCGCCCCTGCAGCACCTTGATCGCGTTGGACATGTCGCCATGCGACAATGCAGCCAGGTAATCCGAGTAGTTGATCCTCCCGTTCGCGAAGCCGTTCATCAATCGCGTGCAGAACGTGTGTTCCAATCCGGCATCCGGGACGTTCATGAGCGCGGCGAGGTTTGCCCTTTCAACCTTGCCGAACCGCATCTTGAATTTGGTCATGCACCGCTGGATCGCCTGCCGTTTCAGCGCCGGGCTGCCGCTCAACGCGACTTGTCCATTCTGGAAATCGGTCTTCGACGTCGTGCATCCGGAAATCAAAGTGGCCGACATCAAAGCTGTTGCTAATACTAACGTCTTCATTGCTTCCCCCAAACCAACCCGTTTGAGACCTGTTAAAGCAACAAAGAATGCCGGGCAACTTCATTGGATTGAAAATTGAAAATATGGTTTCTTGCGCAGGTCTGAGGTTCGTTGCTTCTGCCTGTCAAACCTATCGTTTCAGCAGGAATATCGCTTGCTGGCCGAAAAAGTTCCAGAACCACCAAGGCATGGAGAAGCCGATCCGCTGGCCGTTGGCGTCGAGCGCGGTTGCCTTTTCCACCGTCGCGCCAAGCTCGTCGCACAGATTGACGAAGTCGCGAATGGTGCAGAAATGGATGTTGGGCGTGTCGTACCAGGAATAGGGCAGGTCCTTGGTCACCGGCATGCGGCCGTTGAAGAGCAGCGAAAGGCGCACCCGCCAGTGGCCGAAATTCGGGAATGAGACGATGGCGCGGTTGCCGATCCGGAGCAGTTCGTCGAGCACCAGCTTCGGATTGCGGGTCGCCTGCAAGGTCTGCGACAGAACGACGAAGTCGAAACCCTTGTCGGGATAGAATTGGAGATCCTTGTCGGCATCGCCTTGAATAACCGACAGGCCGCGCGCCACGCATTCGTTGACGCCGCGCTGTGACAGTTCCAGCCCGCGGCCATCGACCTTCTTGGTCTCCTGTAGCAATTCGAGCAGCAGGCCGTCGCCGGAACCGACGTCCAGCACCCGCGACTGCGGCGGGATGAGATCGGCGACGACTTCGAGGTCGACGCGCTGGGCGCGGTTGACGCTCATGCCTTCGGCTCTTGCTCGGCACATGATCCTGATCCGAAAAGTCTGCAACTTTTCGGGGTCATGCGCCGAGCCTTCTCGCCCGCGCGGCCGAGGCGATGAAGCCCTTGATGGCGGCGAACAGTTCGGGCTCGTCGAGCAGAAATGCGTCGTGGCCGCGGTCGGTTTCGATCTCGACGAACGAGACCGAAGCGCCGGCCGCGTTCAGCGCGTGCACGACCGAGCGGCTCTCTTCGGTCGGGAACAGCCAGTCGCTGGTGAACGAAACCAGGCAGAAGCGCGTCTTGGTGCCGGCGAAGGCATCGGCCAACCGGCCGCCATGGTCGGCGGCGAGATCGAAATAGTCCATCGCCCGGGTCATGTAGAGATAGGAGTTGGCATCGAAGCGATCGACGAAGGTCATGCCCTGATGGCGCAGATAGCTCTCGATCTGGAAGTCGGCATCGAAACCGAAGGTAAGCGCTTCGCGGTCCTGCAGGTTGCGGCCGAACTTGCGGTGCAGCGCTGCTTCCGACAGATAGGTGATGTGGGCGGCCATGCGCGCCACCGCCAGCCCCTTTTCCGGCCGCTTGCCATGCTCGAAATATTTGCCGCCATGCCAGTCCGGGTCGGCCATCACTGCCTGCCTGCCGACCTCGTGGAAAGCGATGTTCTGCGAGGAATGGCGGGCACCGGTGGCGATCGGCAGCGCCGAGAAGACGCGCTCCGGATAGCTGGAGGCCCATTGCAGCACCTGCATGCCGCCCATCGAGCCGCCAAGCACGCTGAACAGCTGTTCGATGCCGAAATGCTCGACCAGCATCAGCTGCGCCCGCACCATGTCGCGGATGGTGATGATCGGCAGGTCGAGCCCGTAGGGCTTGGCGGTGGCGGGATTGGTCGAGGCGGGGCCGGTGGAGCCGAGACAGCCGCCGATGACGTTTGACGAGATGACGAAGAAACGGTCGGTATCGATGATCTTGCCGGGACCGATCAGCACTTCCCACCAGCCCGGCTTGCCGGTCACCGGATTGGTGTTGGCGACGTGCTGGTCGCCGGTCAGCGCATGGCAGACGAGGATGGCGTTGGAGCGCGCGTCGTTGAGCGTGCCATAGGTCTGGTAGGCGATCTGGAACGGCGACAGCAGCGTGCCGGCGTCGAGCTTGAGCGGCTTGTCGGCGCCGAAACGCAACACCGGGCTCGACGGCTGGTCGGCCTCGTTGTTGGTTTTTCGAGCGCGCAAAGCGACCATCACATCTCCTTGCCCGGCCTTCAGTTGTCCACCGGTCCGGGCAACAGCCAGTCAGGGCAACAAAAAACCGGCCATGCCTTCGCAGAGCCGGTTACAAGATGCAAACGGCCCTTTAGCAAGTTGTTTAACGTGGCTGCAAGCCGACCGGCCAAATCACCACGGAACTGTTGCTGCTCTTCTAGGACCGACGCATGGCTTCGTCAACGGCAAGTTCTTGATCCCGAATTGCCGCCCCTCGACATTCCGGGCCACGGCTTGTATTTCCGCTGCGGCTTCCGGACGGAGGCACTCTCGACGGATTTCATGAAATGAGCCAGACACCGGATCAGACACGTCCAAAGCCCCGCGCCGGCATCATGGACATCGAAGCCTATGTGCCCGGCAAGAGCGCGGCGCCTGAAGGTGTCGCCAAGGTCCATAAATTGTCGGCGAACGAGAACCCGCTCGGCCCTTCGCCAAAGGCGATAGAGGCCGCGCGCGCGGTCGCCGACAAGCTCGCGGTCTATCCCGACGGCAGCGCCAGGCGCCTGAGGGAAGCGATCGCCGAGGTGCACGGGCTCAACTCGGCGAACATCGTCTGCTCCAACGGCTCCGACGAGATTCTGGGCCTGCTGGCGCAGACCTACCTCGCACCCGGCGACGAAGCCATCATCACCGAACACGGCTTCATGGTCTACAAGATCTACATACAGTCGGCCGGTGCCGTCCCGGTAACGGTCAAGGAGACCGATGAACGCGCCGACATCGATGCGATCCTCGCCGCGGTGACGCCGGCTACCCGGATCATCTTCCTTGCCAATCCAAACAATCCAACCGGCACCTACGTGCCGTTCCAGGAGGTGCGCCGCCTGCATGCCGGCCTGCCGCGAAACGTGCTTCTGGTGCTGGATGCAGCTTACGCCGAATATGTCCGGCGCAACGATTATGAAGCCGGCGTCGAGTTGGTGGGCAGCGCGGAAAACGTGGTCATGACCCGCACTTTCTCCAAATTGGGCCTGGGCGGGGCGCGGATCGGCTGGATGTATGCGCCAATGCACGTCATCGACGCGATCAACCGCGTGCGCGGGCCTTTCAACGTCAATGCAACGGCAATCGAGGCCGGCATCGCGGCGATCCACGACCGCGCCCATATCGAACGCAGCGTCGCGCACAACGAGACCTGGCTGGCCTGGCTGAGCGAGCAATTAAGCGGGCTCGGGCTGCGGGTGACGCCGAGCGTCGGCAATTTCATCCTCATCCACTTTCCCGAGGACAAAAAGCATTCGGCGGCGGCCGCCGACGACTACCTCAGTGCGCGCGGCTACATATTGCGGCGCGTTTCCGGGTACGGTTTTCCCAACGCGCTGCGCATGAGCATCGGCACCGAAGAGGCCAATCGCGGCGTTGTCGCAGCACTCGCGACATTCCTGAAAAGCTAGAACACCATGACATCACCGATGTTCGAAAAAATCGCGCTGGTCGGCATCGGCCTGATCGGCTCGTCGCTGGCCCGCGTCATCCGCCGCGAGGGGCTCGCCGGCCAAATCGCGATTTCGACGCGCAGCGAAGCGACGCTGGCACGGGCGAGCCAACTCGGCCTTGGCGACACCTATGCGACGGATGCGAAAGAGGCGGTTCGCGATGCTGATCTGGTTATCGTTTCGGTGCCGGTCGGCTCTTCAGGCACGGTCGCCGCGGAGATCGCGCCGGCACTGAAGAAGGGCGCCATCCTCACCGATGTCGGCTCGACCAAGGCATCGGTGATCGCGCAGATGCAGCCGCATGTGCCTGATGGCGTGCACTTCATCCCCGGCCATCCTTTGGCCGGCACCGAAAAATCGGGACCGGACGCCGGTTTTGCCGAACTGTTCGAGAACCGCTGGTGCATTTTCACGCCTCTGTCCGGTACCGATCCCGCAGCACTGGAAAAGCTCTCGGAATTCTGGCGCCGCTGCGGCTCTAACATCGACACGATGGACCCGCAGCATCACGACATGACGCTGGCCATCGTTTCGCACCTGCCGCATATCATCGCTTACAACATCGTCGGTACCGCCGACGATCTGGAGTCGGTGACCAAGTCCGAGGTCATCAAATACTCGGCTTCCGGCTTTCGCGACTTCACCCGTCTCGCGGCGTCCGACCCGACCATGTGGCGCGACGTCTGCCTGCACAACAAGGACGCCATTCTCGAAATGCTGGCGCGGTTTTCCGAGGATCTGTCCTCGCTGCAGCGGGCGATCCGCTGGGGCGACGGCGAAAAACTGTTCGACCTGTTCACCCGCACCCGCGCCGTCCGCCGCTCGATCATCGAGGCCGGCCAGGATATCGACGTACCGGATTTCGGCCGCCAGGCAGTCGAACACCCGCCGAAGGGATAAGCCGCGGCAGGCCGATCGCAGGCCAGCCTGGCTTAGAGCGGTTCATCGTTTCACAGAAACGCCGAACGGCTCTATCTCTTTGTTTTGCGCAATTCCGGACGGAAAACCGTTTCACACTTTTGCTGGAATTACTCTAGTCGAGCGGCTTGATCTTGCCGAGCGGGATGAAGCCGAGCGAGGCCTTGCCCCTGACGATCTTCAGCGGCATCGACGGCTGGTTGCCGAGCAGCGCCAGTCCGGCAAAGCCGGTCTGGATCTCTTTCTTCTGCTCGGGGATGGCGGTGGCGAGGATTGCCGCCACGGCCTTTGGATCATTGAGCCTGATTGTCAGGTCGGCATTTATGAGACCGTCGTCATCGACCGACAGCGGTCCGGAAACGGTGATGCGCGCAGTTCCGGACGACAGATCGAGCTCGTGGATTTCGGCCGCCTGGCCGCGCAGGCTCGTCGGATTTGCCTTGATCAGTGTCAGGCCGTTCTTCAGCGTCACGTCGCCGCTGCCGTCGAGCGGCGGCAAGACGCGCCCGCCGATGGCCGCCGCGTCGATTTCAAGATCGGTAAAATTGCCGGCATAGTCGATGTCCGGGCCGTTTGGGCGCAATTGTCCGGTGGCGGTTCCGGCGCTGAACAGCGAGACGGGATCGGTGTCGTCTGCCGGATCGGTCTGGCCGGACAGGCCTTCTGCCTGCAGCGAGAGGCGCCTCGGCAGCGGCCAGGACAGCTTCATGTCGGCCCGCAGATCATCCCAGTCGATCCAGAGCGGGGTCATGCCGGGAACAGAGGTCCTGAGCGGCCCCCTGAGCTCGGCGGCAGGCGACAGAAGCCGGGTGATCTGCGTGGCGGCGTTGATCTTGCCTGTCGATGCCGCGACGTTGCGGCTGTCGTCCTCGTAAGCCAGGCTGTCGCAGGAAACGGTGAAGCTGAAGGGATAGCCGCTGACCGCGAGATTGGCGCAGTCGGCCTTGATGCCTTTGTCGTCGAGATCGGCGACCGCCTTTTTGGTGGCGCTCTCGACCAGGTCCGCCAGGTAGAACCAGCCGGCGCTGTAGATGCCGAACAGCACGAGGATGAAAGCGGCAAGCCACAACAGGCGGCGACGTTGGCTGGGCGGCGGGCGCTCGTCACTTGACGTCATGCTGCGGCTTTCGTTAACGCGGGGTGGCACGGGCGGGCTGTCGCTTGCGCCACCAACAGGTAGACGGACTGAAACACCACCGGTGAGGTGGTCGTCACAATCAGGCTTGGCGATATGGGCGATTTTTGGGTTTTTGGCTACGGCTCACTGATCTGGCGACCGGGATTCGCACATGTCGAGACGCGGCGCGCCCGCCTGCATGGCTACCGCCGTTCGCTCTGCGTCTATTCTTTCGTGCATCGCGGCACGCGCGAACGGCCGGGCCTGGTGCTCGGCCTCGACCGCGGAGGCTCCTGCATCGGGCTGGCGTTCCGGGTTCCAGGCGAGCTGCGCAACGAGGTCATTACCTATCTGCGCGAACGCGAGCTGGTCACCAACGTCTATCTCGAACGTGTGCTCAGCGTTCGCCTCGACAAGGGTGAAACGGATGGGGGCAAGACGGTCGACGCCGTCGCCTATGTCGTGGACCGCAGCCATGAGCAATATGCCGGTGCGCTCGACCCGGCCGAGGCGGCGGCCGTCGTTCGCGGCGCCGTCGGCCAATCGGGGAGGAATGAGGATTACGTGCTCAGCACGCTGGAGCACCTCGAAGCACTGGGTATAAGCGACCACTGGCTGGAAGACGTGACGAGACGGATCGCGACGTAGCTTCGGTGCCGTGACGCGGGCTACATCCTGAAAATCTGTTTACCAAGATCGGCGCGATCCAGACTGTTTGCCACGGCAAGCTTGAACTCGGTCAGCGGGTGGAGACCGCCGACAGGAACGTGGAAGCCGGGCTGGCCGAAGGTGTCGATAATCTCGCATAGGACAGGCCGGTCGGCTTCGGCAGGCGGCGAAAAGAAGTAGCGATAGATATTCGCCCTGATTTCGACGCCGCTCAGCAAGACATCGAAATTGTGCAGTTCGAAGCGCTCGGCACTCATTCCGCCATTGATCACCATCTGCCCGCCGAGCGCCAGGGTGCGGATCAATTCGCCGCTGACAGGTCCGCCGACATTGTCGATAATCCCGTTCAATCCGGCGCCGCCGGTGATATCCATCACGGCTTCCCGGATACTTGTCTTCAACTCCGAAAGGTCAAGAGTGGCGGCGGCGCCAAGCGTCTTCAGATCGAAGCTTTGGTGCGAGCGCCGCACAAGAGCGATGACGTTGATGCCGCGTCGTTGGGCGAACTGCATCACCATTGTCGAAATTGACGAATAGCCGGCCGTGACAGCCAGCCATTGGCCAGGCCGCACACGGGAATCCACCAGCAGATCCCACGCGGTAATGGGGTTCACCATCTGCCCGGCGCGTTCGACAGGATAGCCGGCAGGCAACGGGATCAGCCATTCGGCGGGAATGGCGGCGTACTCGGCCCAGCTGCCATAATAGCTGAACGCGACAAGCATCCCCGGTTCCAACCCGACGTTCGCGCCAACGGCTTCGACGATGCCGGCGCCATGGTTTCCGGCGATCTGCCGGGGAAAATGCGGCTTCTTCGGTTCGGGATAGAGGTTCTGGATAAACAGGAAGTCGCCCGGATTGATCGAGGCCGAGACCATCCTGACCAGCACCTCGCCGTCGCTGATCCGTGGCATCGGCAGGTCATCCACATAGAGCACGTCGCGCGGCGAACCGATGGCGTCAAATACAATTGCTTTCATGCCGGTCTCCATAACAAACGATCCGAGGCCAACAGTCTGAGCCCCGGCCAGGCCGTGCCGAGACTTGCGTCGGCGCGGCGGAACCTATGGCCGGCCGGCAAAGGTCTGAATTGGCAGATTTGACAATCTATGTGCCAAACTTGCCAGATCGTTTCTTCAGAGGCTGCTGGTTTGGATGCCCGGGACCAGCGCCTTGGGGCCGGACACGGCGCGGCGGGTCGCGGCTTTGTGAAGCGCCGGCGGACTGGAAAAGAGGCTATGCGTTTGACGTCGCCACGGCGCGACATAGGTTAGCCCGATCGGCGGCTCCCATCCGCCCCAGCATGAATCACCATGGAGATCAGCCTTGCAGAAACGTCGTCTCGGTCGCACCGACCTATCCATCGCGCCATTGGTTATGGGCGGCAATGTGTTCGGCTGGACCGCCGATGAGAAAACCTCGTTCGACTTGCTCGACCGCTTTGTCGACGCCGGTTTCAACGCCATCGACACGGCCGATTCCTATTCGCGCTGGATTGCCGGCCACCAAGGCGGCGAATCCGAAACCATCATCGGCCGATGGATGAAGAGCCGTGGTAACCGCGACAAGGTTGTCGTCATCACCAAGGTCGGTTCGGATATGGGACAGGGCAAGAGGGACCTGTCCGCCGCCTATATCGAAAAGGCCATCGATGCTTCGCTGAAGAGGCTGCAGGTCGATAGCGTCGATCTCTATCTGTCGCACTGGCCCGACCTGGCGACCCCTTATGAGGAAACGCTCGGCGCTTACCAGAAACTGCTCGACAAGGGCAAAATCCGTTATGCCGGCGCTTCCAACCTCGACGCCGCCCAGTTGCGGGCCGCACTTGACGTAGCAAGCCTGCGCGGCCTGCCGCGCTACGAGGTGCTGCAGCCGGAATACAACCTCTACGACCGCTCGTCCTTCGATGGTCCGCTGCGCGATCTCTGCGCGGCCGAGGACATCGGCGTCATCACCTATTTCAGCCTCGCCAAGGGGTTTCTGAGCGGCAAGTTCCGCAGCGAGGCCGACCTCGGCAAAAGTCCGCGCGGTGGCGGTGTGAAAGGCTATCTCAACACCCGCGGCATGCGCATTCTCTCAGCGCTCGACGCGGTGTCGGCCAGACATTCGGCCAAGCCAGCGGAAGTGGCGCTTGCCTGGGTCATGGCACGGCCCGGCGTCACCGCTCCGATTGCCAGCGCGACGACGCTCGATCAGCTCGACAGCCTGGTGCGTGCCGCGTCGTTGCAGCTCAGCCCGGACGATATCGCCGAGCTCGACAAGGCCAGCGCGTAGCCGCGCACGATCGTTCAAGACCGGCGCCGCTGCCTTGCCCTACCGTCCCTGCCTCGTCACAGGATGCAGCGCCGCATGGCCGGACAGGGTCTTCTCGATCAGCAGCTATGGCAGCGATTGCTGGCGCTTGTGTTGGTGTCGGCCATCGTCATGGGCAGCCCGGGGCCGGCGACGATAAGCGTCACCGCGATCGGCGCCGCGTTCGGCCTGCGCGGTTCGGTGCGCTATGCCTCGGGAATCGTTGTCGGGACGGTTCTCGTGCTTTTGGTGGTGGCGACGGGCATCATGGCCGTTCTCACCGCGCTGCCGAAGCTCGCAGCGCTGTTGGCGGTCGCGTCAGCAGCCTACATCCTCTATCTGGCGTTCAAGATAGCGACGGCGCCGCCGCTGGCGGCACGCATTGGTGGGGCGGCACCTCCCACTTTCCTGGGCGGGTTCCTTCTGGCCGTTGCCAATCCGAAAGCCTATGTGGCGATTGCCGCCGTGTTCGCCGGCGCGTCTCCTGGCGCCGGCGGTCTTGCTATTTCAGCCAAGCTGGCGGTCCTCGCCTTGATGATTGCTGCCATTCATCTCTTGTGGCTTCTCGCCGGCGCGGCTTTTGCACATTTGCTGCGCAAACCGCTGGCGTCGCGGATCATCAATCTGGTGTTTGCCGTGACGCTGGTTGCAACAGCCGCCCTGGCTGCCTTGCCGTGAGCCTTTCCGGCATGCGCGGCGGGTGTCTCAGCCTTTCAATTCAGGTTTCGCATCGAGCTCACCAAGCCGTTTCATTGCCGTCGGCGGCATCGGCGGCGGGTTCGGCGTCTGTGCCGCCTCGACGAGAAGCTGGTCGCAGGCGGCTTCCGTCTCGCCGATCAGCCGTTGCATGAATTCGTCCTTGCCGAGGCCGGGCGGGATCGGCGGCAGGAAGCGCGCCTTGATCGTGCCGGGATAGCGCAGGAATTTGCGGCGCGGCCAATAGAGACCGGCGACGTGGGCGACCGGCACCACCGGAATGCCAAGCTGGGCATAAAGTTCGACGATGCCATATTTGTAGACCGGTTCGTCGCCCGGCGCCCGGCGGGTGCCCTCGGGGTAGATGATCAGCTGGCGCGGATTGCGCGCCAATTCCTGTTTGGTCGCGGCGATCACCATTTTCAATGCCTTCGAGCGGCTGCCGCGGTCGACAGGAATCATCCGCATCTTCAAAATGTACCAGCCGAAGAACGGGATCCACGTCAGCTCCCGTTTCAATATGTAAACGGGATCGTCGAGATAAGGCAGGAAAGCGATCGTGTCCCAGAAGGACTGGTGCTTCGGCGCCAGGATGAAGGAGCCGTCAGGCAGGTTTTCCTGGCCAGTGATCTCACTTCTGGTGCCGGCGATCTTGTCGTAGAGCCACATGCTGGTGCGCGACCAGAATTTCGGCACGAACCAGGCGCGATGGCGCGGCGACAGGAAATAATACGGGGTCCAGAGGATCATCTGGACGATCAGATTGAGGTAAAAGGCGAGATTGAACGCCAGCGAGCGGAAATACAGCATACAACAAGTGCCCGGTGAGGAGGTGTGCGTTCGTTACACCAAGCGCCGGCAAAAAGGAAACGCTGCGAGGCGGGCGATCGGCCCGGCCTTGCGAGGGCCGTCTTCGTCACGTTTCCCACGCGGCCTGCAGCAGGCGCTGTCTCAGGCGCGGGGCGGCGAAGTCGAGGAATGCGCGCAGCTTCACCGGCAGTAGCCCCTGGCCGGCATGGACGAGGCTCACCGGCCATGGGTCTGGCTCAAACTCTTGCAGCACCGGGCGCAGCGTACCCGACCGGACTGCGGCGGCAATCTGATAGGAAAGCAGCCTCGTCACGCCGACGCCGGCAATCGCCGCATCGATCGCTGCCTCAGCCGTGTTGACCCGTAACCTGGAGCGGATCGGCACGCTGAATTCGGTCTTGCCGGTGGCGAAGCTCCAGGCTGCGGCGGTGAGCCCTTCGAAGGTGATGGCACTGTGTGCTGCAAGCTCCTGCGGCGTTTTCGGTGTGCCGTGCTCGGCGAGATAGGCTGGGCTCGCGCAAGCGACGCGGCGGATTGAACCCAGGCGGGTGGCGATCAGGTTCGAATCGGCAAGCTCGCCGATGCGGATGGCGAGGTCGATGTGCTCTTCGACCAACTGGGTTATCCGGTCGGCGAGTGTCAGCCGCACACCTACCTCAGGATAGACGGAGAGGAAGCCGGTGACGACCGGCAGCACATGCAGGCGGCCGAAGACGATCGGCGCAGTGACGATCAGTTCGCCGGTCGGGGCGCTGTATTCGCCGGCGGCTATTCGCTCGGCCTCGCCGACCTCATCGAGAATGCGACGACAGGCGGCGAGATAGGCGTGGCCTGCATCGGTCAGCGACAGCTGCCGCGCCGAGCGGTTCAACAGCCGTGTCTTCAGGTGCTTTTCCAGGTCCGAAACCTTGCGGCTGACCGTCGTCAGCGGAATGCCGAAGCGGCGCCCGGCAGCCGAGAGGCTGCCTGTCTCCGCCGCGGCAACGAAAAGCGACATGGACTGGAGGCGATCCATAGCTCTCCCGAAAATTTGCCCTCCCGAAAAACGGAAGGATAGATTGCAGATATGGCATCTGCATCTCGAAGATGGAAGGACCTATTTCCTGACTAGCAATACAGCGCAGCTTGGCGCTTGAGGAGGCTTCCATGAACGCTCACACCAGCGATGTTGCTTTCACCCCGACGGTGAAGGCGATTCAGGCGCGCAAGGGCTCGCGCCAGGCCTATGCCCGTGTCGAGGAGCGTGGCGGCTGGCAGGCGGCAATCACGCCCGATCTCGCCGCCTTCATCGAGGCGCAGACCAGCGTCTTTCTGTCGACCGCCAATGCGGACGGGCAGCCTTACATCCAGCATCGCGGCGGGCCTGCCGGTTTCCTCACGGTGCTCGACGAACGGACGATCGGCTTTGCCGATTTTTCCGGCAACAGGCAGTTCATCACCCAGGGCAACCTCAGCGACAACCCACAGGCTTTCCTATTCCTGATCGATTATGCGCACCGGCAGCGCATCAAGATCTGGGGCAGGGCGCGCGTCGTCGAGGGCGATGCCGAGCTGACGGCAAAGCTGATGCCGCAAGACTATAAGGCGCGACCCGAGCAGGTTATCCTGTTTACGGTTTCGGCTTGGGATTCAAATTGCTCGCAGCACATCCCGCAGCGTTTCGAAGCGGCCGACGTGGCGGCGGCGCTGGGCGAACGCGACAAGCGCATCGAACGGCTCGAACAGGAGATCGCACGCTTGCGATCAGATGCTGCAGCCAGGGAATAAGAGCTAGGGAATAAAAGTGCCGGTGCCGTTCAGTTTCCGCCCGCGGCGTCGGCCAGCGTGACGCCGTTGGGCGATTGCTTCACCGGCATGATGCCGCGCGCCAGCGCCAGCAGGTATTTGTTATATTCGGTGAACAGCACGCGCAGCGCTTCTGGCTTGGTCAGCCAGCCGCCATTCTCGAGGTTGGTGTTGACCACCGGATAGGGTTCGAGCCTGGCGCCGTGCAGCAGCCGGCCCATTTCCAGCAGGCTGCGCGGCATGTGATAATTGTTGGTGACGAGAATGACGGTGCCGTAGGCATGGTCCTCGACCCATTTGGCACTTTCCTCGGCATTGCCGATCGTGTCGAGCGCGGCGCGGTCGATGTCGACGCAGCAGGAAAACAGCCTCTTGTCGCCGCCGGTCGCGGCCTGAAGCTGGCGGCGGCTGGCGGAGGGATGGACGCCGCTGATCAGCAGCCGCTCGCCCTTGCCTAAGGCAAGCAGGCCCATCGCAGCGTCGAGGCGCGATTGGCCGCCGGTCAGCACGATGATAGCGTCGGCCCTTGCCGGATTGGCGGGCGTAGTCAGGCGGCTGACGGTATTGGCGAACCAGCCGAAGCCGGCGACAAACAGCGCCATAAAGGCGAGCAGAAGGAGAGCCGAGATGCGCAAGGAGCGGCCTGCCAGCAGCCGCCCATGTTTGGCAAACTGATCCGGCTTGGCAAATTCATCAGGCTCGGCGAATACAGGCGGGCGCGCAACCAGCACTGGCATGCATCCAGCGGTATCGGTCGAGTCCCGAACGTCCATCATGAAATGGTTAATCCCGAAATACGGCCTTTGGTAGGAAAAAAATGCAATTTTCGTGACGATGCGTTTTCATCCGTGATCGATCTTTCCTTTAGCCGGCGTCCGGCTGGCGAATGTCGATGTCGCTGAGATAAGCAACCACGGTGAAATGGGAGGTTGCCGCCGTCAGCGCGCCGATCACCAGCACCATGACAGCGACCCCGAGATAACCCGCCGAGCCGATGGCGAAATTGCCGAACAGGGCGGTCGCCTGGTCGGCCTGCGGCGTTGCCATGTTGTGTGACGACCACCAGGAGAAGACGATGAAGACCAGGATCGCTGCGGCGCCGCCTGCCGCGGCGCCCTTCATGCCGGTGACCAGAAAATGCCGGCGGAATTCGCGCGCGATGAAGCGCGCCTCGGCGCCGACGAAATGCAGCACCTCGATGATGTGGCCATTGCCGGCCATGGCGCCGCGCGTCGCGAATACAACGGTCAGCACCGTCGCAGACAGCATCAGCGCCAACACTGCGATACCGATCGTTACCGTGGTGCGGGCCATGGCAACCAGCCGGTCGACCCAGGTGCGATGATCGTCGAGCGAGGCGCTCGGCAGCTTCGGCGTGATTGCCGCGCGCAGTGCGGCGAAATCGGGCGGACTATTCTCGTCGATGGTGATGATGATCAAGCGCGGCACCGGCAGCTCATCGATGTTCAGGCCCGAGCCTAGCCAAGGCTCGAGCAGTCGGGCCGTTGCTTCGCGATCGATGATCCTGGCGCTTTTCACGCCAGGGAATTCGCCGGCGATCTGCGAGGCCAGCGCAAGTGCGGCCTCCATGTCGAGGCCGTCGACCGGCTTGATCTGGATGGTCGCTTCGCGCGAGATCTGGTTCTCCCAGACGGAGGCGGTGTCACGCACCAGCGTGACTGCGCCAAACGTCAGACAGGACAGAAACGTCATGATGGCAATGACCAGCACCAGCGCCCGGCCGGCGATGTTCTGCGCCGGCACGATCGGCGCCATTTTGCGCTGGACGCGGGGCTTTGCCGCCGCGGCGTCCTGACCCTCGAAATGTTCGACGGAGAGCTCAGTCATAGATGTCCAGCCTTCCGCCGGCCAGGATCATTCGCCGTGCGTCGACCTGTTCCATCAGGCCGAGGTCGTGTGTGGCGATCACCACGGCGGTGCCCAGCCGGTTGAGCTCGATGAACAACCGCAGCAAGCGTCGCGCCAGCGGCGGGTCGACATTGCCGGTCGGCTCGTCGGCGAGCAGGATCTCGGGCTGCTCGATCAACGCCCGGGCAATGGCGGCGCGCTGCTTCTCGCCGCCAGACAGCACCGGTGGCAGCACATGCATGCGCTCGCCGAGGCCGACCCATTTCAGCAGCTCGGTGACGTCGGTGCGATAGGTCGCCTCCTCGCGGCCGCGCACGCGCAGCGGCAATGCCACGTTCTCGTAGGTGGTCATATGGTCGAGCAGGCGAAAATCCTGGAACACCACGCCGATGCGACGTCTCAGATGCGGCAATTCGGTGCGCGAGATGCGCGAGCGGTCCTTGCCGAAAATGGTGATCAGGCCGCGCGTCGGCTTCAGCGACATGAACAAAAGCCGCAGCAACGTCGTCTTGCCGGCGCCTGAAGGTCCGCTCAGGAACTGAAAGGAGCGCTCCGGAATGTGCAAGGAGATGTCGCGGAGAATCTCCGGACCCATGCCATAGCGGAGGCCGACATTTTCGAAGCGGATCACTTTCGACGACCTGAAATTCTCGGCGGCAAGATGCCAGCCCTTTCTGTGGAAAGACCATCGGCCGGCATGGTTAACCGACGGTTAATTTGGGGGCTTTTCGAGCGAGTCACAGGGGTTCCGGTGGGGAAGCGTTAACCATTTCCGTTTACCCAAAAGAAACGAACAGCGAACAGGTGCGGTAGTGTTGGGCCATGATGGCTGAGGATCGAACCGCGCGCCCGGTTTCCGGCGAAATCATGACCGATCCGGCCGCCGAGCCGGAACGCATCATGCGCGACGTGACCGCCGAGGTCATCGATGCCGACTATGAGGTGCTGCCCCGCCATTTTACACGTCAAGACTTTGCGCCGCCGCCTGCGCGCATGATTTCCATGCCTTCGATCGAAGGCATGGACATGTTGCGCAAGCCCGAAACCGCCGTCGAACGGCCGTTGTGGGTGCATGGTGGGCCGATCTTCTGGATTGTCGGCGTCGGTGCCGTCTTTGCCGCCTTCTGGATTTCGGGCGGCCATGCGCTGGTTCGTTAGAGCGGCGCCAGAAAATCAACAGGTCACCAGATAAACGATTCGCGACGGTGGGACATCCGACCGTTCGCGGGTGCCCTGCGAAAGATTTGGCCTTGCCAGACGGCACGACATGCCTAGAAACGGGTTGAAGACCGTTTCGGTCGGCTTCGCCTACAAAGGCGATCATTCTGGAAGGGCAGCCAATGCCAGTTGTGCGCGGCAAGGAAATCGAAGTCCTGTTTTCGGCGTCCGCCATCGCGCGGCGGAACCTGGAACTTGCCAAGGAGATCGCCGGGCACGACTACCACGACCTTCTGGTAATCTCGGTGCTGAAGGGATCGTTCATCTTCGCCGCCGATCTTATCCGTGCCATGCACGATGTCGGCCTGTCGCCGGAGGTCGAGTTCATCTTCATCTCCAGCTATGGCGCCGGCACGACCAGCGGTGAGGTGAGGGTGCTGCGCGACATCGACAACGAGGTCGCCGGTCGCGATGTGCTTTTGATCGATGACATTCTGGAATCCGGCAAGACGCTGAGTTTCACCCGCGACCTCATGCTGTCGCGCGGCGCAAGGAGCTGTGCCATCGCCGTGCTGCTCGACAAGCGCATGCGCCGCCAGACCACGCTCAACGCCGACTATGTCGGCTTTGACTGCCCCGATTATTTCGTCGTCGGTTATGGCATGGACGTCGCCCACGCGTTTCGCGAATTGCCGTTCGTCGGCATCGTCAAGGGCGACGCCTGAGGCCTTTTGAAAATTCTACTCCGGCGGTCATCTGACGCGGTTTTCTGCGCTTCCGGTGCTCACGGACTCGAACGTCCGCTCCGGGTCTCGAAAACCACGTCATATGACTCGGCGGAGCGAATTTTGAAAAGGCCTCATGGCCTTCCTGGCTTTCAGGAAACATCAACTTTTCCTCGCCAAATATCCTGCCCATGGCAAATCTCCTGATCGTCGAGGACGATGAATCCGTCCGCACTCTCGCCGCTCGCGCGCTCGAGCGCGCCGGGCATAATGTCACTGTCGCCGCGGACGGCGCACACGGCCTTTCTCTGATCCGGGCGGCGCAAGGGAGCTATGACCTTGTGCTGTCCGACATCCGCATGCCGGAGATGGACGGCATCGAGATGGCCAAGGCGGCAGCGGCGCTGTTCCCGGCGATGAAGATCATGCTGATGACCGGCTATGCCGACCAGCGCGAGCGCGCCGACGAATTGGACGGCATTATTCTCGACGTCGTGCAAAAGCCGTTCACGCTGGCTGAAATCCGCGCCCGCGTCGAACAGGCGCTCGCCTGCTTCGCCTAAGTCCAAGGCCGACCGCCTTCAGGCAGGGTCGCAGGTCGCCGTATTGGCTGGCACGCCGCTCCGGTGCCGGCCGGCATTGAGCGCAAAAAGCCCGGCGCCGATGATGAGGGCTGCGCCGGCCGCCGTCGCTGGTCGCGGCACCTCGGCAAAGAACAGAAAACCCCATAGCGGCGACCAGATGATACCGGTGTATTCGAAGGTGGCGACGCTGTTGGCGGGCGCCAGCCGGTAGGCCTGCGACAACAGGATCATGCCGGCCGAGGCAACGAAGCCGCATGTCCCCATCTTGAGGAGATCCGGCGTCGCCGGCCAGACCCATGGCCGGACGAGGAATTCGAGGCTCGGATGCACGGCGTGGTCAATGCCTGCCAGCCAAAACAATGCCGCCACCAAGGCGGCGCCGACCAGATAGGCGCCGTTCTGATAGAACGCCATGACAGTCGAGGATTCGGTGTCGCCGATCTTGCGTGCCATCAGCTGCGAGAAACCGTAGAGCAGAGCCGAACCTAGCGACAGCAGCGCTGCCCAGTCGAACAAGCCGGCGCCCGGGCGCACCATCACCAGCACGCCGAGCATGCCGACCAGGACGGTGGCGAGCGCCTGCCAGGACACGCGTTCGCCGAGATAGGGGCCGGCCAACGCCATGATGAACAGCGGCGCCATGAAATAGAGCGCCACCGCGTCAGCCAGCGGCAGGGCGGCGATTGCCAGATAGTAGGCCGTGTAGGAGGTGAACTGGATGAAGGCGCGCATCGTCAGCATGCCGAACCGCTTCGACAGGATCGCCTGCAATCCGACATCGGCGTGGACAAGGAAAACCAGGATCGGCAGGGCGACGATCGAGCGGATCGCCATCACCTCGGTGACCGGATAGTGGCTCGACACCGCCTTGACCAGCGGGTCCTGCAGCGAAAAGACCAGCACGCCGAGACAGAGGCTGAAGATGCCGAGCACAAGCCGATTCTGCATAGGCGCTCCTGTCTCCCGCGTGCGTGGCCGAAGGCAGGCCTGCATCCGGGTAAAAAGAACCCGCCACCGTTTCGGGCAGCGGGTACGAGTGAGGACTTTTGATTGGTCCGCAGCCGATTTCGCGGCCGCATATCCAATGGGTAAGGCGACTATCGTCCCCCGTTTGACATGTTGCAAACGAATTGGAATGATGCCAGCAATCAGATTTTCTTATGGTGGGCACATGCGACCCAATCTCGACAGCGACCTGTTGCGCACCTTCGTGGCGGTCGCCGACACCGGCAATTTCACCAAAGCGGCGGAGCGGGCCGGCCGCACCCAGTCGGCAGTCTCGATGCAGATGAAGAGGCTCGAAGGCATGATCGGCGACAGCCTGTTCGAGCGCGGGTCGCGCGGTGTAGCGTTGACGCAGCGCGGCGGCGAACTCATCGCCAACGCCAGGCGTATCGTTTCACTGCTCGACGAGACGGCGGCATCGATGGTCGCGGCGCCGCTTGGCGGGCCGGTGCGCATCGGTATCCCGGAGGAATATGGCCACGCGATCCTGTCGCGGGCACTCGGCGTCTTTGCCAAGCGCCATCCTCAGGTCGACATCACCGTCCGCTACGCGCATTCCGGTGCGCAGATCGCGGCGCTCGCCGCCGGCGAGCTCGATCTGGCGGTGGTGTTCGAATGGCAGGATCTGTCAGGCGGTGAGGTGCTGATGCATGACCCAACCGTATGGGTGACGTCGGAGCTGCATCACATGCATGAGGAGCGGCCGGTGCCGATCGCGCTCTACAACCGTGCCGGTTGGTGCAAGGATTTCGCGATAAAGTCGCTGGAACAGCGCGGTCTCGCTTATCGTGTCGCCTACACCAGCGATACCAATGGCGGCCTGCGGCTCGCCGTCACCTCCGGATTGGCGATTGCGCCGATCTCGCGCAGCAACATCCCGGCCGGCTGCCGCGAGCTTACGGCCGCCGACGGGTTCGGCGACATCGATTCCTCGAACGTGGTGCTGCGGCGCAATGCGAACGCTTCCGGCGAGGCAATCGACGGCATGGAAGAGGCGATCCGCGAGGCTTTCACCAACCGTTAAAGCATGCCACTCAGCTCGGCGCTGGCGGCCACCACGGACTGCGCGCGGCGATCTTCCGAATACAGGCAGCCTTACTTCAGCTCCAGCAACCGCTCCAGATAGCTGCGCTCGATATCGGGGCTGAGTGCGTTGCCGAGCCGCTTGCGGATCGCTTCGAGGATCTGGCGGGCACGCTGCACGTCGATCTCGTCGGGCACTCTCACCGAACTTCCGTCGTCGGGACCCTCGCTGGTGCGAGGCCGCCCGAGCGGGTCACGGTCGGCATTCTGCTGGCGTCCGCCCTGGCCGTTGCCGCCCTGGTCGCCTTGCATCGCCTGCAGTTGCTTCATCATGTCCTTGGCGCCCCTGCGCAAGGCTTCCAATGCGCGGCCCTGGTGACCGACGGCCTGGTCGCCTTCGCCCTCGCCGAGCGCCTGTTCGGCATTGCCCATGGATTTGCCGGCCTCGCCAAACCCCTCATTGGGGTCGAGGCCCATGCCTTCGAGGCTCTTCCTCAATTGATCGAGCTCGCTCTGCAGCTTGCCCTGGCCTTCCTGCAATTGCTTCAGCGCGTCAGCAAATTCCTGCGGCGTCATCGGGTTCGGCCGGCCGAGGGGATCGCGGTCGTCACCTGGGCCGGGCTTGCCCTCTTCGCCCATCGGGCCTGGCTCACTGTTCTCGCCGAGCTGCTCGTCGCGGTTCTGCCCGCGCTGTTGCTGGCCGCGCTGCATCTGGTCCATGCGGAAAGTGTCGTTCATCATCTCCTGCTGGCGCCGCATGATTTCGCCCAGCTTGTCCATCTGCTGGCGCATCTCGCTGTCCTGCTGACCGCCCTGTTGCTGGCGGCCTGCCTGCAGATTGTTCATCATATCCTGCAGCTCCGACAGCAATTGCTGCGCCTGGTCGCGATTGCCGGATTTCGCCAGGTTCTCGATCTGGTCCATCATGCGGTCGATGTCGCTCTGGCGCAGTTCCTGGCCGTTCTGCTGCATCTGTGGCGCATTCGGATTCTGCTGCGCCCGCGCCGCGAATTCCTGCAGGAACTGGTTCATCGCCTCGCGCAGTTCCTTCATCGCCTTCTCGATCTCTTGGTCGCTGGCGCCGTTCTTGATCGCGTCCTGCAGCGCCTGCTGCGCCTGACGCAGCCGCTTCTCGGCCGCCGAAAGATTGCCTTCCTCGATACCGAGCGCGATCTCCCAGAGGTAAGCGACCTCGTCGCGCAACTGGTCGTCGCTGTCGGCCATCTTCAGCCGGGTGCGGGCGCTCATGATGGCGAGATAGTGCGTCATGTTGTCGAACGTGTCTTCGGGCCTGAGCGTGATCGCATCCATCAGGTCGAGCACGCGGTCCTTGGCATAGGCGTCGAGCGCCAGCATGCGGCGCTGCTCGACCACAGCCCGCGCCAACGGGTTGGAGAATGGCCGCTCCGGCATAACCAGCGTCTTGGTTTCGCTGGTCGCCGTGTGTCCGGCACCGTCGGTGACGACAAGCGACAGCTTGACGTTGCCACCGGCCCAGACATGGTCGGTCAGATCCTTCGTCGTCTTAGCGGCATTGGCCTTGCCGCCGCGGCGCGGCAACGTCAGCGGCATTTCCGGCGGGCCATAGAGCGGATGCGCGTTGGGCACTTGCGGATCGGCCAATGCGAAAACCGCCTTGGCGGAGGCCGCGCCATAGTCGTCGTCGATCTGGTAGTTGAGTTCGAAGGCGCCGTTGACGGCGCGCTTCGGCTCGCCGACAAAGCGGATCTGCGGCGGCTTGTCGGGAATTATGGCGAAGGCCCAGCGGCCGAGCTCGCCGTCGCTGGACTGCAGCGTCAGCGTGCCGTCGGCCGTTAACTTGCCGCTGAACTGGCGCACGGTGGAAGGCGTTGCCGGACTTGCCTCAGTCTTGGCGGCTTGCGGCCCGGTCGGATCGATGGCGCGGGTGTTGCCGCCGATATCGGCGTAGCTCAGCGTTTCCTCGCCCGAACCGCCGGTGACGCGCAACGACACATCGCTGCCCTCCGGAACCGTGAAGGTCGGCGGCGCTTGAGTGGCGTTGTTGGCCAGGACCGGGGCGTTCAGGAATACCGGCGGCCTGCCGGTATAGGCCGGCGGCGTCACCCAGGCATCAATGCGCGGCGGCACGACGTCGCGGGCGGCACGGGCAACAAAACCGTCGCTCAGCCTGCCGCCCGATGGCCCGAAGGAGAAGGCAAAGGCAGTGACCAACAAAAGCGCGGCAACGGCGCGCAGCGCCCACGGGTCGCGTTCCGGCACGCGTGTGCGCGGCACGTCGCCGCCAAGCTCGCCCAGCCGGTCCGCCATCCGCCGCTGATGCTCGCGCCACAGGGCTTGCGAAAAAATGCTTTCCTTGCCGCTCGGGCGATCGGTCTGGACCTGCACCGGGCTGTGCAGCAATCGGTTGGCCGCCTCGATGCGGCGGTCGACCTCGGCCCTGGATGGCGTGCGGAAGAAACGCAGTGGATAGAGTGCGGCAAGCGCTGCGACGCCGAATGCCGTGATAAGACCGATCCGCGCCAGATCGGGCAAAAATGGGAACAGGCCGAGCCACGAAATGCTGAGGAACAGGCTGGCGACGATGATCAGTGGCAGCAGCAATGGCCAGCCGCGTTCGACGATTATCGAGACCTGCGTCCCCAGCCGGCTCAAGGCAAGGCGCCTGGCCAGACTGCGATCGCTGGTGAAAATGGGTCGTTGTGTCATCGGCCCTTCCTGGCCGGGCGGGATAGCCCAGGCCTCACGAGTCTATCGCATGGGCCCGAAAAGTCGATTTTCGGGAAGCACGATGCGAAGACCTAAAATCTTAGCGCGTACTTCGTGCGTCCAAGCGGATGCACATCGCCCTAAGGATACCAACAAACACGGCGAAGGCGAGGCGGTTCCCCAAAACGTGAACAATAATGCCCCGGATATTGTCAGAATTTCGCCGGATTGGCGTTTGCGCCGCAGACCAGTACGGCAACGCGCTCGCCTGCAGCCGGTGCGTAGCGGCCGGACAGGAGCGCCGCGAAGGCGGCCGCGCCGCCCGGCTCGGAGATGATTCGCACGCGGTCCCACAGCGCCGCCTGGGCGGCGATAATGTCGTCGTCGCCGACCAGGATCGAGCGCTCGACGAATGCCTCGGCGATAGGATACATCATTTCGCCGACACGCTTTGGCGCGAGCGAATCGGCGGCGATGCCCTCAGCCGGCGCGTCGACGGGTCGGCCCGCCTCGAAGGCGCGATGAAGCGTCGGCGCACCCTCCGGCTCGACCGCGATTATCCTGATGCGGCCGGAAAACCAGGCAGCGATGCCGCCGATCAGCCCGCCGCCGCCGACGGCGACCAGCAGGGTGTCGAGCTTCGGCAGGTCGGCCTCGATCTCGAGGCCGAGCGTGCCTTGCCCGACCAGCGTCTCCTCCTGGTTGAAGGCGTGGATCTGCAGCGCGCCGGATTTTTCGGCGAAGCTCTCGCTGGCGGCCAGCGCCTCGGCATAACGGGCGCCGCCGACGATCAGCTCGGCGCCGTAGCCGCGGATGCGGTCCAGCTTGGCCTGCGGGCTCACTTCGGGAACAAAGATGGTCGCCTTGTGGCCGAGCCGCATGGCGGCATAGGCGACGGCGGCGCCGTGATTGCCGCCCGACGCGGCGACGACGCCGGCCGCAGGAACCGGCCGTTCGAGGAGATTGGTGAACGCACCACGTACCTTGAACGAGCCGGAATGCTGCAAGCACTCAAGCTTCAGGTCGACGGGCAGAGGCGGGCGGCCGAAATCGGCCATGTCGACGCGCAGCACCGGCGTGTGGCGCACGAAGGGCCGGATGCGGGGTTCTATCGCCGCAATGCGCTCGCGTGTGATCGTGTGGCCGTGCAGCATGCTTTCACTCCCAGAGTTGACATTACTTAGTAACTTGGCAAAGTGCCTAAATGCAAGAGGTCGACGTTTTCAAAGCGATTGCCAACGAGCGCAGGCTCCAGATCCTCGATTGGCTCAAGGACCCGCGGGCGCATTTTCCGCCGCAGACGGACGGCGATCTGGTCGAGGACGGCGTCTGCGCGCTGCTGATCGCGGAGAGGCTAGGGATCACCCAGGCTACGCTCAGCGAGCATATGCGCGTGCTCACCCAGGCAGGGCTTTTGCGCAGCAAGCGCATCAAGCAGTGGATATTCTATCGCCGGAATGAGGACAGAATCGCCGAAATCAGGGCGCTCATTCAGCACCGGCTGTAGCTGCAGAGTTCTACTCCAACCAGTCCGGCACCGAGTCCAGTCCGATCAGCTCGTCATAGGTCTGGCGCGGACGCACAACGTGGAAGCGGTCGCCGTCGACCAGCACTTCCGGTACCAGCAGCCTGGTATTGTAGGTGCCGGCCTGAACGGCGCCATAGGCGCCGGCGGTGGAGACAGCGATCAGGTCGCCGGATTTCAGCCGGGGCAGGTCACGGTCGAGCCCGAGATAGTCGCCGGTCTCGCAAACCGGGCCGACGACGTCGACCTTCATGCGTGGTGCAGCGGCCGGCTGCTGCGCCACCGGCTTGATGTCGTGAAAAGCGTCGTAAAGCGTCGGCCGGATCAGGTCGTTCATCGCGGCGTCGACGATGAGGAAGTTCTTGGCGTCGCCCTCCTTCACGAAGATTACTTCCGACACCAGGATGCCGGCATTCCCGACGATCAGCCGGCCTGGCTCGAACATTACCTTCAGCCCAAGTTTGGCAACATGTTTCCTGACGATCCGGGCATAGGCATCGGGCAAAGGCGGCGGGTTGTTGTCGACGCGGTAGGGAATGCCAAGGCCGCCGCCGACATCGATGTGCTCGATGGCATGACCGTCGGAGCGCAAGGCGCCGACCAGCTCCACCAGCAGCGCAAAGGCGTCGTCGAAGGGCTGCAATTCGGTGATCTGGCTGCCGATATGGGTGTCTATGCCGGTGACCTTGATGCCCGTCAGCTCAGCCGCGCGCGCATAGACCTTCCGCGCATGCTGCCACGGAATGCCGAACTTGTTCTCGGCCTTCCCAGTCGAAATCTTCTTGTGCGTCCTGGCGTCGACATCCGGGTTGATGCGCAGCGAGATCGGCGCGATCTTGCCCAGCGCGGTGGCGCGGGCCGACAGCAGCTCCAGCTCCGGTTCGGATTCGACGTTGAAACAGAGAATGCCGGCCGAGAGCGCAGAATCCATTTCGCGCGCGGTCTTGCCGACGCCCGAAAACAGGATCTTGCTTGCCGGGATGCCGGCCGCCAAAGCGCGGCGCAATTCGCCCTCCGAGACCACGTCGGCGCCGGCGCCGAGCCTTGCCAGCACCCTCAGCACGGCCTGGTTGGAATTCGCCTTCATGGCATAGCAGACGAGAGCATCGAGCCCGGCAAAGGCCTCGGTGAAGACGCGAAAATGCCTGGTCAGCGTCGCCGTCGAATAACAGTAGAACGGCGTGCCGACGCTGGCGGCGATGTCTGATATCGCCACGTCCTCGGCATGCAGCGCGCCATCGCGGTAGTCGAAATGGTTCACGAGATTGGTCCGAAATCAGAGCAGCGGGTCGAGGATGAATTTCTTGTCCTCGACAGGTTTTTCCGGCTCCGGCGGCAAAGGTTGCTTGGCCTTCTCGGCGTCCTTGCGGGCCTGCACGGCTGCCGCGTACGGCGTGTCGAGCGCAGCCTTCCTGCCGCAGGCCGCAACGGTGGCCATTGCCGCCAGCAGCGTCAGCGTCACCAAAATCCTGCTTCCGGTCATCGTGCCATCCGTCCGAAACTGTTGCCCGCAGCCGCTTCTAGCCGAGTTTTGCGGCCATTGCACCCCGCGTCTTACGCCTTGGCGAGCCGCTTTTTCCAGTAGCGGATCTGCTTGCGCACCTCGGACGGCGCGGTGCCGCCGAAGCTCGTGCGGCTCTTTACAGAATTCTGCACGGCAAGAACCGAAAACACGTCGGCGCTGATACCGGGGTGAATGGACTGCAGATCCTCCAGCGAAAGCCTGTCGAGCCCGACCTTCTTCTCCTCGGCCAGCGCCACCGCCCGGCCAGTGATATGGTGCGCCTCGCGGAACGGCAGGCCGAGCGAGCGCACCAGCCAGTCGGCGAGGTCGGTCGCAGTCGAATAGCCGGCGCCGGCCGCCTTCTTCATCGCGGCAGTGTTCACCGTCATATCGCGCACCATGCCGGTCATCGCCGCCAGCATCAGGTCGAGCGTCTCGGCCGCGTCGAAGACCGATTCCTTGTCTTCCTGCATGTCCTTGCCATAGGTCAGCGGCATGCCCTTCATCACCGTCAGCAGACCGACGAGATGGCCGGTGACACGGCCGGTCTTGCCGCGCACCAGTTCGGCAGCGTCCGGGTTCTTCTTCTGCGGCATGATCGACGAACCCGTCGAGAAACTATCCGACAGCCTGATGAAGCCGAATTGCGGCGTCGACCAGATGATGATCTCTTCGGCCAGCCGCGACAGATGCGTCGCGCAGATCGCCGCAAAGCCCAGGAACTCCAGCGCGAAATCGCGGTCCGAAACACTGTCGAGCGAATTGCGCATCGGCTCGCGGAAGCCAAGCGCCTTCGCCGTCTGGTGCCGGTCGATGGAAAAGCTGGTGCCGGCAAGGGCGGCGGCGCCGAGCGGGCTTTCATCCATCCGCTCGATGGCGTCGCGGACACGCGACAGGTCGCGCGCAAACATCTCGACATAGGCCATGCAGTGGTGGCCGAAGGTCACCGGCTGCGCCGCCTGCATGTGGGTGAAGCCCGGCATCACCGTTGCCGCATGCTCCTCGGCCCGATCCAGGAACGCCGTGATCAGGCCCTTCAGCGCCTCGGCGACACGAAAGCATTCGTCCTTGACCCACAGCCTGAGGTCGACCGCCACCTGGTCGTTGCGCGAGCGGGCGGTATGCAGGCGGCCGGCGGCGGGGCCGATCAAATCGGCCAGACGGGCCTCGACATTCATGTGGATGTCTTCCAGCCTGGTCGAGAACTCGAATGTGCCGGCCTCGATCTCTGCGAGGATCGTGTTCAGCCCGTGAGCGATTTTTTCTTGATCGGCCGCCGAAATAATGCCCGTTTGCGCCAGCATCTGGCTATGGGCGATCGAGCCGCGAATATCCTGCGCATAGAGTTTGCGGTCGAACGAGATCGATGCGTTGATCGCTTCCATGATTGCGGCCGGACCCGAGGCAAAACGTCCGCCCCACATCTGGTTGCTGGCCTTCTTGTCGTTCATCGCTATAACCCGTGCTCCGGAGCAGTTTTTCAAAAATGGCAGACGGCAATAGATTTTTCCCGGCTTTGCGTCTCATCCTCGCCGCTTTGGTTGCGGGCGTGCTGGCCGGCGCGGTCGCGGTATATGTCAGGGAAAGCAGTTCTGGCAACAAGGCGCCCGCGCAAGTGGCCGCCGGCGGCGGCAAGGACGACGTCGCCTGCGCCGCCAAGACCGACCGTGCCAAGAAGATCGCCGCCGCTGCCACCGGCCAGGTTGCCGCGCTTTTGCCGGCGGATCCGCCGCAATCGCTGAAAAGCCTTGCCTTCAACGGCCCCGACGGCAAGCCGACGACGATCGCCGATCATGCCGGCAAGACGGTGCTGCTCAATCTGTGGGCGACATGGTGCGCACCTTGCCGCGCCGAAATGCCGGCGCTCGATGCGCTGCAGAAGGAGATGGGCAGCGATGCGTTTCAGGTTGTTGCCGTCAACGTCGATGCCGGCGACGATGCCAAACCGAAGAAGTTCCTGGAGGACACCGGCGTCAAGTCGCTCGGCTACTATCGCGATGCCACGATGGCGCTGTTCAACGACGTCAAGACGCGCGGCCTGGCGCTCGGTCTGCCGGTCACCATGCTGATCGATGGGCAAGGCTGCCTGATCGCCCATATGAATGGCCCGGCCGAATGGTCGGGGCCGGATGCCAAGCGTCTGGTCGAGGCGGCGCTTCAGCCGGGATAGGCTCAGACCGTGCGCAGGCGCGGCTTGAGCACGGCAATGCTTGCGCCGCGTCGGCTGGCGGTGCGGATTGCCGGAGCGGCCACGCCCGTCAGTTCCCCGAATGTCTCGATCGGAGCCGGTTTGCCGAGGTAGTAGCCTTGCCCGATCTCGCAAGCCTCGGCGTCCAGGAACTGCAATTCACCCGGCGTCTCGATGCCTTCTGCCAGAACCGGTAAGCCGAGACCGCGTCCAAGCCCCAGCACGGCGCGAACGATCGCCGCGAACTGGGCGTTCTTGTCGACCGATTTGATGAACGACCCGTCGATCTTGATCTTGTCGAAGGGAAAGGCGCTGAGGTTGGACAGCGAAGAATAGCCGGTGCCAAAATCGTCCATCGCCACATGCACGCCAAGCGCCTTGACCTGCCTCAAGGTTGCCAGCGCGCGCGGCATGTCCTTCACCAGGGCCGTTTCGGTGATCTCCAGTTCGAGCCTGCCGGGGGCCAGGCCGGATCTCGTCAATGCGTCGTGCACCTTGCGGCTGAAGTTCGGATTGTGAAGTTGCACGGCGGAGACGTTGACGGCGACCATCAGCGGGTTTGTCCAGCGAACAGCATCGTTACAAGCCGTCGTCAGCACCCAGTCGCCGATCTGCGCGATAGCGCCACTGTCCTCGGCCACGGGGATGAAAACGGTCGGAGAAATGTCACCCCGCTCAGGGTGCTGCCAACGGACCAGGGCTTCGAAGCCGATCATCCTGCCGCCGCGGATCTCCTTCTGCGGCTGATAGACGAGGTGGAACTCCTTGCGGGCGATCGCCTGGCGCAATTCATGCTCCATCACGCGCTTGTCGCGGGCCGCGGTGCCCATGGCTATCTCGAAAAACCGATAAGTGTCCCTGCCTTCGGTTTTGGCGCGATGGAGTGCCGTGTCGGCATGGCTGATCAGGCCGGCCTGGTCTTCGGCATCCAGCGGAAAGAAGGCGATGCCGATGCTGGCCGAGACGAGGCCGGAGCCGACCGAAACCCTGTTTTCCTCCCGGATCGCCGCCAGCAAGTCCTCGGCTATCCGGCCTGCGGCCAGGGGGTCGGGGAGGTTCGGAGCTATGATGGCAAATTCATCGCCGCCGAGACGCGCGAGCATCTGTCCGTGGCGCGGGATGCCGGAAATGCAGTGCGCCAGCTTCTGCAGCATAGCATCGCCGGCCCCGTGGCCATAGAGGTCGTTGACTTGCTTGAACCGGTCAAGGTCAAGCAGCAGGAGCGCCAGATGTCCATCCTTGCCGCCACGATCCATCGAGGCGAATTCTGCTTCCAGCCGGGAAGAAAAGCTCCGCCGATTGGCAAGCCCGGTAAGCGGATCGAAATGCGCGAGGCGGAGGATCTCTTGTTCTGCCTTCTTGCGCTCACGGATGTCGCGAACGGCAAGCACCGTATGAGGCCTGCCGCAGTAGGTGATTTTCCTGGCGATCAGCTCGACAGGAATTCTCGCCCCGTCGCTGCCCCTTAACTTCGCTTCCTGCGCCTGTTCGCCGAAGCCGGACATATCGGCTGCGCTCTGTCCGTCGAAAAGCTCGCCGAATTGCATCGTGTTCAGGGTGGCTGTCGCTGTTCCGGTCAGCTTCGCCATACTGTCATTGGCGCTGACAATGCGGGTGCCATCGCAAACGATCAGACCTTCCACCGCCGCATTGGCGAGATCGTGCATGCGATCGGCCTCGAGCTTCTGGCGGCGAAAGCGCAGGTCGATCCACAGCGCGGCACCCGATAGCACAAGGATTATCAGGCTGGCGACCGCTGCGGCAAAGGCCTGGGAAATGGGCTCGATGGAATGTTCGGATATTTCAATCGAGGAATCCGGAATGATCGACACCGCGGCCATCGCGATGAAATGCAAGCTGCAAATCGCCAGCGTCAAAAGCGCGGCGCCGCCGAAAGTCGCGAGCGCTGACGGACGGCGCAAGACGACAAGGAGCGCCAGTGCCGCGAGGGTCACGCCGGCCAGAAGCGATATCGCGACAAGGAGCAGGTTCCATACGACCCGGCCTTCGACCTCGAAAGCTGCCATGCCGATGTAGTGCATCGTCGCGATGGCGCCGCCCAGAATGGCGCCACCGACGAGGAAATGGTCGATGCCGCGGCGCAAGGTGGCGACCCACATCCCAAGCGCGGTCATGATAACGGCGGCGGCAAGCGAAAAGGCGGATAATCCCGGATTGTATGCGTTCGGTATTCCCGGCGTAAACGCGGTCATGGCGATGAAATGCGTCGCCCATATGCCGAACCCGGTCGAGGCCGCGGCGATCATCAGCCAGACAAGCCGGTTTCGCTCGGTCGATCGGCCGACATGCTTAAGGAGATTAACCGCCGAGAAGCAAGAAATTCCACAGATGAGTGCGGCAAGCGCAACCAGTCTCGGATCGTGCTGACTTACAATACAATTATAGACCGTCAGCATCCTGGTTCACTCGGTCTGCCAAAATTAACAGGGGAGGTGTGACGGATTAGCTCTTGGAGATTTTAACGAATGGTTAACCCGTGGGCCATGAGGCGGGTCTTTTCGGGGGAAAACCGACGCCGCTGCGCCGAAAAGACGGTGATGTGATTTCTGGCGCCCGGTTTC
Organism: Mesorhizobium sp. M0854; assembly: GCF_040319815.1. NCBI lineage: Bacteria > Pseudomonadati > Pseudomonadota > Alphaproteobacteria > Hyphomicrobiales > Phyllobacteriaceae > Mesorhizobium > Mesorhizobium sp. M0854. The sequence goes on from NZ_JAMYOL010000010.1 coordinate 117,321, forward strand.
AGTAGCGAGTGCACTTTAGGAAGGAATGATGTTCATTGATCCGCAATAAAACCGTTGTCCGATTGTCATCAGCGCCACATATTGGCTTTGCGGAAGTGCCCCTTTCGCCAATGACAAACGGGAGATGAAACATGAAGTTCTTCGGCTTTGCGGCCGGTATCGCCGCCACCGTGACCCTGCTTTCCACCACCTCCGCCTTCGCCGTCACGCAGATCAGCTGGTGGCACGCCATGACCGGCGCCAACGCCGAGGTCGTCGCCAAGATCTCCAAGGATTTCAACGCCAGCCAGAGCGACTATGAGCTCGTTCCGGTGTTCAAGGGCACCTATCCGGAGACGCTGAATGCCGGCATCGCTGCCTTTCGTGCCGGGCAAGCGCCAGATATCCTCCAGGTGTTCGACGTCGGCACCGGCGTGATGATGGCGGCCGAGGGTGCGATAAAGCCGGTGGCCGATGTGATGACCGGCGCCGGGATGACTTTCGACAAGAGCCAGTATCTGCCCGGCATCGTCGGCTATTATTCGAAGCCGGACGGCACCATGCTATCGTTCCCCTACAACTCTTCCTCGCCGATCCTCTATTACAACAAGGACATCTTCCAGAAGGCAGGCCTCGACGTGAACAATCCGCCCAAGACGTGGAACGAGGTGTGGGAAGCTGCCAAGAAGATCAAGACGAGCGGCGCCGCCCCTTGCGGCTATACCTCGACCTGGCTGACCTGGATCCACCTGGAGAATTTCGCGGCGTGGAATGACGTGCCTTGGGCCACCCAGCAGAATGGCCTGGCCGGCGGTGATGTCGAACTCAAGATCAATGCGCCGATTTTCGTCAACCACTTCCAGGCGCTCGCTGACCTGGCCAAGGACGGCACATTCAAATATGGCGGGCGCACCTCCGAAGCCAAGCAGATATTCCTCGCCGGCGAATGCGGCATCTTCACCGAATCGTCGGGCGGCCTCGGCGATATCGTCAAGTCCGGCATGAACTATGGCATCGGCCAGCTTCCTTACGACAGTGACGCCAAGGGTGCCCCGCAGAACACGACGCCGGGCGGTGCCAGCCTGTGGGTGTTCGGCAACAAGTCGGACGAGGAATACAAGGGCGTCGCGGCCTTCTTTGCCTATCTGTCCAAGACCGATGTGCAGGAATATCTGCACCAGAAGTCGGGATATTTGCCAGTGACGCTTGCGGCATACGAGGCGACTAAGAAATCAGGCTTCTATGACAAGAACCCCGGCCGCGAGACACCCATCCTGCAGATGATCGGCAAGTCGCCGACCGACAATTCGAAGGGCGTGCGCCTGCCGAATCTGCCGCAGGTGCGTGATATCCAGAACGAGGAGCTGGAGAAGATGCTGGCCGGCCAGCAAACCGCCCAGCAGGCACTCGACAATGCGGTTGCGCGCGGCAACGCGGCGATCAAGGAAGCGCTGGAGAACTGACGGGATTATCTCAGTTAGTCGGTTGGAATATCGCCCACGCGAGCTCGCGCGGGCGATACCTGGATAGCGAGGGAAATCAGCCTGTCTCCACGCGTCGTCTTTCCCAACAAGATCCTGCCCTACCTGCTGGTGGCGCCACAACTCGCCATCACCCTGGTTTTCTTCTACTGGCCGGCCGGTCAGGCGCTGTACCAGTCGATGCTCAGGCAAGACCCGTTCGGGCTGAAGAGCAGGTTCGTCTGGTTTGCCAATTTCCGGAAGGTGCTGGCCGATCCGGCCTACCTCAACTCGATCAAGGTCACAGTAGTGTTCTCTCTTGCGACCGCGATCGTTGCCATGGTTGTGGCCCTGCTGCTCGCGGTCATGGCCGAGAAGGCCGTGCGCGGCAAAGGCCTTTACCGCACACTGTTGATATGGCCTTACGCCGTGGCGCCGGCGATTGCCGGCATGCTTTGGCTTTTCCTGTTCAATCCCTCGATCGGCTCGTTGGCCTATTTGCTGAGAAGCCTCGGCGTCGTATGGGACCCGCTGCTCAACGGCACCCACGCCATGATCCTGCTGGTGTCGGCTGCTGCCTGGAAGCAGATCAGCTACAACTTCCTGTTCTTCGTCGCCGGCCTGCAGGCGGTGCCGAAAACGCTGATCGAAGCGGCGGCCATGGACGGCGCCGGCGAAACCAAGCGCTTCTGGACCATCGTCTTCCCGCTGCTTGCGCCGACAACCTTTTTCCTGCTGGTCGTCAACACCGTCTATGCCCTGTTCGACACGTTCGGCATCGTTCATGCCGTCACCGGCGGCGGGCCGGGCAAGACGACAGAGACGCTGGTCTACAAGGTCTACAATGACGGCTTCGTCAATCTGATCCTGGGCGACTCGGCGGCGCAGTCGGTCATCCTGATGGCCATCGTCATCGCGCTCACAGCAATCCAGTTCCGCTATGTGGAACGCAAAGTCCACTACGGCTGAGGGCAGCGATGATCGGCCAGTCCCCGCTCCGCACCTTCATCGCCCATGCCGTGCTCATCCTCGGCATAGTGATCGTGGCTTTTCCGATCTACTACACCTTCGTTGCCTCGACGCACACGCTGCAAACGATCCTCAGGCCGCCCCTGCCGCTCTTGCCCGGCGGCCAGCTATGGAACAATTACAGCGAGGCGCTATTCGGCGGCATCGGTCGTATCGGCGGGGTCAGCGTCGGCAGGCTGCTGCTCAACACCACGATCATGGCGCTCGGCGTTGCGGTGGGAAAGATCTTCATCTCGATCCTGTCGGCCTACGCGATCGTGTTCTTTCGCTTTCCGCTGCGCATGACCTTCTTCTGGCTGATCTTCATCACCTTGATGCTTCCAGTCGAGGTGCGCATCCTGCCGACCTACAAGGTGATGGTCGATCTTGGCATGATCGACACCTATGCCGGCCTGATCGTCCCGCTGATCGCCTCGGCCACCGCAACGCTGCTGTTTCGCCAGTTCTTCATGACCATACCGGGCGAATTGGTCGAGGCGGCGCGTGTCGACGGTGCCGGGCCATGGCGCTTCTTTTTCGATATTCTGGTGCCGCTGTCGCGGACAAACATCGCCGCGCTGTTCGTGATCCTCTTCATCTATGGCTGGACGCAGTATCTTTGGCCGCTGCTCGTCACCAACAGCAACGACATGAACACCATCGTCATCGCGCTGAGAAAGATGGTTTCCTTCGCCGATGCCGACACCCAATGGCACCTCGTGATGGTCACGGCAATGCTGGCCATCGTGCCGCCGATCCTGGTGGTCGTGCTGATGCAACGCTGGTTCGTGCGCGGTCTGGTCGAATCCGAAAAGTGAGAAGCCGATGGCGACCGTGGATCTGAAGGATGTCAGGAAAATCTATCCCAGCGGCGTCGAGGCCGTGAAGGGCGTTTCCATCGCCATTCCCGACAAGGAGCTTTGCGTGCTGGTCGGCCCGTCCGGCTGCGGCAAGTCTACGCTGCTGAGGATGATCGCCGGGCTGGAGACGATTTCTGCCGGTACAGTCGCCATTGACGGCAAGGTGGTCAACGCCATTGGCCCGACCGAGCGCGACATCGCCATGGTGTTCCAGAACTACGCGCTCTACCCACATATGAAGGTCTATGACAACATGGCCTATGGCCTGCGCAACCGCGGCACGCCGAATGACGAGATCGACAGCAGGGTACGCTCGACTGCCAAGGTGCTGGAGCTTTCGGCGCTGCTCGACCGGCGCCCGCGCGAGCTTTCCGGCGGTCAGCGCCAGCGCGTCGCCATGGGTCGCGCCATCGTGCGCAACCCGAAGGTCTTCCTGTTCGACGAACCGCTGTCCAACCTCGATGCGAAATTGCGCGGGCAGATGCGCATCGAGATCAAGAATCTGCAGCGCTCGCTTGGCGTCACCTCGGTTTATGTCACGCACGACCAGCTTGAGGCGATGACGCTGGCCGACATCCTCGTCGTCATGAACGCCGGCCTGGTCGAGCAGACCGGCGCGCCGCTTGATGTGTACGAGAAACCGGCCTCGACCTTCGTCGCTTCGTTCATAGGCGCACCGCCAATGAATCTGCTAGCGCTCACAGGGGCCTCCCCAAGCTCGGTATTGGCGGACGGTACTGTGATTGGCTTGGCGCCTCGACAGGGCAAGGCAGTGACGCTAGGCTTTCGTCCGGAGGACGCCGACATCACCTTCGCGGCAGAGGCGCCGGCCGGCGCGCTCGCGCTGCCGGCAACAGTGGAAGCGGTCGAACCGGTCGGTGCCGAAAGCTTTCTCCATTGCGTGGCAGCCGGCAGCCGCATCGTCGTGCGCGTCTCAGGCCGCGCCAGCGCCAAGCCAGGCGACCAATTGCGCGTCGTGGCCAGGTCCGAAAAGCTGCATTGGTTCGATCAAGCGGGCAAACGGGTCGATTGAAGTCGGCCTTGCGCAAAACCGTTCAGGCAAACACATGCGCCTTGCCCGACACGGTCAGCCGGACGATCTCGCCGATCGCCGGCGCGTCCATGCCCGGCTTGCGCAGGATCAACGGCGTATTGCCGATAGCGGCGGCGTCGGGCGGATCGGGGCTGTTCAACAGACGCACCGCGATGGTGCACATCGAGCCGGCGAACTCCGATTCTGTCACCTCGCCGAACAGCATGTCCGGCGTGCCGGACATGCCTTCACGCGATGTGCGTTTCAGCAACACCTGCTCCGGCCGCAGCATGATGCGGGCGACGTCGCGCCGCTCCGAGCTGTCGACAGCGATGCGGCCGAGCGGCGAGATGGCGAAGCCATCGGCGATCCTTGCCGGCAGGACGATGGCGTCGCCAAGGAACTCGGCGACCATCCTGTCCTTCGGCTTGAAATAGAGCTCGCGCGGCGTGCCGACCTGCGAGAATTTGCCGTCGCGCATCACCGCGACCTGGCTGGCGAATGACAGCGCCTCGGCCTGGTCGTGGGTGACCAGGATGGTGGTGATGCCGGCGGTTTCAAGGAGCTCGGCCACGGCCTTGCGCATCGAGGCGCGCAGGCCCGTGTCGAGCGCCGAGAACGGCTCGTCGAGCAGCATCAGCCGCGGCTTCATGGCCATGGCGCGGGCGAGCGCGACGCGCTGCTGCTGGCCACCGGAGAGTTCGTGCGGACGGCGTTTCAGGATTCCTTTGTCCAGCCCGACGACATAGGCGAGCTCGGCGATGCGCTCGCTGCGCTTTTCCTCGTGACGGCCCATGCCGAAGCCGATATTGGCGGCGATGCTCAGATGCGGGAATAGAGCGCCGTCCTGCGCCACCAGCCCGATGCCGCGGCGATGCGCCGGCACGGCCGTGTCGCCATCGGCCAGCACCTCGCCATCGAGCACGATGCGGCCCTGGTCCGGCGCCTCGAAGCCGGCGATCAGCCGCAGCAAGGTGGTCTTGCCGCAACCGGACGGCCCGACGATTGCCGTACGGCTGCCGCTGGCCACGCTGAGGTCGACGCCGGCAAGTGCTGCGACGGGCCCGTAGTGCTTGTGGATGCCGCTCAGCTCGAGAAAGCTCATCGCCCGGCCATCCGCTTCGACTGGACGTAGAGCAACCAGGTCAAAGGCAGCGACATCGCCATCATGATCAGGGCGTAAGGCGCCGCCGACGCATAGTCGATCTCGCCGCTATAGGACCAGAACGCCATGGCCAGCGTGCGGGTGCCGTTGGGCGCCAGCATCTGGGTTGCGGTCAATTCGTTCATGATACCCAGAGCGACCAACGCCATGCCGGCTGCGGCGCCGGGCGCCGACAGGCGGATGGTCGTCGACCACAGCGCCTTGAGCGGCGACCGGCCGAGGCTGGAGGCGGCGCGTTCGAGCTCGACCGGCGCCTGTGCGATCGACGCCCTGAGGCTAATCAGGGCGCGCGGCAGGAACATCAGCGCATAGGCGACCAGGATGGTGAACAGGGTCTGGTAGAGCGGCATGGCGATACGCACGGCGATGGTGACCAGCGCCAGGGCGATGACAACGCCGGGCAACGCGCCGACGATATAGTTGCAGCCCTCCAGGACGCGTTGCAGCCGCCCCGGCGCGCGGATCGAAATCCACGCCATCGGCATTGCCGCGACGGTGGCGAGCAGCGCGCCGGCAATTGCCAGGAACAGCGTTTGGCCAAGCGCCAGGCCGATCTCGTCGAGCCGCCAGACATCGGCGCCGCCGGCCATGAGCCAGCGGCCGATAGTGGCGAACGGCACGCCGAGCGCCAGCAGCGTGGTAATGGCAGGCAGCAGCAGGCAAGGAATGGTGGCGCGCCCAAGGCTCGTGCGCTGCTGCTGGCGCGCAGCACCCGAACCGACGCGGGCATAGCGCTCCTCGCCGCGCACCAGCACCTCCAGCCCGAGCAGCACAAGGCAGCAGGTCACCAGCACGCCGGCCAGCATGTTGGCGGCGGGACCGTTGAAGGTCGACTGGAACTGGTCGACGATCGCGGTGGTGAAGGTGTCGAAGCGGATGAAGACATAGAGCCCGTATTCGGCCAGGAGATGCAGGCCGACCAGCAGGGAGCCGCCGCAAATGGCGAGCCGGAGCTGCGGCAGCACGACACGCCTGAACACACGCCACGGGCCGAGACCAAGGGCTGCCGCTGCATCCTCGAGAGCGGGATCAAGCCGTCGCAATGCCGCCGCCACCGGCAGATAAAGGAACGGGAAATAGGCGATGACGGACACAAGCACGCCGGCCCACAGGCCGTGCAGTCTGGGCACCATGGTGATCCAGGCGTAACTGTGGACGAAGGCGGGAATGGCGAGCGGCGCCACCGACAGCCAGGACCATAGGCGGGCACCCGGCAGATCGCTGCGCTCGGTCAGCCAGGCCAGCGTGACCGACAGCACGATCGAGATCGGCACCGCCAGAACCACCAGCAGGCTGGTGTTGACCAGAAGTTCGCCGACGCGCGGCCTGAACACCAGCGCCGCCACCGTTTCCCAGCCGGTCTGCACCGCCACCCAGACGATGAAGGCAAGCGGCAGCAGCGCGAAAAGCGAGACAAAGACGGCAGCCAACGCAATCCATGAGACCGACCAACGACGTGCCCGCACGGCCGTGGCGTCGGCCGGCAAGCCTGGGCGTGCGAGATCGATCGCGGATTGCATCAGATCAGACGTTGCGCCAGCTCCGCCCGGAGGCGGAAACGATCGGCAGCGGATAATCTCGCGGGTAGCTTGTGGTCATAGGCAAATGCCATCTTGAAAACAGAGCGCTCCTGTGGAAAGCGAATTCCCACAGGAGCGCAGTCGGTTGCCCTTTTAGGACGAACGCCGGCTAAAGCAAGCCGGCCGCCGTCATCAGGTCGGTCACCTTTTTCGAGTTCAGCGTCGTCGGGTCGACTTTCGGCGCCTGCAGATCGGCCAGCGGCACCAGCTTCGGGTTGGACTCGGCGCCCTTGCCGACTGCGTATTCGAACGAATCGCCTGTTTTCAGCACGTCCTGGCCACGATTGCCGGTGACCCATTTCAGGAAAGCCTGCGCTTCCTTCGGGTGCTTGCTCGAGGCCAGCACGCCGCCGCCGGAAATCGAGACGAAAGCACCGGGATCCTGATGCTTGAAATAGTGCAACTCGACGTTCTTGCTGTTCTCGCCGGTCTTGGCCTGATCGCCGTAGTAGTAATAGTGATAGATCACGCCGCCTTCGACCTCGCCGGCATTGACCGCCTTCATCACCGTGCTGTTGCCCTTATAGGCGGTAAAATTCTCCTTCATCGCCTTCAGCCATTCGGCCGTCGCCGCCTCACCCTTGAGCTGCAGAAGCGCGCTGACGATCGCCTGGAAATCGGCGCCGGAGGGCGAAGCGGCCCAGCGGCCCTTCCAGCTCGGATCGGCGAGATCGAGCAGCGATTTGGGCAGCTGGTCGGCGCTCAGCTTGGTCTTGTTGTAGGCAAAGACGGTGCTGCGCGCGGCAACGCCGACCCATTTGCCGCTCGCCGGCTGGTACTCCTGCGGAACCTGGGCCAGCGTCTCGGTGTCGACCGGTGCGAACAGGCCGGCCGCCTCGACCAATGCCATGGCCGGCGAATTCTCCGTCAGGAATACATCGGCGGGCGAAGCGGTGCCTTCCGCAACGATCTGATTGGAGAAATCGCTGTCGCCGCCATTGCGGACGGTAACCTTGATGCCGGTTTCCTTGGTGAATCCCTCCGCCCAGGCCTTGGTCAGGTTTTCGTGCTGGGCGTTGTAAACGACGATGCCCTCGTCCTCTGCTATTGCCGGGCCGGCGATCAGGCTGATTGCAAGTGCTGTCGCACCGGCAAGGGCGGAAAGAGCATATTTCATGGCGTCGTCCTCGATTTCGATGGTCTTTGGCTTGGCACGCTGCACCTACCAATACCTGACTGGTGCAGTCAACATTGCTGACCCACTCAATCGCTCAAAAGGAGCAAACTCTCGTGATGCTCAGCTAATTTGCCTTGGACATTATTTCGCCGGCCCCGTAACAAATCAGCGCCGAGACGCGAATATCGGGGAGTGAACTCTTGTGAGCGGCAACGACGAAGCCGAGCTTTCACGGCTGCTGCGGGCCGCGATCGCCGGAGACGAAAGGGCCTATGCCGACTTTCTGCACCGGATCGCCGCGCTCGTTCGTGGCTTTGCCCGGCGCAAGATCGTGCAGGGCGGGGTGGATCCCGAGGATGTCGTGCAGGAAACCTTGCTGGCCATTCATGTGAAACGACACACCTGGCGCCATGATGCGCCGGTGCTGCCTTGGGTCTATGCAATAGCCCGCTTCAAGCTGATCGATGCGTTCCGGCGGCGCGGTCGGCGGATCGAGATCGAGATCGACGAAATCGCCGAGACCTTTGCCGAGCCGGAATCGGAGACGGTGAGCGAGCGCGACGTCAACCGGGCGCTCGACAGCCTGCCGCCGGCACAGCGTTCCGTCGTCTCGGCCGTATCGGTCGAAGGCCGGTCAATCGGTGAGACCGCGGCCAAATTCGGCATCAGCGAGACGGCTGTGCGGGTGTCACTGCACCGCGGGCTTGCCGCCATTGCCAAACGGTTCAGGGCGGGGCGGGAATAACATGAGGACCGAAGATTTCATCAAGGCGCTTGACGCCGATGCCCGCAGCAAGGCGCTGCCGCTAGGCACCGCCTGGTGGCTTGCCGCCGGCGCGGCCATCGTGATCGCGGCCGCGGTTTTCTGGCTGACGATCGGCCCGCGCCCCGACATTGCGATCGCCATGCACACGATGCGGTTCCTGTCCAAATTCGTCTTCACGATTGCTCTTGCCGCCAGCGCCTTTGTCCTGGTGCGTGGGCTGTCGACGCCCGGTGCATCGACCGGCCGGGCGGTGAGCTGGATGGTCGCCGCGCCGCTGCTGGTGATTGTGGCTGTGATTCTCGAACTCTTCGCCGTGCCTGCGTCCGACTGGGGCACGCGCCTGGTCGGCACGAACATGGTCATCTGCCTGACCTTCATTCCGTTGATCGGGATCGGCCCGCTTGCCGTCTTTCTCGCGGTGCTGCGCCATGGCGCGCCGACAAGGCCGGTGCTTGCCGGTGCGGCCGCGGGCCTGCTTGCCGGCGGGCTGGCGGCGACCTTCTATGCGGCTCATTGCTTTGACGATTCGCCGCTTTTCGTCGGCACCTGGTATACGATCGCGGTCGCCATCCTTGCCGTGCTCGGGGCGCTCGGCGGACGATTTTTTGTGCGCTGGTAGCGAGGCGATCAGCGTGTCGGAACGGGATGCTCGCCGCGATAGTCGTAGAAGCCGCGCCCGGTCTTGCGGCCGAGCCAGCCGGCCTCGACATATTTGACCAGCAGCGGGCAGGGGCGGTATTTCGAATCCGACAGCCCGTCATGCAGCACCTGCATGATCGACAGGCAGGTATCGAGCCCGATGAAATCGGCAAGCTGCAGCGGCCCCATCGGATGGTTGGCGCCGAGCTTCATGGCGGTATCGATGGCGTCGACCGAGCCGACACCTTCATAGAGCGTGTAGATCGCCTCGTTGATCATCGGCAGCAGGATGCGGTTGACGATGAAGGCCGGGAAATCCTCCGAGACGGTGATCGTCTTGTCGAGCTGCTTCACATAGGTTTTTGCCGCCTCGAAGGTCTGGTCCTCGGTGGCGATGCCGCGCACCAGTTCGACCAGCTTCATCACCGGAACCGGATTCATGAAATGTATGCCGATGAAGCGTTCCGGCCGGTCGGTCTGCGAAGCCAGCCGTGTGATCGAGATCGATGACGTGTTCGTCGCCAGGATGGCCTCGGGGTTGAGCTGCGGGCAGAGCTGGGCATAGATCTTGCGCTTGACCGTCTCGTCCTCGGTCGCTGCTTCGATCACCAGATCGGCGCCCGCAAGGTCGGCCATGGCCGGTGCCGCCGAAATGCGCGCCATCGCCTCATTGCGCAGCTTTTCCTCGAGTTTGCCGGAGCCGACCTGACGGGCCATGTTGCCGCTGATCGTAGCGATGCCCTTTTCGATGCGGTCGGGCGAAATATCGTAAACCAGCACCTTATAGCCCGCCAGCGCCGACACATGGGCGATGCCGCCACCCATCTGGCCCGCGCCGATGATGCCGATCGTCTCGATCTTGCTCATTACCCGATCCCGTCGAGGCCTTTGCGGCCCGTTTTTTGTGCAGTGCAAACTAAAAGGGCGGGGCGACTTCGTCTACCCCACCCCTCAGAATTTAATACGCTTTGGCAGAAGGCGTCAAAGCGCCTTTTGCAGTTCCGGCAGAATGACGAAGAGATCGCCGACGAGACCGTAGTCGGCGACCTGGAAGATCGGCGCTTCCTCGTCCTTGTTGATGGCAACGATCACCTTCGAATCCTTCATGCCGGCAAGGTGCTGGATGGCACCGGAGATGCCGACGGCAATATAAAGGTCGGGCGCTACCACCTTGCCGGTCTGGCCGACCTGCCAGTCGTTCGGCGCATAGCCGGCATCGACGGCGGCGCGAGATGCGCCAACCGCCGCACCGAGCTTGTCGGCGACCGGCAGGATGACCTCCTGGAACTTCTCGGAGGAGCCCAGCGCACGGCCGCCCGAGATGATGATCTTGGCCGAGGTCAGCTCTGGACGGTCGGTCTCGGAGAGCTTGTTCTCGACAAAGCTCGACAGGCCGGGATTGGCCGCCGCCTGGACCGTCTCGACCGACGCGGAACCGCCCTCGGGCGCTGCCTGGAAGGAAGCGGTACGCACCGTGATGACCTTCTTGGCGTCACTGGACTGCACCGTCTGGATGGCGTTGCCGGCATAGATCGGGCGCTTGAAGGTGTCGGGCGACACGACTTCGATGATTTCAGATATCTGGGCGACATCGAGCAGCGCCGCCACGCGGGGCGCGACGTTCTTGCCCGACGAGGTCGCCGGCGCGATGATCGTCTCGTATGGCTCAGCAAGCGAAACGACGAGTGCCGCCAGCGGTTCGGCGAGACGCTCGGTCAGTTCGTCGGCGTCGGCGAGCAGCACCTTGGTGACGCCCTTGAGCTTGGCGGCGGCGTCCGCTGCCGGCTTGGCACCTTTGCCGGCAACCAGCACATGCACGTCCGAACCGATCTGCAGCGCCGCCGAAAGCGCCTTGGCGGTCTGGTCGGAAAGCGCAGCGTTGTCGTGTTCGGCAATCAGAAGAATAGCCATGATGTTTTCCTGACTTTCGTCTTCGAGGCTCCTGAAATCCGGTCAGGCCGAGTCGAAAACGGTTGGTTTCGAGAACCGGAGCGGAGCGTACTTCAGTACGTGAGCACCGGAAGCGGAGAAACCGGCCGTTTGCAGGCCGGGCCTCATCGGATTTCCTTAGAGCACGCCGGCTTCGTTCTTCAGCTTGTCTACCAGTTCGGCGACGCTCTTGACCTTGACGCCCGCCTTGCGGCCGCCCGGCTCCTCGGTCTTGAGCACTTTAAGCCGCGGCTTGACGTCGGCGCCGTAATCGGCAGGGCTCTTCTCGTCGAGCGGCTTCTTCTTGGCCTTCATGATGTTGGGCAGAGACGCGTAGCGTGGCTGGTTCAGCCGCAAATCGGCCGTGACGATCGCCGGCATCTTCAGTTCCAGCGTCTGCAGGCCGCCATCGACCTCGCGCGTCACCGTGGCCTTGTCACCGTCGAGCACGATCTTGGAGGCGAAGGTGCCCTGCGCCCAGCCGAGAAGTGCGGCCAGCATCTGGCCGGTCTGGTTGGAATCGTCGTCGATCGCCTGCTTGCCGAGAATGACAAGGCCGGGCTGTTCTGCCTCGACGACGCCCTTCAGCACCTTGGCGACGCCCAGCGGCTCAGTCTGCTCGTCGGTCTTGACCAGGATGGCGCGGTCGGCGCCCATGGCGAGCGCCGTGCGCAAGGTCTCCTGTGCCTGCTGCGGCCCGATCGACACGACGATGATCTCTTCGGCCTTGCCAGCTTCCTTCAGCCGGATCGCCTCTTCGACCGCGATCTCGTCGAACGGGTTCATCGCCATCTTGACGTTGGCGAGTTCCACCGCCGAACCGTCCGCCTTCACCCGGACCTTGACGTTCGCATCCACAACCCGCTTCACGGGCACAAGGATCTTCATTTGCCTGTCACCTCTTTCACGATAGTCTCTTCACGCTCGTCGGGCGCGCTATAGCAGCGTGCACCTCTTCCTAGTTGTCGAAAGCCGACATTCCGGACGGAATTCTGGTCTTCGCCACGCCAGTAGGGTGGCGCTTCCGTAGTTGCGGCGACCCCGCGCGTCAATATCCGGGGCGCACTCGGATCCTCTGCGAAGCACTCAAATCGGTTCAGTCCGGACCGGAAACTGTCCCCCGGCCCCAGCGCGGCGCCGGCTGCGCAGGTTGTGGGTCGCTTGGCGCCGGCTCCACGGCTACGGGCGCCGGACCGGCGACCACGGCCGGCTCCTCGTCTGCGCCGGCGAGTAGCGGTACGCCGCGGCTGCGCAAGACAAGCACCAGCACGGCTCCAGCGATGATGCCGCCGATATGGCAGGCCCAGGAAACCTGATCCTCGCCCCCCAGGGCGAACATGAAGATCTGGAAAAGGATCCACAGGATCAGCGGGATGAAGGCCGGAATGCGCAACGGGATGCGCGCGAAGACCAGCACCCATACCTTCACCCGCGGATAAAGGATCAGATAGGCGGCGACCACACCGGCGATAGCGCCCGACGCGCCAATCAGCGGCACCCGCGAATCCCAGGCAACCAGACCCTGGAGGAAAGCGCCGGCGATGGCGCAAAGCAGGTAGAAGACGAGGTAGCGGACATGGCCAAGTGCATCCTCGACATTGTCGCCGAACACCCACAGGAACAGCATGTTGCCGCAGAGGTGGAAGATATCCGCGTGCAGGAAGGAATAGGTCAGATAGCTCAGGCTCTCCGGAATGACGACAAATTGCGGAGCGAGCTCGACGCTGTCATGCACAACCGACGGGATGAAACCGAGGCCCATCACCGCGGCGTTGGCGAAATCCTCGCCGCCCAATGTGGTGACAAAGTAGATCAGCACGTTGAGCGCGATCAGGCTGATCGTCACATATTGCAGCTTGATGTGCCGCAGCCGGTTGGTGTCATAAAGCGGGATAAACATCAGGCCTCTCCCGGTTCCGGCAGATTCAGCGGTTCTTGCCGGGAACCCATAGCACGTCGGCATTTCCGTTGTCATTGACCGCGCGTGCGGCGACGAACAGAAAGTCCGAGACACGGTTGATGTATCTTATCGCCTCGCGGTTGACGTGCTCGTCTGGATCTTGCGACAGCGCAACCATGATGCGCTCGGCGCGGCGGGCCACCGTGCGGGCGAGGTGAAGGGCAGCCGCTGCCGGCGTACCGCCGTTGAGCACGAAGGATTTGAGCGGCTCAAGGTCCTTGTTGAGGAGATCGATGTCCTGTTCGACGCGGTCGGTCTGCGAGGCGATGATGCGCAACGGCTCGTAGTCGAGCGGCTTGCCATTATTGGGGACTGCCAGATCGGCGCCGAGGTCGAAAAGGTCGTTCTGGATGCGGCCGAGCATCGCATCGATCGCCGGATTTACTGCCGCGGTATGAATGCGGGCCATGCCGATGCAGGCATTGGCCTCGTCGACCGTGCCGTAGGCGTCGATGCGAAGGTCGGATTTCAGCCGCCGCTCGCCGGAGCCGAGACCGGTGGTGCCATCGTCGCCAGTGCGGGTGTAGATCTTGTTGAGCTTGACCACGGGGTACCTCCCGGCTGGTGCTGCGTCACTTACGGGTGAAATACACCGCCAGCATGATCAGCACCAAGGCCACGAACTGCAAGAGCACGCGCGTCTGCATCAGCTTGTTGGAGGTCATGCTGGAGCCGCCGCGCATCATGTTGATGAGGCCGCGGATCAGCACGATCACCACTGCGACCATGACAAGAACGGCGAGGATGTTGAAGACGGTTGCCATGGTGTGTTCCAGTTGAATTGCGTTCAGGCGCGATTGGCGAGCAGACGGTAGAGTGCAGAAGCCGGCAGGATGCGTTTAAGGATCACACCGATCCTGGCCGGCACTGTTACCACATAATGCGGGCGCGGGCGCCGCGACAGAAGCGCATGGTGCAAGGCGGCATAAACCACCTCCGCCCCGGGCTTCAGCCGCGATGTGCTGCCGCCGGCCCGCAGCCGTTTGAGTTGCGCCGCATAGGCGAGGCGATGAACGGAATTCTCGTGATCGATATTCGCCAGGAACCATGCGAGGCTGTTGCTGGCGATCTTCGATTTCACCGGCCCCGGCTCGATCAGCGAAACATGGATGCCGCTACCCCGGAGTTCTTGATAGAGGGACAGCATCAGCCCTTCGATAGCGTGCTTCGATGCCGAGTAGGCGCCGCGAAAAGGCACCGGCGCGAGGCCGAGGATCGATGAGCAATGAACGAGACGACCATGGCCCTGACGGCGCATCACCGGTACGACGCGGCGAGTGAGATCATGCCAGCCAAAGACATTGGCCTCGAACTGCTGCCGTAAAGCCTCGACCGGCAGGTCCTCGACGGCGCCGGGTTGTCCGTAGGCGCCATTGTTGAAGAGCGCACCGAGCCGGCCGCCGGTCCGTTCCAGCACCGACGCCACCAGCGCCTCGATCGATCCGGGCTCGGTGTAGTCCAGATAAAAGGCCTCGATGCCGTCGGCCTCGAGCGCGGCGATATCTTCGGGCTTTCGGGCCGTTGCGAACACCCGCCAGCCTTCCCTCTTAAGAGCATGGGCGCAATAGGCGCCTATGCCGGAAGAGGCACCTGTGACAATGATGGTGCGCAACTCTTCTCCGGGAGGAATGGTGGTTTGACCTAGGGTTGTCATTTACCGCAAACCCTTCCCATATTCGCGGCGTCGGGACAATCGAAGGGAACGCGGTTCTTGTTGCGGAAGATCGTAGCCCTCAAACGCGTTCTCTACGACGCGCTCGGCCATTTCAACACCGACGACGGCTGGGCAATGGCCAGCCATCTGGCGATCACCGCGCTGATGGCGCTTTTTCCTTTCCTGATCTTCGCTACGACGCTGGCGAGTTTTTTCGGCGCGCAGGCTTTCGCCGACACCGCCGTGCACCTTGTGTTCGACACATGGCCCGAGCAGATCGCCAAACCGATCGCGCGCGAGGTGCTCAACGTGCTTACCGTCCGGCGCAGTGACCTGTTGACCTACGGTATCGTGCTTGCCGGATATTTCGCCTCGAACGGCATCGAGGCGCTGCGCACCTCGCTCAACCGGGCCTATCGTGTCTCGGAAACGCGCGGCATCATCTACCGGCGGGTGCAGAGCATCATCTTCGTGCTGATCGCGACGGCCGGGTTTTTGGCCATCAGCGTGCTGCTGGTCTTCGCGCCGTTGCTGGCACGGCTGGCCGAGTCGCATTTCGAATGGATAAAACCTTATATGGGCACGATCACGCTGTGGCGGTACGTCATCGCCTCGGTCGTCATCATCGGCGGCCTGTTCGCCGTGCATTTCTGGTTGCCGGCCGGCAAGCGCCGCTTCGTTTCGATCGTGCCTGGCATCATCTTCACGCTGGTCGGCTGGCTCATCGGGTCGACCATCTTCGCCGCCTATCTCGATCATTTCTCGTCCTATGTGACGACCTATGCCGGCCTCGCCTCGATCATGATCGCCGTCGTCTTCCTCTACATCGTATCAGCGATCTTCATCCTCGGTGGCGAGCTCAACGCCGCGATCAGCCGCTATTTAGAGGCGCGTGCCCGCGTCGGCGGCTGAGCCGTCGCCAGCCCGACGCCGAGCGTCGCGATCGCCATGCCGGCGATCTGGAGCGGGCTCAAGTGCTCACCGAACAATGCCCAGGCGATGACCGCGGTGACGGCCGGCACGAGGTAAAACAGCGAGGCGACCTTCGACATTTCGCCGTCGCGGATCATCACCATCAACAGGAAGATGGCGCCGATCGACAGCACCAGCACGAGCCAGGCCATGGCGAAGATCAGTTCGCCATTGACGATGACCGTTCGCGTCTCGAAGGCTAGCGAGGCCAAGGCCATTACAGATGCGCCGCCGACATATTGCCAGAACGTGGCAGCCACCAGATCGCCGCCGGAAGCAAAGCGCTTCTGCCAGATCGTGCCGGCGCTCATGCCGAGCACCGAGACAAGTGAGGCGCCCACCGTCTCGGCCGTCACCCCGCCGCCGAGCGCGCCGAGCTTCGGCCAGAGCACGATCACCACACCGATCAGCCCGAGGCCGAGACCGGCCCAGTGGCGCGGCAGGATGGCCTCGCCGAGAAGCCTGCCGGCGAGCACTGCCGTGATCAGCGGCTGCAGGCCGACGATCAGGGCTGAAAGCCCGGCGGGCATGCCCCGGTGGATGGCCCAGAACACGCCGCCGAGATAGACGCCATGCATCAGGATGCCGGCGCCGGTCGCGTGCAGCGCCTCGTCGCGGGTGGCACGGCTCGAACCAAGCGCGGCCATCAAAGCGACAAGCAGGATTGCGGCCAGGACAAAGCGCGCGGCCAGGAAGGTAAAGGGCTCCGCCCACGGCATGGCATAGCGCGCGCCGATGAAGCCGGTCGCCCACAGGACGACGAAAGAGGCGGGGATGAACCGCTTGAGGCTGTGCATTTTTCCGGAGGCCACGCGTCGGTGAGGACTGATTGTCGCGCTTGCTCTAATGCCGTTCCGAGCGGAAGGCAAAACCAAACCGTTGATCCATAGGCTCATTTCCATTCAAGGAATGCCTTTGGCGCCGCTAGAGACCGACCAGCCGCCTCACATCGTCCGGCGATGCGCCCGTCTTACGCTGGGCGGCAAGGCCGGTATCGCCAAGACTCTTCGACAGTTTTCGTCCGTCCGGGCCGAGGATCAGGCGATGGTGAAAATAGGCCGGCTGCGGCAGGCCAAGCAGTTGCTGAAGCAGCCGCTGCACGCTGGTCGCGGAATAGAGATCCTGGCCGCGCACGACATGGCTGACGCCCTGCAGCGCGTCGTCCATGGTGACGGCGAGGTGATAACTGGTCGGGATTTCGCGGCGCGCCACGACCACGTCGCCCCAATCCTGCGGATGGGCTTCGACACGACGCGTCGCGGAGAGCGTCTCGTCCGTGTGTTCGGCCCATGACAGGTCCTTGCCGGCGCGCGCTATTGCCGCATCGACGTCTAGCCGCCAGGCAAATGGCACATTTTCGGCGGCGCGCCGCTTGCGTTCGCTCGCCGTCAACGCCTTGTCGGCGGCGGGATAGAGCGGCACGCCGTCCGGGTCGCGCGGCCAGTCGCGGCCACGCTTCTCGCTGTCGGCGATAAAGGCGCGGATCTCACTTCTGCTCATGAAGGCCGGGTAGACAAGTTCTTCCTTGATCAGCCGCTCGAGCATCGCCCGATATTCGGCAAAATGTTCGGACTGGCGGCGCACCGGTTCCTCCCAGCCAAGCCCCAGCCATTTCAGGTCGCGAAAAATGCCTGCCTCGAATTCCGGCGTGCAGCGCGTCGTGTCGATATCCTCGATGCGCAGCAGCAGGCGTCCGCCCGTCGCCTTTGCCAATTTCTGATTGAGCAGCGCCGAATAGGCATGGCCGAGATGCAGTTCGCCGTTCGGGCTCGGCGCGAAGCGGAATGTCAGCAGTGTCATTGTCCGGCGGCAATCGGGTTGTGTGGCGCTTTCGCCAATTGCTACTTTGCGCCGGTGGCGTCGCGCGTCCAGAGGGACACGTGACGAAGCGTGCGGCACTTTTGATTTTGGAACAAGCAGTATGCAACGCATCGCCAGTCTCGACGACATTGCGCAAGGGCTGGATAGGCTATGCTTACTCGACCCACGCCTGGAAAGAGTGCGCGGCATGGCCGGCGAGGTGCCGCTCAGGCTATCGGAGCCGGGGTTCAGGAGCCTTGCTTCCATCGTCGTTTCGCAACAAGTGTCCCGCGCGAGCGCCGACGCCATCTTCGGCCGGCTGACGAGACTGCTCGATCCGCTGACGCCGCAGGCGATACTTGCCGCCGACGAGGTGATCTTTCGCGAGGCCGGGCTGTCGCGACCCAAGCAGCGCGGCCTGCTTGCCGTCGCCCGGGCGGTGGCCGACGGGCTCGACCTCGATCACCTCTGCCGGCTCGATGCAAGCGAGGCGATCGCGGCCATGACCAGGGTGCCGGGGATCGGCCCGTGGACGGCTGAAGTCTACCTTTTGTTTGCCGCCGGACACCCGGACATCTTTCCGGCGCGCGACGTTGCACTGCAGAGCGCGGTCGGCCATGCACTAGGCATCGACCCGCGTCCGCCGGAGAAAATGCTGATCCGGCTTGCCGAATCATGGAGCCCGTGGCGCGGTGTCGCATCGCGGCTTTTCTGGGCTTATTATCGCGAATTGAAGGGCAGGGATGCCGCGCCTCCGGCCTGAATCCGCAAAAAAGCATTGAAATCATGCGTTTTTGAGACCCGGCATGATCGACAATCCGCTTCACATCCCTGTCATGTCGGGCTTACAGTATCCGCGTCGACCGGTTCTAGGGTGAAGGAGGTCAACGACGTGACGGTTGCCGTATCTCCGGATGGGCTTCCAGCGCTGGTGCTGAACGCGGATTACCGTCCGCTCAGCTATTACCCCCTGTCGCTCTGGTCCTGGCAGGATGCCATCAAGGCGGTGTTCCTCGAGAGGGTGAACATCGTCGCCGAATACGAACACGCCGTCTCTTCACCGACCTTTTCGATGAAGCTGCCGAGCGTCGTCAGCCTGAAGGCTTACGTCAAGCCGTCGAGGCATCCGGCGTTTACCCGTTTCAACGTCTTCCTGCGTGACCGTTTCCAATGCCAATATTGCGGCACGCCGGACGATCTGACGTTCGACCATGTCATTCCTCGCCATCGCGGCGGCGCCACGACCTGGGAGAATGTCGTCGCTGCCTGCTCGCCCTGCAATCTGAGGAAGGGCGGCATGATGCCGGCCCACGCCAAGATGTGGCCGCTGCAGAAGCCCTATCAGCCGACGGTGCATGATTTGCATAATAACGGCCGGCTGTTCCCGCCCAACCATCTACACGAAAGCTGGATGGATTATCTGTACTGGGATGTCGAACTCGAGCCGTGAGATCATCCGATAATTCGGGAGGCTGGCCGTCTGAAGCGATTTTCTGCGCTTCCGATGCTCACGGACCAATGTCCGCTCCGCTTCGGTTCTCGGCAATCACTCCACCCGACTCAGCCTGTCGAATTCTTGGATGATCTCGTGTCGCGCTAAATCAGTCGCGGGCGAAGGCGCTGCGGAAGGCTACGACTGCCAGGACAAAGCTGGCGATGGCATTCCAGCCGGCCAGCGACAGGCCGAGGATGCGGAGCGCCGCCTTGTCGCAGGAGGGCGGGACGAATTTGTCGAGCGCATCGAGCACGCCCTTGCCGCCGGTGTCCACCGGCCCGGCGGCTGCGGTGCAATCGGTCGGGCCTGGCCACCACGCCCATTCGACGCCGGAGTGATAAACGCCGAGATAGACGCCGTAGAGCATCAGCAGGCCGCCAATGGCCAGCAGGCCACGGCTTACCCAGGCTGGCGCCTGAAGAGCCGACGCAAGCACCGCCAGCAGCATCAAGGGCACGCCGACGTAGTAAGGCGTGCGCTGCTCGAGGCAGAGCTTGCAGGGGATGTAGCCGCCGAGATACTGGAAGGCCAGCGCCGAGCCGACCGTGGCGGCCATGGCGACAGCGAGGAACAGGGCGGTGCGCAGCCGCTGGCGTCCGGTATCGGTATTCACGGTCGCTGTCATCGGGCTCAGTCCATTCGGTTCGATGCCGTTCAGACGGCGTATTTGACGACGATATAGAGCAAAATCAGGGCGGCGGCGGCGGCGCCTGCAATCTGGCCGAGGCGCTTTTCGATGAAGTGGCGGATCGGCTCGCCATAGCGGCGCAAGAGCCACGCGAGAAACAGGAAGCGAGCACCGCGCGCCACGATTGCCAGCACGATGAACAGCAGCAAAGGAACACCGATGACGCCCGACAGGATCGTCACAACCTTGATCGGCGGCAGATGGGCGAGGCCGGAGGTGACCAGCATCAGGATGATGAAGCCGACACCCGATGAGACGCGCATCGCCTCGAACTCGTCATATTTGCCATAAAATTCGAGGATCGGCCGCGCCACCGCATCATAGGCATAATGGCCGATGAACCAGCCGGCGATGCCGCCCAGCACCGAGGCGACGGTGGCGACCAGCGCGTAACGATAGGCGCGATCCGGCCGCGACAGCGCCATCGGCAGATAGAGGACGTCGGCCGGCACCAGGAACACCGAGCTCTCGACGAAGGCGATGAAGGCCAGCCACCATTCGGCGGATTTGCTCGCCGCCAGCGACAAGGTCCAGTCGTAAAGTCCGCGAAGCATCGGCACTCCTAATGCACGCCCAAACCAGAAGCGGTCTTGGGATCACGACATGTACAAACAAGACTTGGAAGCGCCCCGCATCAACCTCGTCGGACAAGGTGCGCTTCAATGACATGCGCCGCCTCTCTAGAAAGATTTTCCGCGCTGCACAATGGCAGCTGCTTCACGAAATCGAAAGGCTGAGGCTTGAGCGAGCCCAGATGTTGGGATTTGGCCAGTTGACGAACAGGCCTCCAACCGTATAGTCCGCGCCCATCCAGGCCGCCCGGCCTGAGCCCCTATGGCGGAATTGGTAGACGCGCTCGACTCAAAATCAGGATGCGTCTACCGTCAGCCCGCAGGGTAATAGGATTGGAGGTCAATAGGTTAGGAGTTAAGGGCCGCTTAATTCTCGAACTGCCACCCTCTGCGTAGGTGCAGCATGAGAGCGTTGAGAGGTAAATGAGTTAGCGCCTTGCGGGTGTGGTGAAACTGGTAGACGCGCTGGATTCAAAATCCAGTTCCGAAAGGAGTGTCGGTTCGAGCCCGACCACCCGCACCAACTATCGGCCAACAAACTTTGAGAACGGCGGTCATTTCACCTGTCGCGCCAGAGTTCGAACGTCTCGGCCGCCCACCTCTACCAGGATACTCCGCAATGTCCGGTGATGGATGGGACAGATCAATACATAAAATCAATATGTTATGAGAGATCGTGTGCAAAAACTGCACACGAAAGGTCCGCTACTCTTCTGGTTTCGTTCCTGCGATGGAGTAGCCGACGGGCCTCTTGGGACGCCTGTTGAGTAGCTGCGCTGTCCTATCCTGCGAGGACCGTTGCTGGTGTATCCGCGATCTGCCGTCTTTCAGATGGCGGACGTCACCCATGTCGGTCGACCAAGATCAAGCTTGATCCCGCTGACCACGCGACGCCGCTGATGTGCTCGACACCAATGCCCGACTGCGTCGGCGCATTACGCGTGAGCCGTAAGAAATAAAATGACCAGTGCGCTTGAGCCCGCTGCAATATCAAAAAGATGCCCCGGCTTCAGGGAGGCCACACGCGCCGCCCATTCGTCGGCTGTGAAAGCGCGTCGTTGCAATGCAAGTGAAAAAAACTACCGGCCAATCAAAGCGAACATTTCTGGACTGTTTGCCGACCGAGGCGGAGTTTGATGAGGCTCAACTTCAGCCGGGACCGAAATGGCCTTACCGACCGATCCAGATCACCACGCCCGGGAGACGCTCCGGCTGATCGGCCCCGATCCGCAGAACTGGGTGCCGGACCGGGAAGGCATCGACCACAATGTCTTCATCGTTGGCGGTGGGCAGACGGGGGCGACCTTTGCCTTCGCGTTGAGGCGTGCCGGCATCGGCAAGGTTACTGTCGTCGACGCGGCACCGGATGAAAGCAAGGCCGGCATCTGGTTCACTCATGCACGGATGAACCGGCTGCGAACGCCAAAGGGCTTGCCGGGGCCGGAACTCGGCTTGCCGGGCTTGAGCTTTCAGTCCTGGTACGAAGCCCGCCACGGTGCGGAAGCCTATGCCGGATTCGACCGCATCGCACGGACGGATTGGGCGAACTACCTGAAATGGTATCGCGCGTTCCTCGGTATCGGCATCCGTTACGGCACGCGTCTCATTCGCATCGAGCCGGCCGGCGGGCTTTTTCGCCTCCACCTCGAAGCCGACGGCACGCCATCGGTCGAAACGGCGCGCAAGATCATTCTGGCCAATGGCTTTGGCGGCAGCGGCGGTCCAGTGATACCGGCGGTACTTGCCGCCTTGCCGCGGGGCCTTGTCGCACACAGTTCGGCGGCAATCGATTTTGCCTCGCTCAAGGGCAAGGCATTGGCTGTCGTCGGGTCGGCGGCTTCGGCATTCGATGCGGCCGGAGCTGCCCTTGAGGCCGGCGCGAAATCGGTGCGTCTCTTTGCCCGCCGCAACAGCATTGCCAGTGTGCCGATCAACCGCGTGCGCGGCTATCCCGGCGCCTATGACAATTATCCTCGGCTGCCCGATGCGGTGCGCTGGCGCCAGGCATTGCGCTTCCGCGAGGCCGGTTCAACGCCGCCGCTCGATGCGGTGGAGCGGGCGGTGCGGCACCAGAATTTTCATCTCCATCTCGGTGCCCCCTGGACAAATGCGGATGTCGAAGACGGCAAGGTCGTCACCGATATCGCAGGCGAGACGTTTGCGTTCGACTTCGTCGTCGCCGGCACCGGCTATTTCGCCGACCCGACGCGCAAGCCTGAGTTCGCCGATTTCGCCGCCACCATCCGGCTATGGCGCGACCAGTACGCGCCGCCGGAAGCAGAGCTGGATGAATTTTTCGGCGCCCATCCTTATCTCGGCCTCGGCCATGAATTTCTCGAGAAGGCGCCGGGGGAGGCGCCATTCCTGAGGAATATCCATGTCTTCAATCCCGGCGGCTTTGTCAGTTTCGGCCTGCCGATCGGCGATGTGCCGTCGATCAGGCGCGATGTGCCGGCCGTTGTCGCGCGCATCAGCCGCGATCTCTTCCTCGCCGATCTCGACAGCCATGAGAGCCGCATAACCGGGAGCCATCCGGCCGAGTTCGGCGAAGACGCCTATGCCGCTTCCGTCTCGCGGCCGGCGCAGACCATCGCGGCGGAATAGACGCATTTCCATGGACAAACGCCGATGACCTTCAGCCCTGACCTTTCCGACCCGTTCGTCGCCACGGCGGTCGAACTGCGCGAAATCTTCGATCGGGATGCCGTGGCGCGCGACAAGGCCGGCGGCCGGCCCGTCGAACAGATCCGCCTGCTGAAGGAAAGTGGTTTGCCGTCGGCGCAGATTCCCAAGCGCTATGGCGGCAAGGGCGCACCCTGGCTGTCGGTGCTTCGCGTCGTGCGCGAATTCGCCCGCACCGACGGCTCGCTCGCCCATCTCTACGGATACCATCATCTGCCGCTCAATGGCGTGCTGTTCCGTGGCACGCAGGCGCAGAGGGACCGGCTGCTGACACGCTCTGCAAGGGAGAACTGGGTCTGGGGCAATTCCGGCAACGCCATGTCGAAGACGTCGACGGCCAGGCGCAACGGCACGGGCTGGATCCTGAGCGGCTTTCGGCCGTTCTCCTCCGGTTCACACATCGCAGACTACATCCAGGTTGCCTGGGAGGACGGCCAGGATCGACTAGCGGCAGCGATCCCGGCTGACCGTGAGGGCATCGTCATCGAGGATGACTGGGATGGTGTCGGCCAGCGGCAGACCGGCAGCGGCAAAGTGACGTTCAAGGACGTGCATGTCGGCGACGACGAACTGATTGGCTCGCCCGCGGTGCCGCTGACGCCGTTCCAGACGCTGACGTCACTGTTCCAGCAGGCAGTCCTGCTCAACCTGTTCGTCGGCAGCGCGCAAGGAGCGCTGAGCGAAGGCCGGGACTATACGGTCTCGCAATCGCGCCCCTGGGTCTATTCCGGCTATGAGAAACATACCGACGATCCGTTCGTGCAACGCAAATATGGCGACCTCTATATCCGCACGCTCGCCGCGGCCGAACTGGCCGATATAGCAGCATGCAGCCTCGATGCCGCCTATGGCCAGGGCGAGGCGTTGACCCTGGAGCAGCGCGGGCAGACGGCGATCGATCTCGCCACCGCCAATGTCTACGCCGGACAAGTCGGCCTCGACGCGTCGAGCGAGGTTTTCGAGGTGATGGGCGCCCGCTCAGCCACCAAGGCCAACGGCTACGACAGGTTCTGGCGCAACGTGCGCACGCACACGCTGCACAATCCGGCCGAATACAAGAAGCGCACGATCGGCACCTGGTTGCTGACCGGGGAATTCCCGGCCGGCGGACTGTACCGCTGAGGAGGCGAAAAAAATGGCCAGGCGCAAGGACAAGCTCAAGCTGGGAGCGTTTCTGCTCTTCACCGGTCACCATGTGGCGGCCTGGCGCCATCCAGCGGCAGGCGAGGGGACCAGCCTCGGCGACTACGTCGAACTTGCCCGGCTGGCGGAAGCGGCCAAATTCGACGCGATCTTCTTTGCCGATGGCGTCGCGGCGCGGCTGAGCAACCTCGAGGCCGCCAGCCGCAAGGCGCATAGCGGCGTCTATCCGTTCGAGCCGATCACGCTGCTGTCGGCACTGTCGGCTGTGACCAGGAACATCGGCCTCATCGCCACGGCGTCGACCAGTTTTTCCGATCCCTACAATCTGGCCCGCCAGTTCGCGTCGCTCGACCATCTGAGCGGCGGGCGCGCAGGCTGGAATCTGGTCACCTCTTCCGATCCGGAGGCAGCGTTCAATTTCGGTCACGAGACGCATATCCAGCATGGCGAGCGCTACGACCGCGCCGAGGAATTCGCCGATGTCGTGCTCGGCCTGTGGGACAGCTGGGAGGATGACGCCTTCCCGCGCGACAGAGCAAGCGGGCGCTATTTCGACAAGGACAAACTGCATGTGCTGAACCACAAGGGCCAGCACTTCAAGGTGCGTGGTCCCCTGAACACGCCGCGAACGCCGCAAGGTCGTCCGGTCGTGGTCCAGGCCGGGGCGTCGGGTCCGGGCAAAGAGCTGGCGGCTCGTACCGCGGAAGCGATTTTCGCCGCGCAGATCACGCTCGACGAAGCCACCGCCTTCTATGCCGACGTCAAGGGCAGGCTCGGCAAATATGGCCGCTCGGAGGGTGACCTGAAAGTCCTGCCAGGCATTTTCCCGGTCGTCGGCCGCACCGAAGCCGAGGCGCGGGAGAAGTTCGAACAGTTGCAGGATCTCATCCAGCCGGAAGTCGGCCTCGGTCTGGTCTCGGCGCTGGCCGGCGGCTTCGACCTTAGCGCCTATCCGCTCGACGGGCCGGTGCCGGATTTGCCGGAGACCAATGCCGGCAAGAGCCGGCAAGCGCTGGTGATCGATCTGGCGTGGCGCGAGAACCTGACGATCCGGCAGCTTTATCTGCGCATCGCCGGCGCCCGCGGCCACTGGCAGGTGGTCGGCACGCCGCAACAGATCGCCGACACCATGGAAGAGCGGTTCGAGAATTACGGCGCCGACGGCTTCAACATCATGGCGCCGATCATGCCTGGCGGCCTGAAGGATTTCATCGAGCTGGTGGT
The DNA here is from genome assembly GCF_040319815.1 of Mesorhizobium sp. M0854. Classification (NCBI taxonomy): domain Bacteria; kingdom Pseudomonadati; phylum Pseudomonadota; class Alphaproteobacteria; order Hyphomicrobiales; family Phyllobacteriaceae; genus Mesorhizobium; species Mesorhizobium sp. M0854. The sequence goes on from NZ_JAMYOL010000010.1 coordinate 143,047, forward strand.
GCCGGAACTGCGCCGCCGTGGCCTGTTCCGCGACGAGTATGAGGGCAGCACCTTGCGCGACAATCTCGGCCTGAAGCGGCCGGCAAACCGTTTTTCGCGGCATGCCGCGGCAGCTGCGGAATAGGCCGGCAATGGCGCGCGACACGCTCTTTCTCATCCAGCCGGGTTTCGCCGACCCAAATCAGCCGGGCCAGACGTTCGTCTGCCCCTATTGCAACCAGGTTGAGGGATTGCTCGCAGCCTTTCCCGATCTCGCCGCCAGACTCGACGTTGAGCGCGTGCCGTTTTCGAGGCCGAGAGGCAAGGTGATCGACGCGCTCGGCGAACGGCACCAGTCGCTGCCGGTGCTGATCATCGGCAGCGATCCGCCCGCCGACTTGCCGACGGCCAAGGGCAAGGTCTTCGCCGATGACACCAGGCGCATTCTTGCACTGCTTGCCGAGCGCCACGGCTTTCCGCATCTGCATGAGTGACAGCATGACCTTCGATCCTGATACCTCCAATCCATGGATCGCCAAGGCGGCCGAGCTGCGCGAGATCTTTGCCCGCGACGCGGTCGAGCGCGACCAACTTGGCGGCAGGCCCGTCGAGCAGATACGGCTGCTCAAGGAGAGCGGCCTGCTCACCATCGTCATTCCCAAGGAATTCGGCGGCGCCGGCGAACCCTATTCGACGGCGCTGAAGATCGGCCGCGAGTTCGCCAAGGTCGACGGCTCGATCGGCCATATCTATGGCTACCATTTCAGCGCATTGATCGCCGCCAGGCTCAACTCGGACGAGCCGCGTTCAGCCGATCTGCTTCGGCGTTCGGCTGCCGGCGACTGGTTCTGGGGCAACACCGGCAACAGCTTTTCCAAAACGCTGTTCGGCCGCAAGGATGGCGAGTGGACGATCGTCAATGGTTTCAAACCCTTTGCCTCCGGCTCGCATGTTGCCGATTATCTTTCGACCTCGTGGGAAGACGAGGTCAGCGGCGAGAGGAAGTTTGCAGCGATCCCCGCGGACCGTGAAGGCATCACCGTTCTCGACGACTGGGACGGCATCGGCCAGACGCAGACCGGCAGCGGCAAGGTCGCCTACAAGGACGTCAGGATCCACGACAGCGAGTTGGTGCGCGGTTGGGTCGACGCGTCGTTGCCAATCCGCACCATCGGCCCGCTGCAGCAGCAGAGCGTGTTGCTCAATGTCTTTGTCGGCACGGCCCAGGGCGCGCTGCTGGCGGCGCGAGATTATACGCTCAACAGTTCGCGGCCGTGGATGTATTCCGGCGTCGAGCGCCATATCGACGATCCATGGATCAAGCGGCAGTATGGCGAGCTGTGGGTCAAGACGCGGGCGGCGACGGCGCTGGCCGATCGCGCGGCGGCGGCGATCGATCATGCGATCGCGCGCGGCAAGGCGCTGACCGAGCAAGAACGCGGCGAGGCAGCGGTTGCCGTCGCCGCGGCCAATGTGCTGGCAGGCGATGTCGCGCTCGAAGTCACGACCGAGATATTCGAGGTCATGGGTGCCCGCTCCGCAGTGCGCAAATACGGCTTCGACCGCTTCTGGCGCAACGCACGCATTCACACCTTGCACAACCCTGCCGAATACAAGACCCGCACCGTCGGCACCTGGTATCTGACCGGCGCTTATCCCGAGCCCGGCGTCTTTCGATGAGCGGCCGGCAGCTCCATCTCAACGTCAACATCCTGCATGCCGGCTTCTCGCCGGCGGCATGGCGGATGGACGGCGTCGACCCCTATGCCGCCTTCACCGTTGACCACTATGTGCAGGTGGCGAAGATCGCAGAGCGCGCAAAGCTCGACGCCGTATTCCTTGCCGACCAGGCGGCGATATCGGACCGCATTGACTATCGTCCGATCACGTCGCTGGAGCCGACCATCGTGCTGGCGACGGTAGCCGCCGCAACCGAGCGCATCGGCCTGATCGCCACCGCTTCAACCAGCTTCAACGAGCCCTACAATATCGCCAGGCGCTTCGCGACGCTCGACCATGTCAGCGGCGGACGCATCGGCTGGAACATCGTCACCACGGCCGATCCCGCCTCGGCCCGCAATTTCGGCCTCAACGGTGCCATCGATCATGGCCGGCGCTACGAGCGGGCCGCGGAATTCGCTGACATCGTCAAGGCATTGTGGGACAGCTGGGAGGACGATGCCTTCATCGGTGATGTCGCCAGCGGGCGCTTCGTCGATGCCACCAAGGTTCACGCCATCGACCACAAGGGCGCACATTTCTCGGTGCACGGGCCGCACAATGTGCCGCGTTCGCCGCAAGGGCATCCGGTGGTCGTCCAGGCCGGCGGGTCCGATGACGGCAAGGACCTCGCCGCCCGCCACGCCGAAGCTGTGTTTTCCGCATCGCAGTCTTTCGAGGAAGCGCTCGGCTATGCGCGGGAACTTAAGGCGCGTGCCGTCGCCTATGGCCGCACCGGCGGCGTGCCGCTCAACCTCGCCGGCCTAGCCACCATCATCGGCAGCACCGAGGCCGAAGCGGAGCGGCGGCAAGGAGAGCTCTGGGACCGCATCCCGCTCGACTACAGCCTTGGCCGGCTGTCCGGCGTGCTCGGCATCGATCGCGAGCGGCTGAAGCTCGACGAGAAGCTGCCAGAAGGGATTCAACTGCCCCCCAATGGCGGCCACACCTTCTTCAAGGCCACGCTCGCGCTCGCGCGCAGCAACGATTTCACCGTTCGCCAGCTGATCCGGGTGCTGAACGGCAGCACCGGCCACCGCACCATCGTCGGCACGCCCGAGCAGATCGCCGACGATATCGAAAGATGGTTTGTCGCCGGCGCCGCCGACGGCTTCAACCTGATGCCGGACGTGCTGCCGACCGGACTGGAGGTCTTTGTCGATACGGTGGTGCCGATCCTGCGCCGGCGCGGCCTGTTCCGCACCGACTATGAGGGGCGCACGCTGCGCGACCATCTCGGGCTTGCCAGACCCGAAAGCCGCTTTGCACCGCAGCCGCACAAGGCGCCAGCGCTGCATGAGGCCACCCATTGAATGGTCATCAAAATACAACGGAGGGGAAGGTCCTGCCATTGACCTCATGCCCGGCCAAAATACAGGCCCGACAATGAGCGCTGATACCGAGTTTCTTTGGTACATCCCGAACCAGGTCGATCCCGGTCACCGCGGCGAGCCGGCCGTCGAGGACCACAACAGCCTGGAGACGCTGACCAGCCACGCGAAGGCGCTTGAGGAATACGGCTGGAAGGGCGCGCTGATCGGTACCGGCTGGGGTCGGCCCGACACTTTTACTGTCGCGGCCTCGCTCGCCGCGCGGACCACCTCCTTCGAGCCGCTCATCGCGATCCGCCCGGGGTACTGGCGGCCGGCGCACTTCGCATCCGCCGTAGCCACGCTCGACCAGCTGACCGCCGGTCGCGTGCGTATCAACATAGTGTCAGGCAAGGACAACCTCGCTGCTTATGGCGACAGCGAAGGTGACCAGATACATCGCTATGCCCGTACCAGAGAGTTCATGCGCCTGGTTCGCAGACTTTGGACTGAAGAGAACGTGACCTTTGCGGGCGAGCACTTCCAGGTCACTGGCTCTACCGTGATGCCCCGCATCCATGTCCGTGGCGATCGTCGCCATCCCAAGCTCTACTTCGGCGGCGCGTCGGAGGCGGCGGAGCGGGTGTCGGCCAGCGAGGCGGATGTCCAGCTCTTTTGGGGTGAGCCGCTCGACGGCGTCCGGGAGCGGATCGAGCGGCTCAAAGCCTTGAGCAGGGAACTCGACCGAGACCTCCCGCCTCTGGAGTTCGGGTTGCGGGTCACCACGCTGGTCCGCGACACCGCTGGGCAGGCCTGGGCGGATGCAGAAGCGAAGGTCGACGAGATGGCCAAGGGCCAGGGAGCCGGCTGGAACGATCACGGTCGGGCGGTAGCGGTGGGCCAGCAGCGTCTGCTCGATCTGCACGCGCGCGGCGAGGTGCTGGACGACAATCTCTATACTGCGCCGGGCAAATATGGCGGCGGCGGCGCTGGCACCACCTGGCTGGTCGGCTCGGCCGCCGACGTCGCCCGCTCGCTCGGCAGATACCGGGATCTGGGCATCACGCATTTCGTGCTCTCGGACACGCCGTATCTTTCCGAGATCAAGCGGCAAGGCGATCAGTTGCTTCCGCTTTTGCGCAACGGGGCCTAAGCCGCGCTTCTTGAATGACCTGGGGTCGTCAGAACACCGGATAAGCCAGATTGCCAGTAGGGAAGACGATGTCACAGCCGGCCGCCTTCAGCATCCGCCCTTCCGACGCTGACCTGCGTGGTGAAGCGGCGCTACGGCGGCGTTATCGAGCGCCGCAAAGCGCGCATACCGGAACCTGGAACGAAGCCCTCGAGGCGATCCTTTCGCATCGCTCGGTCCGCAATTATCTCGCCAAGCCTCTTCCCGAAGGGACGCTGGAACTGATCGTCGCCGCCGCCCAGTCGGCGCCGACTTCTTCCAATCTCCAGGCGTGGAGCGTCATCGCAGTCGAGGATCCGGCGCGCAAGGCGCGGCTTGCCGAACTGGCGGCGATCAATCGCCATATCGAGCAGGCGCCGCTGCTGCTGGTCTGGCTGGCCGACCTGTCGCGGCTGCGCGCCATTGCCGAGGCAAACGGCCGGGTGGGCGAGGGGCTCGATTATCAGGAGAGCTTTCTGCTGGCCGTGATCGACGCCGCACTTGCCGCACAGAACGCCGTGGTGGCGACCGACGCGCTCGGGCTCGGCTCCTGCTACATCGGCGCGATGCGCAATCATCCGCAGGAGGTGGCGCGCGAACTCGGCCTCCCGCCGGAAACCGTGGCGGTGTTCGGCCTGACCGTCGGCTATCCCGATCTCCTGGCTGCGACTGACATCAAGCCCAGACTGCCGCAGGCTGCGGTGCTGCACCGCGAGCGCTATCGATCAGAGCCCGATCCGGACGATCTTGCAGCCTACAACCAGAGGCTTCGATTATTCCAGCAGGAGCAGGCGATGCCTGTGGTGGACTGGACAGAGTTGGTTTCGAACCGCATCGGCAGCAAAGCAGCGCTGAAAGGCCGTGATCGCCTGGGCGAAGTGCTCAAAGCGCTGGGCTTCAAGCTCAAATAGGCGCGCGCCTGCTCGCGAGACCGCGGCGAGGCTATTCGGCCGCGATAATGGCGATGCGCGCCGGAAGCGCCGCCGGCGGTGGGACGTCGAGAGCGCCGAGCTGGCGCGCCTCGGCCTTCAGCCAGCCATGAAAGCGCTCGACCGTCTCCAGCTTCGCCTTGTGCGGCGTCGTCGCAAAATAATAGGAAAACTCGACCGGCTGCGGTGAGCCGAATGGACTGACCAGACGCCCCGCGGCGAGGTCAGGCTCGGCCAGCCGGAATTTGCCGAGACCGATGCCCTTGCCGGCAGCAGCTGCGTCGAGCACCAGTGACGATTGGCTAAGCCGTATACCGCCCTCGACAAAGCGGCCGGACAGGCCGTTGGATCTCAGCCAGCCCTTCCAGTCAGGGCAGCTTGGATCGCGTTCCGGACCGTCCTCATGCAGGATCGGTGCGTCACGCAGCCCCTCCGGCCCGCGATAGAGACCGTGCATGCGAGCAAATTCCGGGCTGCAGACGGGCAGCACCGCTTCCGAAAACAGCCGTTCCGTCAGCAGGCCGCTATAGGCGCCCGACCCGTAGCGGATGACGCAGTCGACGTCTTCGCTGGCAAAATCGGCAAGCCTGGTCGATGCGTCGACCAGCACTTCTAGGCCGGGTACCGCGTCGCGCAGTGCGTCGAGGCGCGGGATCAGCCATTTGCTGGCGAAGGAGGGCGCGACCGACACTTTGATCGGCGCATCCTCCTCGTCGCCGGAAATCCGCGCGACCGACTCGACAACGACGTCGAAAGCCTCGGTGAGGCCGGGCATCAGCGCCTGGCCGGCCGACGTCAGCAGAAGCTCGCCACGGTTGCGATGGAACAGCGGTTGACCGAGGTGATCCTCGAGCAGGCGGATCTGCTGGCCGATGGCGGCAGGCGTCACATGGAGTTCTTCGGCCGCCCGCGTAAAGCTCAGGTGGCGGGCGGTTGCGACAAAAGCTCGAAGCGACGTCAGCGGCGGAAGCCTCGCCAGCGTCGGCCGCAGCTTCCTTGATTTTGCGCGAATGAGATCGACCATGGAGCGCATTCAACACGTTCAGGCCGGGCGCGACGAGGGCGGGCTTTGCGCCAAAGTGCCCGGTGGAAAATTTCGTTTGCCGCAGCGTCGCGGCAGCGGGAACGGAAATCTAAAAAATCGTAATGTCTACAATTCTTGTAGAAATAAGATCGGAGCGCTGATTTGGGCGTCGAGCAGCTTTGCCAGATCCTGGAATGAAACGGTCGTGCGAAGCAGTGCTTTCGGCAGACGATAGAAAATCATTCTTCCGGTTTTGCGGCGTGGCAGGGATCATCGCGTCGAGGCGCCGGAGTGTGTTCGGCCGCCGGATGCCATCGTAGCCGTTTTCCGGAGCTCAAGGCCATGTCTGTCAATCGTCGTCATTTCAACCAGCTGCTGTTGCTTGGCGGTGCGAGCTTCGCATTGCCCGGGGTTTCCTTCGCTGCCGAAGGAACGCCGGTTCAGGGTGGCACGCTCAACTGGGCCTACTATCCCGACCCCACGTCGCTGATTGCCATCAACACCTCGTCGGGCACCGGCCAGGCGATCGGTCCCAAGGTGAATGAAGGTCTGCTTGATTTCGCCTATGACCTCAGCCCGAAACCGCTGCTGGCGACGGAGTGGTCGATCAGCGATGACGGCCTGCGCTACACCTTCAAGCTGCGCGAGGGCGTCAAATGGCATGACGGCAAGGACTTCACGTCGGAAGACGTTGCCTTCACCATCTTCCGGCTGAAGGAGGCGCATCCGCGCGGCCGCATCACCTACCAAAACGTGACCGCGGTCGAGACGCCCGATCCGCACACCGCCATCATCGTGCTTTCAAAGCCGGCGCCCTATCTGATCACGGCACTGAGCAGCTCGGAATCACCGATTGTGCCGAAGCACGTCTACGAAACGTTCAAGCCGGCGGAACAGCCGAAGCTCGAACAGACGATCGGCACCGGTCCCTTCATTCTCAAGGAATGGGTGCCCGGCAGCCATCTGATCTTCGACCGCAATCCGGATTATTGGGACGCGCCTCGGCCCTACCTCGACCGCATCGTCCTGCACGTCATCCTCGACCCGGCCGCGCGTTCGGCGGCTCTTGAAACCGGCGAGATCGATATCGGCGCCAATCCCGTGCCGCTGGCCGACATCGAACGGCTGAAGGCAAACCCCGCTCTGGTCGTCGACACCAACACCTACGCCTATTCCGGCCCACAGCAGCAATTGTTCTTCAATTACGAGAACGAAATCCTGACCAAGCGCGATGTGCGCCTTGCCATCGCCCACGCAATCGAGTGCAGAAGCTGGTCGACATCGCGCTCTACGGCTATGCGCAGGTATCGCCGAGCCCGATCAGCACGGCGCTGCCCAAATGGTATGACCCCAGCATCAAGGCGCGCGAACCCGATACCAAACTGGCGGAGAGGCTGCTCGACGACGCCGGCTATCCGCGTGGCGCCGATGGGACGCGCTTCAAGCTCCGGCTTGCCTACAACGCGTTCCTGCCGGCGTCCTATGCCGATTTCATCAAGCAGTCGTTGGCGACGGTCGGCATCGATGCCGAGATCCTCAAGCTTGACCTGTCGACGTTCCTGAAGACCGTCTACACCGACCGCGCCTGGGACCTGGTGGTCGAGTCGCTGTCGAACACCTTCGATCCGACGCTCGGCGTCCAGCGCGCCTACTGGTCGAAGAACTTCAAGATCGGCCTCGTCTTCTCCAACGCTAGCCACTACGCAAACCCCGAGGTCGACCAGATCCTCGAATCCGCGGCAATCGAGCCCGACGAGACCAAGCGGCGCGAGCTCTGGTACAAATTCCAGCACGTCATCCATGACGACGTGGTGTCGGTCGATCTGGTCGCCGCCGGCGCCCAGATCGTCGCCAACAAGAAGGTCCGGGGTTTTGCGCCCGGCGCTCAGGGGATCAACAACAGCTTCGCGCAGATATGGCTCGCGCCAAACGCCTAAGCGTTCTGCAAGCCCTCTGGTTGGGACCAGCGCGTGAAAACGACGATCCCGACTTTTCTCCATGAAAGATAAATCGCGCCAATTCGGAGTACCGACCATGACCATCAACCGACGCCTGTTCAATCAGTTCCTGCTGCTGGCCGGCGCGAGTGCTGCACTTCCCGCCGGGGCATTCGCAGAAGACGCAAAGCCGGTGGCCGGAGGCACGCTCAACTTCGTCTACTATCCCGAGCCTAACCAGATCGTTTCCATCAACACCAGCGCTGGCGGACCGGCCACCATCGGTCCGAAGATTTTCGACGGCCTGCTCGCCTACGACTACGATCTCAATCCCCGACCGCAACTGGCCACCGAATGGTCGATCAGCGACGACGGGCTCGAATACGTCTTCAAGCTGCGCCAGGGGGTGAAGTTCAGCGATGGCCATGATTTGACCTCCGAGGACGTCGCCTTTTCTATCTCCCGGCTGCGCGAAGCGCATCCGCGCGGTCGCATCACCTTCCAGAACGTCACCGACATCGACACGTCGGACCCGTATATCGTGAAGATCAAATTGTCGAAGCCGTCCGCCGCCCTGATCTCGGGGCTGGCCGCGACGGAATCGCCTGTCGTGCCCAAACACATTTACGAGAAGCTGAAGCCGGCCGACGATCCGTCCTTCGAGCAGATCATCGGCAGCGGGCCGTTTGTGCTGAAGGAATGGGTAAAGGGCAGCCACATCCTCGTCGAAAAGAATCCGACCTATTGGGATGCGCCTAAACCCTATCTCGACCGGATCATCTTCCGCTTCATCACCGATCCGGGCGCGCGCGCTGCTGCGCTCGAAACGGGCGAGGTCGACATCGGACCGAACCCGGTGGCCTTCGCCGACCTGGAGCGTTTCAAGGCGCTGCCGCAATTCGTCGTCGACAGCACGGTCTTCGCCTATAGCGGCCCGCTGCACCAACTGATCATCAACCTCGAAAACCCGATCCTGAAGGAGAAGAAGGTCCGTCAGGCAATCGCGCACGCGATCGACCTCGACGCGATCAATGCAATCGTGTTTTACGGCTATGGCCAAGTCTCGCCGACGCCGATCAGCGTCGTCAACAAGAAGTATTTCGATCCCGATGTGAAGGCCGCGACGTTCGATACGGCGCTCTCGGAAAAACTGCTCGACGAGGCCGGTTTCAAGCGTGGGGCTGACGGCGTACGCTTCAAGCTCAGGCTCACCAACAATCCCTACAACCCGTGGGGCTATGCCGACTTCCTCAAGCAGGCATTGGCCAAGATCGGCATCGATGCCGAGATCGAAAAATTCGACTTCGGCACCTATGTCAAAACCATCTACACCGACCGCACTTGGGACCTGTCGACGGAATCCTGCGGCAACATCTTCGATCCGAGCGCCGGCGCACAGCGGCTCTACTGGTCGAAGAACATCAAGAAAGGGCTGCCGTTCTCCAACGGCGCGCACTATGAGAACCCGGAGGTTGACCGGTTGCTGGAAGCCGCATCGGTCGAGCTAGACGAGGCCAAGCGCAAGCAGCTCTTCTTCAAGTTCCAGGAGATCATCGCCGACGAGTTGCCGATCATCAATCTGATCGCGCCACCGACCATCATCATCGCCCGCAAAACCGTCAAGAACTACGCGCCTGGCGCCGAAGGCCTGTCAGCGAATTTCGCCGACGCCTATCTCGACCCGAACGCCTAAATCTGCCGGGCAATCATGAGAGAAGGGCCGCATAGAGCTGCGGCCGTTTTCGTTTCTTCCATTTCGCAAAGCTGGTAACTTCAGGCCAAAGCACGCAGCCTTGGGCTGGCGCCGACCAGAAGGCCGGCAAGGGCTATGGCCTGCGCCAGTTGTTCGCCGATCGAGCTCGATTCCCAGGCGACGCCGCGCAGCGGATGGCCGATGGCGAACAGATTGCCATGGGTCTTGCCGTTACCGGCAATCACTTGGCCGCCATGCGTCGCGTCGATGCCGAAGCCGGTCGCATGGGGCCTGACGATGCCGTTCTCAAGCAGGCTGCGGACGAATGGATCGGCGATCCGCCGCCAATCATGCTCCTGATGGCCGCGGCAGTTGACGACGCCGTCGAAGCGCAACCGTTCGACCGCGCCGGTATCACGCCAGCGGATTTCAGCGATGATGCCGTTTGCCTGCGGATGGAGTGCCAGCACCCGTCCCGCTCGACCCGTCCAACGGCCTTGGCTTCGCGCCAGTGCCACGCGCTCAAAGCTCGGTGGCGCCGCGCGGTGCGCGGTGACATCCCAGAAGGCGCGCAGATGGCGTGCGAACTTCAAGCGCTCCTTGTCGGTGGCGCCTTGCCACAAGGCCAGGATCCACGGCCGGATCGTCAGCGGCAGCCCTTGCCAGTCCAGGCCGGTGGGTTCGATGGCCCGGCGTTCGGCCTTGACCAGTGCGAGAAGCGCCCTGGTGGTTTTCGGCAGCGGCCGCCCGGCGAGGAAATCGCGCCACGCTTCCACGTTGCGCCGAGGTTCGACGATCTGTCCGCGCCGCGACACGACGCGATAACCGCCCTTGAAGCCGCGCGCTTCCATGCTGGCGACGACGTCGACCATGCTGAGGCTGGAGCCGATCAGCAGCAGTTCCTTGCTGCCGGCGAGCCGATCGAGCGCCGCCGAATCCCAGGGATTGGCGACATAACGGGGATCGCCGACGACGGCTGCTTCCGTGGTGGACGGCTGGCTCTGGAACACCCCGGTTGCCAGTACCGCCTCATCCGCCAGCAATTGCTGGCTATCGCTGGTGCCGACGCATACCCCGGACGGACCCGTCAGCATGTCGACGGCGGATGCCTTGATGTGGCGCAGCGAAGAACGCGGATCTGCTTCTCTGATCGCTCTCGTCAGTTCCGACTGGACATAGCTGCCGAACAGCCAGCGCGGCGGGCTTGAGTCCGGGACATCCTCGGGCGGTGTCCAGCCGTGCTCCGGCCCATTCGCCATAAGCCAGCGAACGAGGTGATCTGGATCGTCCGGATGCAGCGAGAAGATGCGCGCCGCGCCGTTGACGAGGTGTTGTGGATCGACGGTGCTATAGGCAACGCCGCGACCGAGCTCGGCCCGGCGCTCGATGATGGTGATTGCCAGCGGCTCAGTTGAACGGTCGAGCAGCTTGATCGCGGTAACCGCGCCGGCAAAGCCGCCGCCAACGATGATGATTGAACGAGGGATCGAGCGTAGCGGGGAGGAAGGGGTATGAAGCATCAAGAACCTTTGCGACGCCGGTGGTCGTGGCTCCAGCCCATCGCCCCGACAACGATCATCGTGCTTTCCCGTAACCCGATGTCAAAAAACAATAATTGCCAGCTGGCGAAAGGCATTCTTTCACTCAGCGGGTTTGGCAGGCGCTAGATAGGAACGCCCTTTGCGACCAGCCCGAGAACCGCTGATGACTGAAAATCGAAAGATAAGGCTTGGAGCCTTTGTTCGCGGACCGGGCCATCATGTCGCTGCCTGGCGCCATCCCGATGTGCCTGCCAATCCGGGCCTGAGCTTTCAGCACTATGCGGACGCCGCGCGCACTGCCGAGCGTGGCCTGTTCGACATGGTGTTTCTGGCCGACAGCCTCAGCGCGCGCAATGGCGAGCAGCCGATCGAGACCTTCGAGCGCACCGGCCATGTCGTGCATTTCGAGCCGCTGACGCTTTTGTCGGCGCTCTCGACCATCACGCAAGGGATCGGGCTCGTTGCGACCGCCTCGACCACCTATTGGGAGCCGTTCCACTTGGCGCGGCTGTTCGCTTCGATCGATCATCTCAGCGGCGGCAGGACAGGCTGGAATGTCGTCACCTCAGCCGATGCGCCGGCGGCGGCGAATTTCAGCCTCGACCAGCATCCCGTTCATGCCGACCGTTACGCCCGCGCCGAGGAATTCGTCGCTGTCGCGCAGAAGCTTTGGGACAGCTGGGACGACGATGCCTTCGTCGCCGACAAGGCTTCGGGAATCGCCATCGACCGGCGCGGCATCCACGCCCCGGACCATGTCGGCCGGCATTTCCGCGTCAAAGGGCCGCTCAACGTCGCCCGCCCGCCGCAGGGCCATCCCGTCATCGTTCAGGCCGGCTCTTCCGATGCCGGCCAGCAGCTGGCGGCGCAGACGGCGGAGGTGGTTTTCACCGCCCATCCGACCATCGAATCGGCCCGAGGTTTTTACAGCGAGCTGAAAGGCCGGTTGGGCTCCTTTGGTCGCTCTGCCGATTCTTTGAAGATCATGCCCGGCGTCTTCCCGGTCGTCGCGCCGACGCGCGCGGAAGCCGAGGACAAGTTCGACGCGATCCAGCGGCTGGTCGATCCGGTGGTCGGCGTCGCCCTGGTTTCCGGACTGCTCGGCGGCATCGATCTTTCCAGCCACCCACTCGATGGGCCGTTGCCCGAACTCGGCAGTTCCGATTCTGTGAAGAGCCGCCTGAAAGTCGTTTCCGAATTGGCCGCGAGCCGGAACCTGACCATCCGCCAATTGTATCTCGCCGTTGCCGGCGCGCGCGGCCATTTCCAGATCGTCGGCACGCCAAAGGATGTGGCCGACATGATGGAGGAGTGGTTCGCCGGTGGCGCGGCGGACGGCTTCAACGTCATGCCGCCGATCCTGCCGACGGGCCTCACCGATTTTGTCGACCTCGTCATTCCGGAGCTGCAGCGGCGGCGTCTGTTCCGGACTGCTTACGAAGGCGGGACGTTGCGCGAGAACCTCGGCCTTGCGCGTCCGATCCGTGGCGCCGCTGAACAGCAAGAGAGGAAAGCATCATGAGCGACAGGACGATCGATTCGAAAATGTTTCGCCAATGGCTGGCGGATGGCGAAGAACTGGCGGTACTAGACATTCGCGACAGCGCGACTGTCGGAAACGCATCGCCGCTGTTCGCCACCAACCTGCCCGCGGCTCAGGTCGAGGCCGAGATCGACCGCTTCATCCCGCGCAAATCGGTGCGCACCGTGCTGGCGGACGACGGCAGCGGCGTTGCCGAGCAACTTGTCGAACGACTGGTGGGGTATGGCCGTACCCAGCTGTTTTCGCTGAACGGTGGAATTCCGGAATGGACGCAAAGCGGCGTTGAAGACCTGCCGACCTTCGATACGCCGGGCGTCGATTTTTCGCTGGCGATCCGCGACGAGAAGGGAACCCCGGTCGTCAGCGTTGAAGAGCTCGCGGTGCTCAGAGGCCGAGGCGCCGACGTGGTGGTGCTCGACAGCCGCACGGTGGCGGAGTTCGAAAAGGACCATGTGCCGGGCGCCATCAGCGTGCCGGGCGCCGAGCTGGTGCTGCGCTTCGCCGACCTGGTGCCGTCACCGGAGACGCAGGTTGTCGTCTCCTGCGCCGGCCTGCCGCGCGCCATCATCGGGGCGCAGACACTGATCGATGCCGGCGTGCCCAACCGGGTCGCCTATCTGCACGACGGCACCAGGGCATGGCGCGAGGCCGGTCTTGCACTCGAAACCGGCAAGACCGCAATCTATGGTCCGGCAAGCGAGGATGCCAAGCGTTTCGCCGGGGAGCACATCGCAAAGCTTGCCGAAGGCGACAGCTTTCCCCGCATCAATGCGGCCACGGCCGCGAACTGGGCGAAGGACGAAAAGCGGACGACCTACCTGCTTGACGTGCGCACGCCCGACGAGTTCGCCGAAGCGCATATTCCGGGGTCGATCGCGTCTGAGGGCGGGCAGTTGCTCGGTGTCGCCTATCGCACCATCGCCGTGCGCGGCGCCCGCGTCGTGCTGATCGACGATCTGCTCGGTGTCCGCGCGGCGACGACGGCGCATTGGCTGCAGCGGCGCGGCTTCGAGATCGCGATCCTCTTGTATGACTTCCAGTCGACCAGCCTGGTGGAAGCGGCGTAGGGCAGGAGCACTGTCAGGCGATTTTTTCGGGGGCCACTATTCGGCGGCTTCCGATTGGCGGCGACGGCCCGCCAGCACGTTCTTCTGCATCGCCGTCAGCGAAGACCGCACGGCTTTGGCGCCGTGTTCCAGCATCTTGGCCTCATACTCCGACAGCGCCTGGAGAAGCGGCTTGTCGCCGCGTTTGGCGGCCACCAGCTCTGGCACCAGCAGCCCGGCGTCGTAGATCGCGGTGTTGCCGCCAAGCGCGCGAAAATAGGTCATGGCGTGGATGGCATCGCCAAGCAGCGTCACCGGTTTCGTCGGCCAGGGATCGACAGGTTCGGAGCTGTGGACATGAAGCAGCGCCACCGTCGATGGGTCGGTGTAGCGGATGAGGTTGAGGATTTCCGGGTTCCAGTGGGCGATCTTCGAGATCAGCAGGTCGATCAGTTCTGAACCGGAGAGCTTTGCCAGCGCGTCGTCCGTGGCAAGTTCGTTCTTTTCATAGGCGGTGTTCCACCAGACATAGCTGGTGGTGTTGTTGAAATGGAAACCGGAAAAATCCTTGTGGGTGGCGTCGTCCAGCCCGATCAGTCCATGCTTTCGGAAGGCGTCGACATTGACCCTGTGGCTGGTGACCATAAGCCCATGACCTTCGGTTGGCCTGACGCCGGCATTATAGTCGAGTAGCAGCGGCGAGATCTGGTGAAGGGCTGCGGCATGCAGCGTCATCTTGCCGGCCAGCCGCCTGACGCCGGTGTCGAAGCTCCTGGCATGCGGCGCCAGTTGCTGGCGCACGCGCGAGCGGGCGCCGTCGGCACCGACCAGCACATCGGCATGGATTGTCGAGCCATCCTCGAAATGCGCTACGACCGAACCATCCGGCTGCTCGTCGTAGCGGGAGAAGACCTTGCCGTAGCGCACGATGCCGTCGAGGCCGGACAACAGCACCTGGCGCAGCGTGATACGGCTTACCGATTTTTCGATATGCGTGTCGTCGGCCTCGCCCGGCGCGTTGCCGCCGCCCAGGCATCCTCGCCCCAGGATGTTGAAATTCTCGTCGAGCAGGATGTTGCGATCCGGCGCCTGGCCGAGCGTGGCGACAAAAGCGTCGTAGAGTTCCGGCGGTAAATTGGCGATCAGCGAATCGATGCCGCGCTGGCGGATGCGCAGACGAAAACCCTGGACATAGTCGGTGCGGGCGCGGTCCTTCTCGAAGACCGCGACACTGATGCTGTTCTTCTTCAGGCCTTGCGCCAGTGTCAGGCCGCCGGGGCCTCCGCCGATAATGGCGACTTCGACATGTTCTGTTGTCATGGCGCTCAACCGACCGCCACGAGCCTGGGCTTGCCAGCGGCAATAGCCGGTGTCTCGGCCAACTGCCGGGCGGTATGGCGGCTGAGCGTCGCCTTGGCGGCGATCGTGCGGATCATGTGGTTCTGCGGTGCGTGGGAACGGGCGGTCAGCGCATCACGGTGGTGGCGCTCAAGCTGGAAATCTCTGTTAAGGCCTGGATTGCCGGCAAGCTCCAGCGCCAGCGAGGTGACGGCAACGGCATTGTCGATGACGACATGCCTGACCGTCATGCCGTCGGTGCCCACAGGCCGGCGGGCGTCGACATCTTCGGCGAGCGAACGCAGCAGCCGCGCGCTGCTCGCAAGCCGAACCTCTATGTCGCCCAGCCCTGCCTGGATGTGCGGCACGGTCGACAGCGGCGCACCAAGACTTGCCGGCGCGTGCGTGCTGACAAAGGAGACAAGCCGGTCACGGGCAGCACGGGCGGCACCGTGGTAGACAGCGCCGATCAGCGAAAAGAAGAACGCCGTCGCGCCTTCCTCGCGCCTCAGCGGCTCGGATGCCGGCTGCGCCTCGGTGATGTCTTCGGCAGGAACCGCAACATTATCCAGAATGATGTCGTCGCTGGCCGTCGCCCGCATGCCGGCGGCGTTCCATGTCTTTTCGACACGCAATCCAGGCGCAACGGTCGGCACCAGGAATGAAGCCAGGCGCGGCTGCGGCTCGTCGGTCAGCGCCAGCAAGTTCACCCATTTCAGAATAGGAATGCCGGTGACGTAGTTCTTGTGGCCGGATATCCGCCAGACATTGCCGTCGCGCCGGGCAATGGTTTCGGGCGGCTTGCCATGGGCGGGCGAGCCAATCCGCGGCTCGGCCTGGGCGGCGTTGATCAAAGCAGGGCCAAGACGGCCTGCCTCGACAATCCGCTGAACCAGATGGCGCGGCCATTTTCCGGATTTCCGCATCGCATACTGGCTGTTGTAGTGCATGGCCAGCACCAGCGCCGTCGACGGCTCGCCACGGCCAATCTCGGCGATCACCGCCTGTGCTTCCGTCAGCCCGCCACCGAAGCCGCCATGTTCGCGCGCCGTGACCAGGCCTAGCAGCCCCGCCTGGTGAAGCCGGTCAAAATTGGCGAATGGGAATTCCCCGGTCGCGTCGTGATGCGCGGCGGTCAGCGCGAAGTCGTCGGCGAGGCCGGCCACTTTCTCGAGGAGTTGCGGAAACTCGGCAATTGTCGACATCATGACGTTGGCTTTCTCTCAGGCGGCGGCCCGAATGTTCACCAGATCGAGCGGCCGGCGATCGACCCAGTGCTCGACGTCGAAATCGCCGGCGAGGAAGCCCCAGTCGCGCAGGAAATTCTTGTAGTGGGAAACCGCTGCGACGAGCTCAGGCTGCAGTCCGAGGCCGAGATGCTTATGGACATCCGGGCCATTGGCGGCCAGCACCTGTTCCTCGGTGGCCCCGGCTTCGCGGGCAACAAAGCGCTGCGTCTCTTCCGGATGCGCCTCGGCCCAGGCACTGGCGCGCAGGATGGTCTCGATCAGTCGCGCGACCAGATCGGGGCGTTGTTCCGCCAGCAGTTCATCGACGGTCAGCACGCGCGGCGAACCGGAATTGATGCGGATGTTCGGGTCGGGGTGGAAGCCGAATTCCACGACCTGGATGGCGCCGATCAGATTGGCGACATTGATGCCGGCCGTGCCCTTGACATAGATGGCGTCGACCTCGCCGCGGATCAGGGCTGCGGCTTCCTCGCCATAGGCCTGTTTGCGCTTGAGGCCGAACAGCGACGGTCCTTCCTGGCTGTCGAGCACGCTGTCGGCCAGCGCTATGTCGACGATCTCGACGTCGCCATAGCCAAGGCCCTCGAGCGAGAGCGCCGAGACCAGTCCCTTCAACGCCGTCGCTCGCATGAAGTCGACGATTCCCTCGGGGCGCCGGGCGATGCCGAAGCGACGGCCTTTCAGGTCCTGGATTGTCCTGATGCCGGAACCGGGCAGGGCGATGATTGCCTGGAATTCGTCGGTCCAGGTGATGCCGACGAGACGCGTCTTGCGCCCTTCGGACCGCGCGCGGATCGGCGGCACGTTGCCGCCGTGGCGGAACGACCAGTCGAGCGTGTGGTTGAAATGGCTCTGGCGGATGTCGCGATTGGGCGAATCGATGATCGACTTCAATTCAATCCCCTCCTTGCGAAAGGTCTCGTCGAGAAGCCCGAGCTGTGCGGCGAGCCCGACAGGCGTCGGCACCGGGCAGCGTGTGTACCAGATTTCGGAGATCGCAGTCGCGGTCATGATGGCTCCTTAGGTGTTGCGCAGGCCGGCCTGCTTCATCAGCGGCAGGATGTTCTCGCCGAAGAATTCGAGGTCAGGCTTGAAATCGAAGAAGGACAGCTGCAGGCCGTCAATGCCGGCGTCCTTCAACTTGACGAACTGGTCGACGATCTGTTCGGGCGTGCCGATGAGATAGATGTTGCCGCCGACCTTGGCGTAGGGATCGTCGCGGCCCTCGCGTCCTTTCCAGGCCTGGGCATCGCTGTTGAAGGTCTGGAAGCCTTTCGGCGTGCGGCTGTCGGCATGGGCGACGATCTCATCGGCGACCGCCCAGGCCTCCTTCTCGGTCGGCCTGCTGATGACCAGCGGGTTGAGCAGCGTGCGCACGGTGCGGCCGACGCCGAGGGCTGCGTCCTTCACCTTCTTCGTATGCGCCGGCAGCGCTTCCAGCGCGCTGGCGATGTCGGAGCCGGCCGGGCTGGTGACGAAGACGATGTCGGAATAGCGGCCGGCAAAGGAAATGCCGGCATCGGAGCCAGTGGCGTTGACCAGGATCGGCCGGCCGTAATTCGGCTTGGGCGTGACGAAGCCGCCATTGAGCTTCCAGCTCGATTCTCCGGAGAATGAGAAATTCTCGTCGTCCTGCCACAGTCGCTGCAGCACTTCGACGAACTCGGCGGCGAGTTCATAGCGGCGGTCGTGCTCGATACGGTTCCAGCCGAACATTTCATGTTCGACGGCGCGATGGCCGGTGACGACGTTGATGCCCCAGCGGCCGCCGGAGATGTGGTCGAGTGTGGCGCCGAATTTCGCCAGATGCAGCGGATGCCACGGGCCGTAGAGAACATGCATGGTCGAGATCAGCATGATCTTCTTGGTGATCGCGGCCATAGCCGCGACGGACACGAAACTGTCCAGCGCCTGGCCGTTGAAGACACCGCCATAACCGCCCTTGGGCAACCACTGGCTGAGCGCGAAGACGAGGTCGAAGCCAAGCTCCTCGGCCTTCAACGTCAGGTCGCGATTGTAGTCGAAGCGCCAGTCGGTCGAGCGCGGCAAGGTCGAGTTGGTCCAGCCACCGGCCTGGATCGGCAGGAATAGCCCGAGCAGCACCGGCTGCTGAAGCGCTTTCGACAGCGGGCTGTCCGGATAGTCGGTCGGCGCCTTGAAGAAGGGCGTGCCGACGATGGAACCAGGCTTGTGGGCGAGCGTCATGGCGAACTTTCTCGGGTGGAGGAAGGGAACCCGTGCGAAGGACCGCGCACGGGTCAGGGCTCAGGCGACGATATGGGCGGTTGCGAGGGAGCCGGCATTGCCCTCGGCGCCCACCGTATGACCGGCTATGCGCCTGTTGTAGAGGGTGATTTCCGGTTGGCTGACGATGCCGATATCGGGCAGGTCCTCGACAAGGATCTGCTGGATCGCGGCCCATTGCTCGAAGCGCTTTTCGTGGTCGACCTCGACGGCGGCCGCTTCAAGAAGTTCGTCGACCTTGGCATTGCTGTATTTCGAACCGTTGGAGAACGGCACGCCGGGTTTGAAATTTTTCGACCAGTAGAGGCGCTGTACGCCTACCGTCGGGTCGAACAGATTGCTCATGCCGTTGAAGGTGAAGTCGAAGTCGCGGTCGGTGTAGATGCGCTTGGTGTAGGTGGCGAAATCCTGGCTGCGCACGGTGACCTCGATCCCGACCGCGGCCAATGCCTGCTTGATGTAATCGGCGCCGCGCTTGTAGGTTTCGCCGCTCGGGACATAGTCGTGGACAAGCTTGAGCCGGGTACCGTTGGCGTCGCGCGGCAAGCCTGCTTCATCGAGCAGTTTATCGGCGGCGGCCGTGTCGACCGGATAGGTCTTCAGGTCGGCGACGAACCACTTCTTCAGATTGGGGTTGATCGGGCCTGGAATGGTTTCGCCATAGCCATAGTTGATCGTCTCGCGGATGACGTTGCGGTCGATGACATGGGCGAAGGCGCGGCGGACGCGAACATCCTGGAAATAGGCTTTCTCCAGGTTGAACTCGACCCGGCTGATGCCGTTGGAATACTGGTAGCCCTGCTTCTCGAAGCCGATATGCGGCAGCGTCTCAAAACGCTGCAAATCGCTGTACGGAATCGGCGTTGCCGGCGCCAGATCGATCTCGCCTGTCTCCAGCGCCAATGCGCGCGCCGACGCGTCCGGGATGAAGCGGACAATCAGCCGGTCGAGATAGGGGCGCGGCGCGTCCCAGTAATCAGGATTGCGTTCGTAGACGATGTGGCTGCCGCGCACCCATTCTTTGAAGACGAACGGGCCGGTGCCGACCGGAGCGACGTTGACCGGATTTTCGGCTGCCTTTGTGCCGTCATAGAGGTGCTTCGGCACGATTGGCGTTTCGGCCGCAGCCAGGGCCGTGATCAGGTAAGGCGCCGGCCTCGACAGAACCAGCGTTACGGTCAGCGGATCCGGCGTCTGGATGTCTACAAGGTTGAGGAAGGTGTTGCGGCCGCGCGGATGAACCTCTCTGATCGTGGTGATCGAATAGGCGACGTCGGCGGCGGTGAACGGCTGGCCATCATGCCACTTCACGCCTTCGCGCAGCTTGAAGGTGTATTGCAGCCCATCGTCACTGACTGACCATTGTCTGGCCAGGGATGGGCGCGGCGTGAGATCGAAATCATAGGTCAGCAGGCCCTCGGTGGTCTTTGCCGAGACGTAGACCGAATTGAATGCCGTGTGGGCGATGGTCGTCAGCACAGGCGGCTCAGCCGAGAGCACCAGCGTCGCCGTTCCACCCTGTTTCGGCTCGGCGGCGTAGGCGCTACGCGATGCAGGCAACAGGGTCGCTCCGAGCGCGGCCGCCGAGATGCCGAGGAACCTGCGGCGGTTCGGACTGAGGAAATGAGACATAGCGTCCTGGTCCTTTTTTGCTGCCGGACCCGATCGGCCGATCGTCGGCCACCAGGCTAAAAATCCGTTGTTCCAAGAGCGGGCTCGTTTGCGAAAAGATTTGGCCGACCTGCTCCCGCGCTTAAGATTTCATACTTCAAACAGCTAAGTTTGTAGTATGAAATAAAATTATATTCTGCAATGAGGCCATTTGCAGGATAAAATTTCTTAAATCAGGTTTGACAATGTCTATAAATCTTGTCAACTAAAAAGCACGGAACTTTCCGGGAAACAGCAAACCCGCATCGTCAGCCACAGCCGGGATAGCGAAAACGATGTCGACCCTGACGCGCATTGGCAGAACCTTCCGGCGCACCGCCATGCAGGCGGTGCCGACCGTTCTGGGCATCGTCATCCTGAACTTCTTCCTGCTGCAGCTCGCGCCCGGCGATGCCGCCGATGTCATGGCCGGCGAGGCTGGCTCGGCCACTGTCGAAACGATGGCGGCGCTTCGCCAGCGCTTCGGGCTCGACAATCCGCTTCTCGTCCAGCTGTTCAACTATCTCTACAATCTGGCGCATTTCAGCCTCGGCTTTTCGCCGCGCTACGGCATGCCGGTCGCCGACCTGATCGGCCAGCGGCTGCCCGGCACGCTGGTGCTGATGGCGGTGGCTCTGGCCGTCGCCATTGTGCTCGGCCTCGCCCTTGGATCGGTGATGGCGGTGTTTGCCGGGCGCCTGCCGGATCGTGTGCTCTCCGTTATTTCGCTGCTGTTCTATTCAATCCCGGGTTTCTGGATCGGCTTGATGCTGATCGTGCTGTTTTCGGTCAAGCTCGGCTGGCTGCCGAGCGGCGGCTCGGGAACCATCGGCAGCAACCTGACCGGCCTTGCCGGGCTCTGGGACAGGGCGCGCTACATGATCCTGCCGGCACTGTCGCTGGCGCTGTTCTACGTGGCGATCTATGCGCGGCTGACACGAGCGGCGATGCTGGAGGTCCAGTCGCAGGACTACGTGCGCACCGCCGCAGCCAAGGGCCTGCCGCCGGCCTTCATCACCATTCGCCATGTCCTGCGCAACGCGCTGATCCCCATTACCACCATGGCCGGCATGCATGTCGGCGGCATGCTCGGCGGCGCCGTGGTTGTCGAGACTGTCTATTCCTGGCCCGGCCTCGGGCGTCTCGCCTTCGAAGCGGTCATGGGCCGCGATTTCACCGTGCTGCTCGGCATCCTTCTGTTGTCGTCGCTGCTGGTGATCATCGCCAACGCGACCGTCGATCTTCTGCACGCCTGGCTCGATCCCCGCATCGGAGTACGCTGATGGCTTCCACCGATTTCGCCGCGGGCGATGCCCGTTCCCGCCGTCTCCATGCCGATGCCCGCGGGCCCGCGGCACCGCCTGAACCCGAGGCAAAGAGTTGGAGCAATCTCCACGCGCCCGACGCACGCTCCGCTTCGGCAGCGTCGGTGCCGATAGCCGCTGGCGGGCGTGCGCTGAAGGTTTTCCTGCGCAATCCCAACGCCATGTTCGGCGTTGTGTTCCTGTCACTGGTCGTGCTGGCCGCACTGCTGGCACCAGTCCTCTATCCGGCCGATCCGCTATCGATGGTGGCGCGGCCCTTCCTGTGGCCGGGCCAGAACCCAGCCTTCCCACTGGGCACGGACTCCATGGGCCGCGATGTGCTTTCGGGCATTCTGCATGGCGCACGGATTTCGCTGTTCGTCGGCCTGGTGGCGACCGCGCTCGGCCTCAGCTTCGGCATCCTGGTCGGCGCCGCCGCCGGCTACTTCGGCGGCTGGATCGACGACCTGCTGGTGCGCCTGATCGAGATCTTTCAGACCATACCGAGCTTCGTGCTGCTGGTCGTCATGGTGGCGATCGCGCAGCCGACCGCGCCTGTCGTGACAGTGGCGATCGCCGTCATCACCTGGCCGACGGTGGCGCGGTTGACCCGCGCCGAATTCCGGGCCATCCGCGAGAAGGATTTCGTCATGGCCGCCCGCAGCCTCGGCTACGGCCATGCCCGCATTATCTTCCGCGAGATCCTGCCCAATGCGCTGCCGCCGTTGATCGTGACCTCGTCGGTGATGGTGGCGACCGCGATCCTGATGGAATCGGCGCTGTCCTTCATGGGCCTCGGCGATCCCAACGTCGTCAGCTGGGGCTCGATGATCGGAGCGGGCAGGGAATTGATCCGCACCGCTTGGTATCTGACAGCGCTTCCGGGACTGGCGATCGTCTTTACCGTGCTGGCGCTGAACCTGATCGGTGACGGCCTCAACGACGCGCTCAACCCGCGCTTCTCACAGGAGCGATAGAGATGGCGGCTCCTTTGCTCAGGATCGACAATCTGACGGTTCGCTTCCCGACCACCGAGCCGGTCAGCCGGCTGAGCTTCGAGGTCGGTGAGGGCGAGACGCTGGCGATCGTTGGTGAATCAGGCTCCGGCAAGTCGCTGACCGCGCTCGCCCTGATGCAGCTTCTGCCGCGCTCGGCGAAAATACCCAATGGCAGGATCGAATTCGCCGGCAAGGATCTGCTCGGTCTCGACCAGAAGGCTATGCGGAGCCTGCGCGGACGCGAGATCGCCATGATCTTCCAGGAGCCGATGACGTCGCTCAATCCGGTGCTGACCATCGGCCGGCAGATCACCGAGGTGCTGACGCTGCACGAAGGCATACGCGGCAAGGCAGCGCGGAACCGTGCCATCGAGCTTCTCAATCTGGTTCGCATTCCCGATCCGCAGCGGCGCATCGATGACTATCCGCACCAGCTTTCCGGCGGCATGCGCCAGCGCATCATGATTGCCATCGCCGTCGCCTGCCGGCCGCGCCTGCTGATTGCCGACGAACCGACGACGGCGCTCGACGTGACCATCCAGGCGCAGGTGCTCGACCTGCTCGATACGCTGCGCCGCGAACTGTCGATGGCTGTCATGCTCATCACCCACGATCTTGGCGTCGTCGCACAATGGGCCGACAAGGTCGTCGTCATGTATGCCGGCCGCAAGGTTGAACAGGCGCTGCCGGGCGCACTGTTCAGAACACCCCTTCACCCCTATACGCGCGGCCTGCTGGCGGCGTCGCCGCGGCTGAAGACCAATCTCCACTACCGCGACGCCAGGCTGACGGAGATTCCCGGCAGTATCGTCTCGGCCGCCGGCGAAAAGGGCTGCCCGTTCCGCCCGCGCTGCGCGGTGGCGCGCGACAGCTGCGCCCATTTCGTACCCGACCTCGTCGAGGTGAGCGAGGATCGTCTAGTCGCCTGCCCCTACAGCTTCATTCCGGAGGTTGCGCATGGCGCTGCTCTCGGTCTCTGACCTTTCCACCCATTTCCACGCCCAGGGCGGCACGCTGCGCGCCGTCGATGGCGTATCCCTCGAAGTCGGACGCGGCGAGACGGTTGGTCTCGTCGGCGAAAGCGGTTGCGGAAAATCGACGCTAGGCAAGACCATCATGCGGCTGGTCGACCCGACTAGCGGCAGGATCGAGTTCAACGGCACCGACATCACCGTTCTCGACACGCGCCGGCTGAAGGCGGCGCGCCGTAATATCCAGATGATCTTCCAGGATCCGTTCGCATCGCTCAATCCGCGCCACACGATCGGCGACATCCTGACAGCACCACTGAAGGTCCATGGCATCGGCAACACGGCCGAGCGGCGCACCATCGTCGAGGACATCATCGAGCGTGTCGGTCTGCCGAGGGATTCGCTTGGCCGCTACCCGCATGAATTTTCCGGCGGGCAACGCCAGCGCATCGGCATCGCCCGGGCGCTGATCCTCAATCCGGAACTGGTTGTGTGCGACGAGCCGGTGTCGGCGCTCGACCTTTCGATCCAGGCGCAGATTCTGAACCTGCTGGTCGACATGAAACGTCAGCTCGGCCTGTCCTATCTCTTCATTTCGCACGATCTATCAGTCGTTCGCTATTTCGCCGACCGGGTGCTGGTTATGTATCTCGGACGCATTGTCGAAAGCGCCGACAATGCGGCGCTGTGGACCTCGCCAAAGCATCCCTACACGCGCGCGCTGATGGATGCCGTGCCGGACCCGGCGCGCCGACGTCAGGCCGCGCCGATCCATGGCGATCTGCCAAGCCCGCAGAACATCCCCAGCGGCTGCCGTTTCCATACCCGCTGTCCGCTGGCGACCGATCTGTGCCGTTCGCAGGAACCGGCGTTCCGGGCGATCGCGCCGGGACACCATGTCGCCTGCCACTACGCCGAACCAACCATCAACTGAAATTCAACGGAGCAGAAAAATGTCCGACTACCGCTATCTTGGCCGCAGCGCCCTGAAGGTTTCGCCGCTCAGCCTGGGCACGATGATGTTCGGCGGGCCGACCGAGGAGACGGTCGCGCATCGCATCATCGACAAGGCGCGCGAGCAAGGCATCAACTTCATCGACACCGCCGACGTCTACCACAACGGCAAGTCCGAGGAAGTCGTCGGTCGCGGCATCAAGGCGACGCGCGATCATTGGGTCGTGGCGACCAAGTTCGTCAACTCGCATGACAAGGGGCCTAATCTCGGCGGCCATTCGCGCAAATGGGTGATCCAGACGGTCGAGAACAGCCTGCGGCGCCTGGGAACAGACTATATCGACCTGTTCTACTTCCACCGCGCCGTCTTCGATGCGCCGCTGGAAGAGCCGGTGCGGGCGATCGCCGACCTGATCCGCCAGGGCAAGCTGCGCTATTTCGGCGTCTCCAACTTTCGTGGCTGGCGCATCGCCGAAGTCGCGCATCTGGCCGATGAACTCGGCATCGACCGGCCGGTGGCCAGCCAGCCGCTCTATAACATCGTCAACCGCACCGCCGAGGCCGAACAGCTGCCGGCGGCTGCCTATTACGGTCTTGGCGTCGTCTCCTACAGCCCGCTGGCGCGCGGCGTGCTGACCGGCAAATACGAGCCGAACCAGGCGCCTGCCGCCGACACGCGGGCCGGCCGTGGCGACAAGCGCATCGCCGAGACCGAGTGGCGCCCGGAATCGATCGAGATCGCCAGGCAGATCGCGGCGCACGCAAAGTCACGCGGCGTCTCGGCCGCCGATTTCGCGCTGGCCTGGGTGTTGAACAACCGGCTGATCACGGCGGCGATCGCCGGCCCGCGTACCGAGGAACAGTGGGACAGCTATGCGAAGGCATTGGACTTCAGGCTGAGCGCCGAGGACGAGGCCTTTGTCGACCGCCTCGTCACTGCCGGTCATGCCTCAACGCATGGGTTCAATGATCCGAGCCATCCGGTCGAAGGCCGCGTGCCGCGTTCGGAGCCGGCCGCGCCGATCCCGCTGACACGGCCTCTGCGCGCCGCCTGACGGTCGCCGACGAAATGGCGGGGCCGGCGGCCCCGCCCGCGTTTCCAATTGCTTTGGACAGATGAGAGAGCCCATGAATTTCCACGTCGAACGGCTGCGCCAGAACATCGTCGTGCTTTCGGGCAACACCCACAGGCCGTCGAAGTCGCGGACGCTGGCGCATCATCTCGGCGAGGCGCTGCGCGAAAGATTGTCTGTCACAGTAAATTTCCTCGATCTTGTCGATGCCGGCCGTGGTCTGGGTGCTGCGTTTACGCGAAGGGAATTGACGCCGGAGGCGCTGAATGTGGTAAACGCGGTCGAACAGGCCGACGCGCTGATCGTCACGACGCCGGTCTACAACGGCTCCTATGCTGGCCTGTTCAAGCATCTGTTCGACCTCATCGATCCACTGGCGCTCGTCGACCGGCCGGTCCTGATCGGCGCGACGGGTGGTGGCCAGCGCCACGCGCTGGTAGTCGAACATCAGCTTCGCCCGCTGTTTGGCTTTTACTCCGCCCTGACGGTGCCGAGCGCCGTCTATGGCAGTGACAGCGACTTTGCCGACGGCAAGCTCGTAGATTCGCTGGTTCTGGCGCGGGCCGGGCAGGCCGTGGATCAATTCGTTGCCCTGCTTTCAGCGCGCCAGCCGAAGAGCCAACCGGTCCGGGCGGCTTCGGGCTGACGGATAAAGTGCCAAGGCAAGTGCCTGATGGGCGATATATTGCCAAGGCGCGGCCCGTAAGCACTCCGCATTTTGCGCCTGAATAATCCCGCGGGCGACAGCGTGCCGTCTAAATCCGAATTCTTTTTTAAGCGCGAGCTGATTTTAAGAATTCCATTGCTATCTAAGTCTATAATATCAGTGGACTTTAATCCAACGCTCTTTGAATAGAGCGGGCAGTCGAGGGGTTTGCCCTCTGTTCAAAAGGATTAAGGCTCCATGCGAAAACTTATTTCCGCCGCCCTTGTCGGGCTTGCCGTAGCGGCCGCATCCGCTGCAGCGCATGCCGACGACAAGAAAGTCGTCATCGCCTACCAGACCGGTGCCAATCCCTACAATCTCGGCATTGCCAATGGCGATCTTGCCAAGAAAACCGGCTGGAACATCGAATACCGCCGCTTCAATTCCGGTGCTGACATCTTTGCTGCCATCGCATCCGGCGACGTCCAGATCGGCGATGTCGGATCGAGTCCGTTCGCCGCAGCCGTCAGCAGGGGCATCGACGTGAAGGCCTTCTACATCTCCTCGGTCTCCCGTGACGGAGAAGCCCTGGTGGTGCGGCCCGATATCAAGTCGCCACCCGACCTGCGGGGCAAGAAGCTCGCGGCCGCGCCGGTATCGACGGATCATTACCAGCTTCTCGCCGTCCTCAAGCAGGAAGGCATTTCGGAGAAGGAAACCCAGGTCATCGCCATTCCGCAGCCCGAAATCGTCGCTGCCTGGAAGCGCGGCGACATTGACGGGGCCTTCGTCTGGGATCCGGCACTCTCTGAACTCAAAAAGGACGGCAAGGTTCTGCTCACAGCCGGCCAGGTCGCCGACCGTGGAGCGCCGACCTTCAGCGCGCTGGTCGTGACCGGCGATTTCGCCAAGGCCAATCCCGACTTCCTCGGCCAGTATGTCCGGCTGATCGACGGCTACAACACCGCCTACCTGAGCAACCCGGCCGCATGGGGACCGGACTCCGAGAGCGCCAAGCTGATCGCCAAATTGCAGGGCGGCACGGCGGCCGAGAATTCGGAGCAGTTGAAGACAACAGTGGTTCCGCCGCTCGACGAGCAGGTGTCCGACAAATGGCTGGGCGGTGGTGAGAAGAGCGCCGTTGCGAAAATCCTCAAGGACACTGCGGGCTTCCTGAAGGACCAGCACAAGATCACCGCCATCAAGGACAGCTACGCCGCGTTCGCCGATCCGGAATACGCAGACGCTGCCAAGGCCTCCAACTAGAAATCACCTGACGACATTCAGGTTCTGGCTGGCGGAATTCTCGCCAGCCAGACTGCTTGGAGGCCCACCATGCTTCGAATCCGCGATGCCAGCGTGACTTTTCCGGCCTCGGATGGCCAGGACGTACACGCGCTTGATCACGTCTCGCTCGATATCGCTCCAGATTCCATCGTTGTCGCGGTTGGTGCTTCCGGATGCGGCAAGTCGACATTGCTCAACGCGATCGCCGGCTTCCTGCCGCTCACCGAAGGCACGATCACACTGGACGGAAAAGAAATTGTCGCGCCCGGCGGCGATCGTGGCGTCGTCTTCCAGAAAGATACCTTGCTGCCCTGGGCCAATGTGCTGGACAATGTCGCTCTCGGCCTGAAATACCGGGGCGTGCGGCGCGGTGAACGCCATGAGCGATCGAGGCGTCTGCTGGAACTGGTCGGGCTCGCCGATTTCGCCGAAAAGCCGCCCTATGAACTGTCCGGCGGCATGCGCCAGCGAGTCGGCATCGCGCGGGCGCTGGCCACCGATCCGAAGATCCTGCTGATGGACGAGCCGTTCGGCGCCCTCGACAGCCTGACGCGCGAGACGATGCAGCAGCTTCTGGCCTCGGTCTGGGCCAAGACCGGCAAGCAGATCCTGTTCATTACCCATTCGATCGAGGAAGCCCTCACGCTCGGCACCACCATCGTTGTGATGTCGCCTCGACCAGGCCGCATCGTTGCCCGGTTCGACGCCGACTTCGTTCGCGACTTCGCTGAGAGCGGCGACATCGGGCCGATCCAGTCCCACCCGCGTTTCCATCGAACTGCGGCAGGAAATCCGCTCGCTCATCCACCAGCCGGAAGGCGCCCGCACAGGAACCTTGCAATGACGCTCGCCGCCAATTCCGGAACCTCTTTTTCGTCTTCGATAGCTCAACGCGCGCCGTCTCCCAAGACGCGCCGGTCCGCTTCGACAAGCACGCTCGGCATCAGCCTGGTCACCCTGGCGTCGCTCATCGCCTTGTGGTTTTTGGCCACGCGCTTCGGCTGGGCGTCGCCGCTGTTCCTGCCGTCGCCCGCCGAGGTACTGACCCAGTTCAGCGCCGTCTGGGCCGATGGCTATGCCAACGGTACGCTCCTCGAGCACACACTCGCCAGCCTCGGCCGCATCGCCGCGGCGCTCGGTGTCGGCATTTTCCTGGGCATTCCGCTCGGCCTGCTGATGGGACTCAATCGCTGGGTCAAGGGCATCTTCAGCGTTCCGATCGATCTCTACTGGGGTCTGCCGCCTCTGGCCTACCTGCCGCTGCTGATCATCTGGCTGGGCATCGGCGAAACGTCCAAGATCGTGCTCCTGTCGCTGTCGACCTTCGCCCCGATCTGTTTTGCCGCACAGGCCGGCGTCCGGTCGGTGCCGGCCGAACGCATCAATGCCGCGCTGTCGCTCGGTGCGAGCCGGCTGCAACTTTTCACCAGCATCATCCTGCCGTCCGCGTTGCCGGAAATCATGACCGGCCTGAAGATTGCCATCGGCGCCGGATTGTCCACGCTGGTAGCGGCCGAGCTGATCGCGGCCCAGTCGGGCCTCGGCTACATGATCATGTCGGCGGCCAATTTTCTCGCCACCGACGTCGTCTTCGTCGGCCTCATCGTCATCGCCATCCTTGCCTTCGCCTTTACCAGCGGCATGCGCTGGCTGGAGCATCGCCTCATCCCCTGGAAGGGCAAGATCTGACGCTTGCGTAGACATTCCGCAATCGCTGAAGGAAACAATCCGATGTCCAGCAACACCCGTCCGCTCGACCTCTACTGGTATCTGCCGACCCATGGCGATGGACCGTATCTCGGCACGGACGAGCGGCACCGCCCGGCAACCTTCGGCTATCTCAGGGAGATCGCCCAGGCTGCGGACCGGCTTGGCTTCAAGGGCGTGCTCCTGCCGACAGGAACGCGTTGTGAAGACGCCTGGATCGTGGCGGCCGGGCTGATCCCGCTCACCGAACGGCTGAAGTTCCTCGTGGCACTTCGGCCGGGCAGCGGTACACCGGCGCTGTTTGCGCGTCATGCAGCCACTCTGGACCGCATTTCCGGCGGTCGTGTCCTGCTCAATGTCGTCACTGGAGCCGACCCGGCCGATCTCGCCGGCGACGGCAACAAGCTCAGTCATGACGAGCGCTATGCACAGACCGACGAGTTCCTGACGATCTGGCGGCGAATCCTTTCGGGTGAGCCGGCGGATTTCGACGGCAAATATCTTTCCGCCCACGGCACCGACATTTCCTTCCCGCCGGTTCAGCGGCCGCATCCGCCACTCTGGTTCGGAGGCTCTTCGGATGCCGGCATCGCGATCGCCGCCAAGCACGTGGATACCTATCTGAGCTGGGGTGAACCGGTGGACCAGCTTGCCGAAAAGATCGCCCGCGTCAGGGAAGCCGCGGCAGCGAAAGGCCGCACGATGCGCTTCGGCCTGCGCATTCACCTTATCGTACGCGAAACGGAGGATGAGGCGTGGGCGGCGGCCGACCGGCTGATCAGCCACGTCACCGACGACCTGATCGCCGAAGCCCAGAAGGGATTTGTCCACATTTCGGAATCCGTCGGCCAAAAGCGCATGTCGGCGCTCCATCAGGGCCGCCGCGACCGGCTGGTCGTCGGCCCGAATCTATGGGCGGGACCGGGGCTGGTGCGCGGAGGTGCGGGGACGGCCCTGGTCGGCAATCCCGACAATGTTGCCGCGCGCATTCGCGAATATCAGGAGATCGGCATCGAAACCATCATCGCGTCCGGCTATCCGCATCTGGAAGAGGCGTTCAACGTCGCTGAATTGCTTTTCCCCAAACTCGGCCTGAGTGGCGAAACCGCACCCCAGGAGCGCAGCTGGGACGTCGAGTTCGGACGCCCCAAAGTCACCGCGTCCGCTTCGTGACGTCCTGCCGACAGCGTCGGCCAGAGCGATGTCATGTGGCTTCGCGACGGCGATCGGAGCGAGGCTGCGGCCAGGTCCAATGACACGGCTTTCGGGAATCGACCGAGAGCAACGAGCGTCCTGGCTAACCGCCGGATAAAGTTAGGATAGGCCATTATCCGGCCGCTCAAGCGAGCTCGGCTGGCGTTATCCCAGGAGCCCTCCTGGGATAACTGCTATTGAGGCCGCGGCCGGCCCCTCCGACGGCCTCAGGCGGTAACGAGGTCGCTCACATCGGCCCCGGCACCATCTTGGTCGGCTGCTCCGGCATCGGGAACGCATAGTTGTCGCATTTCACGTCCGGGTTCGTCGGGCTGAACATTCCGAGCGGGTTGTCCTTGAACAGCCAGGCGTGAAGGTCGTAGTGGTGGAACTCCTTCGGGATGAGCGGATAATGCCCCTCCATGGGCCCCATGAATGTCTGGCCGAAAAGCTTCGGCGGCTCCTTGGTGTCCGGCGTCAAGGGCACGAGCCATTCCACGCCGACCAGGCGCAATTCGCCGCCGACCGGCTCATAGATCAGCACATTGGGGCGCGTCGGATCCGCGGTCGGGCCGACAGTCGTGACGTTGACGAAATGGATGCCCATCGCGCCCTTCGGGTAGTCCATCGCTCCCTCTACCTTTTCGCCGCTGTAGAAGACGCATCCAACCGTCGATAGATAAAGCTCGCGAATGGCAACCTTGTAGTCTTCATACCTGGACAGCGATTTACGCAGGGCATCGATCTCGGCTTTGTCGGGTTCGGCCGCCCGAGGAGTGGCGGCGTTCAGACACGCACCAACGAGACCTGCCAATGTGAGGATCCCTAGACGCCTGAGGTGAGTTGTTTTCGTCATGCATTCCTCCCGGATTTTTTTCTTCTGGCCGTGCAGGACCGAGGCGGCAGTGATGCTGGACGCGCGGCCGTAATTGATCGCCTCATCCCGGTTGGGACTGCGTCGATGCTAATCCTTTCCGCTGATCGGGAGAATTAACCCTGACGACCTAGGCCCGAGAGAGCCGACGGTGCGGAGACGGACGGCCGGGCCGGGTCCCACTTTGGACCCCATGCACTAGCGCCGGCGCAACAGGCTCCTCATCCGGTTGCGCAGCAGGCGCGCCATGTTGCGGGTCTCGCGATAGAGGTGAAGCTGCGATGCCGCCTGGCGGGCGGGGCGGTCGGCATCCGGCGTCAGCCCGATCACCAGCGTGCCCATCGGCTTGCGTTCGCTCCACAGCCGGCTCATCACCGGATGGTCGGGCACCGCGCAGGAATCGGTCATCATGATGTTGGGATCGTCGAGATGCTGCCTGGTCACCTCGATCATCAGCAGCGTGCCCGGCGAATAGGCAGCGAGCGTCTCGTCATAGGCGGTCTTCCAGGTGTAGGCGACGCCGGCCTCGACGAAGACGACCAGGCAGGCGATGGTGCGGCCGTCGAGCGTCAGCGAATGGATGCGGCAGAGATCCTGCTCGGCCAGCCGGTGCACCGCTTCGCGGGCGAAGGCGGCGCGGTAGCGGTCGATGGCCATGGCGGTGCGCTCGCGGCCTTTCCAGCCGGCAGCCTCCAGCGTCAGGAAATTTTCGATGGCAGGGCGGATCTCGTCCGGCCCGCGCGCCACGACATGCTCCAGCCGGCCGAGGTCGGCGAGGCGGCGCTTCAGGCGGCGGAACTCGCGATAATGGTGGGCGCGCAGCGAAGCTTTCAGATATTCCTCGCCGTCGAGCTCGCTTTCGAGCACCGGGCGCTCGGCCTTGCCGGTGGTGACCAGCGTCAGGCCGCGCGTTTCGGCGACGCTGGCGAGCAGGCTCGCCACCGGGCCATCCAGCCTTATGTCGGGCAGGACGAAGACCTTCGGCAGCTTGAGATGAGGCCTCGACAGCATCGCGAAGAAATCCTCGATGACGCCGATCGGATCGTCGCGGTCGACCAGGGGCGTGCCGATCGGGCCGAACGGGCTCGACCAGGTGCGCATGACTGGAACCCCGAGCGGCACCATCGGCCGCTCGACCGAGAACGGCACCAGCAGGCGCAGCCGGTTGCGATACTGGTCGCCGTCCCGGATGACCGCCAGCCGCACCTCGCGATCCTCGAGCCTCGGCATGGCCGGCGCCAGGAAGCGCGGATTGAAGAAGATGTTGGACTCGATCGTGCGGGTACAGAGATAGTCGAGCTCCTCGACCAGGTCGAAGCCGGCGGAGGCCGGATAGATGGCAAGCCTGCGCTCGGGCCGGTTGTTGGCGAGGATCTCGACATGGGCGGGGTCGGCTTCGCGGGCAAGCCCGGCAAGGCCGGACACCATGGCGCCAGCCGGGCCGCCGCTGGTTTCCTCGAGCAAGGGGACGGCAGCCATCAGGCGGCTCCTTTGGCGGGCACGAAAATGACCATGACGATGCCGAGCTTGCGCCAGACCGTGAAGGACAGCGCGCCGGCCTCGAAGATCATGGCGAAGACGGTGGCCATCGCCGCGCCCCACAGACCGAAGAGCGGGATCAGCACGACGCTAAGCGCGATGTTGAAGGCCAGCGTCATGGCGTAGACGGCGGCGCAGATATTCTGGTTGCCGCTCATGGTGAGCAGGCTTTCGCAAGGGCCGACGGCGGCCCGCGCGACGACGCCGAGCACCAGCAGGAACAGCAGCGGATAGCCGGCGGAAAATTCCGGGCCGAACAGGGTCAGCATCGGCTCGCCCAGGGCCAGCACCAGCAGCGCCATCGCCAGCGACGGCCAGAAGGTCCACGACACGGTTTCGCGGGCGAAGGCGGCGAGCTTTTGCGGCTCGCCATGGGTGAACTGCGCATAGCGCTGGGCGACGCCGGCCTTGACCGCGAAATAGACGAAATGCACCAGCGCCAGCGTCTTGACGGTGGCGAAATAGACGGCGACGTCGTTGGGATCGAGATAGGCGCCGACCATCAGCACGTCGGCATTGGTGAGCAGGAAGAAGAAGCTCTCGACCAGGAAGATCGGCAGCGAGACGATGAACCATTGGCCGAAATGCAGCTTCATCGGCCCGGCCGGGATTCTTTTGTCGATGCGCGACGTCACGCCGATAAGCTGGCCGAGCGTGGTGGCATAGGTGGCGGCGATGGCGGCGAAGATCGCCGTCTTGGCGTCGGGCGCATAGCCCGCCAGCAGCATCAGCGCCATGAACGCCAGGATCAGCAGCGGCCGCACCAGAAAGGTCGGCGACAGCGCAAACAGCGCCCAGGAATTGGCCCGCGCCAGCCCTTGCAGCAGGTCGGACATGGCAATCATCGGCAGGCAGATGATGCCGAGGATGAACGGCACGACATAGTAGTCTTCGATAAAGGCCGACAGCAGCCAGACGCCGAGCGCGCCGAGGCCGGCGATCAGCGTCGAGGCAACCAGCACGAACAGCCGGCTGGCCCGCACGATGCCGCGCAGTTCGGCCAGCATGCCGCGCTCGCGATATTCGGGAATGAAGCGGATGATCGAGGTGTGGAAGCCGAGGCAGGCGAGATTGCCGACGATGACCATCGTCACCCACACGAGCACGAAAATGCCGTATTCGAACGACCCCATCCAGCGCGCCATCAAAACCTGGCTGACGAAGGCGATGACGGCGCTGACGATGCGGACCGAAAAGGCGATCAGCGACATGCGGCCGGCCTCGCCGCGCGCGCCGGCGCTGAACAGCACGGCATCGATCAGGCCAAGCAGCGGCCTGATGCGCAGCGCAAGGCGCTGCGGCAGGAACCGCCCGGCTGTCGTCGCCGCGGAAAAGCGCACCCAATACTCTCCGTTTTCCGCCAATTTACAGGGGTTGGGTGTAGCGGAGACACATTAAGAAACGGTTGGGTGGGCTTTCCTTCGCCCCGTCTCTATACGGAGAGAAGGTGCCGGCAGGCGGATGAGGGGCGGCGCAGGCTTTCGAAAATTTGCGCTGTTCTTGAGATGACGGGGCAACGTGGGCGTTCATGCACTTTCACACAAGCGCAAAACCCGCTCTAATGCGGACGCTCCGGGGGAAACATGTCGCAACTGCTTATCCAGCAATATCTCAACGAAATCGACAGATTGCGGAAGTTCTCCGGGTCGATCACCGAGGGGGTCATCTCGGAAGCCTTCAAGGATTTGCTCCAGGCGTGGGCTCGCCAGCACAACCTGCATTTCATCAGTCAGTACGAATTTCTATCCCCGCAGAAGAACCGCATCCGTCCCGATGGAACGATCTTACACGATTTGCGCGTACCGCTCGGCTATTGGGAAGCCAAGGACACGGCAGACGACCTCGACGAGGAAATCCGCAAGAAACTGGCCAAGGGCTATCCGCAGGACAACATCATTTTCGAGAATTCAGGCACGGCGGTCCTGATCCAGAATCGGCAGGAAGTTTTTCGCTGCTCGATGACGGACACCGAAAACCTGCTCAAGCTCGTCTCGCTTTTCTTCAAATATGAGCGCGAGGAAATCCGCGATTTCCGCAAGGCGGTCGAACAGTTCAAGCACGACATTCCGGCGGTGTTGACCGCACTTCGTGAACGCATCGACACCGCCTACGAGAAAAATCCGGATTTTCGCGCGGCTGCCGACAAATTCCTGCAGCACGCCAAGGACACGATCAACCCGTCTGTCGGAGAGGCGGACATACGGGAAATGCTGATCCAGCATATCCTGACCGAGGAGATCTTCGCCCACGTCTTCGACAACAGCGACTTCCATCGCGAGAATAACATCGCGAAAGAGCTTTATGCGCTGGAGGCGAAATTCTTCACCGGCCAGATCAAGCGCGAGACGTTGAAGGGTCTGGAGACCTATTATGCGACGATCCGCGCCAATGCGGCGCTGATCTCCAGCCACCAGGAAAAGCAGCAGTTCCTGAAGCTGATCTATGAGAATTTCTACAAGGTCTACGACAAGAAGAAGGCGGACCGGCTGGGTGTCGTCTACACGCCGAACGAGATCGTGAAATTCATGATCGAGGGCGCTGACTGGCTGACGCAGAAACATTTCGGCAGGCAACTCATTGATGAGCATGTCGAGATTCTCGACCCGGCGACAGGCACTGGCACCTTCATCTGTGAGCTCCTGGAGCATTTTCGTGGCCAGCCGCGAAAGCTGGCGCACAAGTACAAGAACGAATTGCACGCCAACGAAGTGGCGATCCTGCCTTACTACGTGGCGAATTTGAACATCGAGGCGACCTATGCCGCGATCTCGGGACAGTTCGCCGAGTTTCCAAACCTCTGCTTCGTTGACACACTGGACAATGTGGGTGGGCTCGGCATCAAGGCCGGCTATCAGCACGACATGTTTGCCGGCCTTTCGGATGAAAACGTCGCGCGCGTCAGGCGGCAGAACAAGCGCAAGATTTCCGTTATCATCGGCAATCCGCCGTACAATGCCAACCAAGCCAATGAGAACGACAACAACAAGAACCGTGACTATCCCCGGATCGACCAGCTCATCAAGTCGAGTTACATCAGGCTTTCGACGGCGCAAAAGACCAAGGTCTATGACATGTATGCCCGGTTCTTCCGCTGGGCGTCGGACCGCATGGCCGATGACGGTGTATTGGCCTTCATCACCAATCGAAGCTTCATCGAAAGCCGGACGTTCGACGGATTCCGCAAGGCGGTGGCGCAAGAGTTCAACGAGATTTATGTGGTCGATCTCGGTGGCGACGTGCGCACTAATCCGAAGCTTTCCGGGACCAAGCACAATGTCTTCGGCATCCAGACAGGCGTGGCGATCTCGTTCTTCATCAAGCGACACAAGCAGAAGGGCTGCAAGATTTTCTATACGCGGCGCCCGGAGTTCGACACAGCCGAGGACAAGCTGACCTTTCTTGCGAACAGCAAGGCATCGGCGATTTCGTACCAACGCATCGAGCCCGACAAGAACGCCAACTGGATCAATCTGACTGAGAACGACTGGGATTCTCTCATGCCGGTCGCGGACAAGAAGTCTAAAGCGGCGAAGACAAAGGCTCAGGAGAAAGCAATTTTTCGACTTTATTCTCTCGGAATTGTTACCAATCGAGACGAATGGGCATACTCGAACAATGAAGTGGCGCTAACCAAAAAGGCCACCCATTTTATCACGGTGTTCGAGCGCGAAGTGGCAACGTGGCGAGCCTCTGATCGAAAAGGCAAGACATCTGACCTAGTTTCACGAGAGATAAAATGGACCTCCGAGCTTGAACACCATCTAACTCGTGGCACACGCCTCATATTTGATAAGAGGAATATCTATCAATCAACCTACCGTCCATTTGTCCGCAAATGCACCTATTTCGCTCCGGTTTTCACACACAGACCGTACCAGAATTTTGAGTTCTTCCCAACCCAAGCGTCAGAAAACGTCGGCTTCTCTGTTAGCCTCGAAGATCGCGCCGACTTCGGCGTGTTTGCAAGCAATACAGTTCCGAATAAAGATCTTTTTCTTCCGAATGCGGCCCAGTTTTTACCTAGATTCCGCTACACCGGCGCGGGCGAGCGAATTGACAACATTACCGACTGGGCGGTGAAGGAGTTCCAGAAGGCGTATGGTAATAAGGAAGGGCGGGATGTATCCGGTACGATCTCTCCCCCCGGAGAGGAGATTGGCCGCTCGCGGAAAGCGGCTCTGGCCCTGACCAAGGAAAACATTTTTCACTACGTCTACGGCGTGCTGCACGACCCTGTCTACCGCGAAAAATATGCGTTAAATCTGAAGCGCGAGTTCCCGCGCATTCCGTTTTATCCCGACTTTTGGAAATGGGCAGAATGGGGCAGGCGCCTGATGGAATTGCATATCGGCTATGAGAGCGTCGAGCCTTGGCCGCTGGAACGACTGGATACTCCGGACGAGAAGGTGCGGGCGACGGGCGTTGCGCCGAAGGCGATGCTTAGGGCCGACCGCGACAACGGCATCATCAGGCTCGATACCGAAACACAGCTCTCCGGCGTTCCGAAGGAAGCGTGGGACTATCGGCTTGGCAATCGCTCAGGCCTCGACTGGATACTCGATCAGTACAAGGAAAAGACACCCAAGGACCCGACGATCCGCGAAAAGTTCAATACCTATCGTTTCGCCGATTACAAGGAGAGGGTAATCGATCTGCTGATGCGGGTGACGCGCGTGAGCGTCGACACGGTGGCAATCACCGAGGCCATGAAGGAGGCGGGACGATGAGCAAGTCTCCAACGCTTGCACATCCACCGGTCGAAGTCAGCGCCCTCGACTTCTATCAGGCGGTTGCGAAGTTGCCGCAAATGCGCCGCGCTCCGGCTGGCGCAATGGGCAGTATTCCGAAGGATACGATCCTCTCGCCTGCTGCCGGCGGCATCATGGTGGAAACACCGATCATGGGCTCTTTGGTGCATTCGTCACCGCCGTGGCGCGTCGAAGTATCGGCTGATGCGCGCAAGCTGCTCAATGTATGCGAGAGATGCAAGAAGCTTGGCGCTTACAAGGAACCAAAGTCGGTGTTTTTGGTGAGCGTGGCTGACGGCGAACTTCGGGTAAAGTTCAGGACAACCACAATCGGGATACCTATCCTTTAGACGCCAGCGGGACAGCGCCCCCCTCTGGCCTGCCGGCCATCTCCCCCTCAGGTGGGGAGATTGGCCAACCGCGGACGTCCGCGCTGCCCCTCATCCGCCCGTCGGGCACCTTCTCCCCGTAGAACGGGGAGAAGGAAGAGCCCCGCTTACATCCCCTTCATCGCATCACATGAAACATTCCGGTTCATGTCCGCGAACGCGCCGGTCGGGTTGCCCTTCCAGGCCCAGACATGCAGCTCGTAGAACGGGCCGAGGCCATAGCGGTTGGGGGCGCTGTTGAAGTTGAACAGATGTCCATCGAGCGAGGCCGGGCCTTTCGAGGTGATGTATTCGACGGCGATCAGTTTTAGCGTGCCGTCGGCCATCGGCTCGTACATCACCGCTTCCGGCTTGGCGACATCGACAGCATCGTCCTTGAGGTAGCCGGGATTGACGTAATGGATGCCCATGGCGCCGCCGGTGATGCCGCTGGCGCAGGGGATGGGCGCGTAGCCTTCGGCGGCCGCCGCCGCCACATTCTCGAAGCGGCTGTTGGCGGCGCGTACCATGTCGGCCAGCGGGTTGCCGTCCTTTGCCTGGGCCGCGGTGGCGGCGATCGACAGGATGGCCAGGGCGGCAAGACGCCCGGTGCAAAGATTGATGTTCATGTTCTCTCCGGTTGTTTGAGGACGCGCACCGATCGGGTCTGCTCAACGCTGCGGCGTCCATTGGAATTTTGCGAAACAGGTCGCTCGTCCTGTTTTCATGTCGGCCGCAATGACGCGGCCGGTTGCACGGCTTGTTTCAGCCCGTCCAAACGGCGCGGCGGCCTAATGGTCCCACCAATAATATTCCCAGTATTCGCGCCGCTGCTCGCGTTCGGGCAGTCCGATGTCCTGCCTCAGATAATCGTCTTGCGGGGGCAGCCGGCGCCGCCTGCCCAGCAGACGCGAAGGCAGCGCCGCCGCGATCCGCCATAGACGGCCAGGCAGGGAACCGCCGGGGTTTCCCACGACAGGCGCCGGTTCGCCGACCGGCATGCCATCAGGCATGTCGCAATTGCCGCGAATGGCAGTTTGATACTCATCCTTTTGTCCGCCACTTGGGGTTTGCCTGCCATCAACGGTAAAAGTAGGGGTCAAGAACCCGCACCTCCGTGATCTTGTCGACAGGCAGCGAATTCTTCTGGGCGGTGCTGCGGATCGCCTCGGGCGAGGGCGCGTCGTAGATGCAGAAGCTGCGCTTCTTGTCCGGCGACACGTAGGACTGCAGCCAGGTGACGCCCTTTTCGGCATTGCGCATGACGACACCGCCCAGCGCGTCGGCGCCGGCTTCGTTCATCGGCACATTGAGGCCGTCCGGGAATGTGCGTTCAATCAGATAGCGAGGCATGGAAGCCTTCCTTTCTCCAGTGGGTCACGCCCGGTCTGAGCGCGGCTCGACATTGATCACGCCCGGCAAGAGCGCACATCGGAGCCTTTCCCCATTTTTGGCGGGACGATTCCCTATGTTGGCAGCGTTATGAGCGGGGGATATGTTGGCGGGTCACATCGCGGGTCCGCCTTTTCGGCGAACTCGATCTGCGTGAGCGAATGATGCTTCTGGAACGGCAGAAACAGCTGGAGCGACTCGACGGGCTGCTGGCCGATGCCGGGCGCGGCCGTGGCTGCGTCGCGGTGCTTGCTGGCGAGGCCGGGGCCGGCAAGACCGCGCTTGTCGAGGCCTTCATCGACCGGACTGCGCAAGCCACGCGCATATTCCGCAGCGCCTGCGAGGATCTGTCGATACCCGATCCGCTCGGGCCGCTTTACGATCTGGCGCGGGACGCGCAATGGGCGCTGCCGCAGGCGATCGATCATCGGCAAGGACAGAGGCTGCCGCTGTTTTCGGATGCACTCGACATCTTCGAGACAAAGGCGCAGCCGACCCTGCTGGTGATCGAGGACTTGCACTGGGCCGATGATGCGACGCTCGATTTCGTCCGCTTTCTCGGCCGGCGCATCGCCAACAGGCATCTCTTGCTGCTGCTGACGGCGCGCACCGATCGCAGCGAGGGACAGATGCGGGTGCGCCGCGCGCTCGGCGAGATACCGGCAGGCAGCGTCGCGCGCATCGACGTGCCGCTGCTCAGCGAGTCGGCGGTGCTGTCGCTGGCCGAGGCGGCGGGGCGTGATGGCGACGCCATCTACCGGGCGACGGCGGGCAACGCCTTTTTCGTCACCGAACTGTTGTGCAGCGGATGCGAGGAAAAAACGGCGCTGCCGGCAAGCGTGCGCGACGCGGTTCTGGCGCGCGCCGAGCGCCTGTCGGCCGGCGCCCGCGCGATGCTCGACGCGGTGTCGGTGTTTCCACGGCGGGCCGATGCCTGGGCCTTGCAGGGCCTGTGCGGCGTCGCCAGCGCCGGCCAGCTTGCCGAATGCGTCGCCAACGGCTTGCTGGAGGATCTGGGCGATGGCTATGCGTTCCGGCACGAGATCGCCCGCCGCGCCATCGAGGCGATGCTGACGACGAGCCACCGGCGGCAGTTCAACCAGCGCGCCCTGGCCGCCCTGCTCGAAAACAGTGAGGTTTCCACCGGCCGCCTGGTGCATCACGCGGTGGAGGCGCACAATCTGCAGGCAGTGCGCGAGCTGGCCCCGGTTGCGGCGCGCGAGGCCTCCCGCGTCGGCGCCCATCGCGATGCGGCCGGCTTCTATGAAGCCGTGTTGCGGCAGGCCGACAGCCTGCCGGTGGAGGAGCGCACGGCGCTCCATGAGAAATATGCCTTCGAGTGCCACCTCATCGGCAAGATCGACGAGGCCATCGCCGCGCAGGACCAGGCGCGCCGGCTGCATCAGGCCCAGGGGAATACAGCGAAGGAAGGGGATTGCCTCAGGTGGCTGTCGCGCTTTGCTTACCTGCTTGGCGACCGCATGGCTGCCGATGCCCTTGGCGAGCAGGCGGTTCAGCTGCTGGAGACCGCGCCGGCCGGGCCGGAGCTCGCCATGGCCTATTCCAACCTCTCGCAACTGGCGATGCTGGCCGAAAGGCTCGACGACACGCTGCGGCTCAGCAACAAGGCGATTGCGCTCGCCGAACAACTGAACCGGCCCGACATCGTCTGCCACGCGCTCAACAATGTCGGCAGCGCCGAGCAGTGGCTGGATCTGGCAAACGGACGGCTGCACCTTGCTCGCAGCCTGGAGATCGCGCTGGAGCAGAATTTTCAGGAACATGCGGCGCGCGCCTTCACCAACAGCGCCTGCAGCGAGATGAACCAGCTCGGCTTCGCTGGGGCGCGGTCGTTCCTCGATCGCGGCATCAACTATTGCGTCGAAAACGACCTCGTCACCTGGCGCGACTATATGCGCGGTGTGCTGGCCCAGTTGCTGCTGCGCCAGGGGCAATGGGAAGAGGCTGCCGGCGAGGCGCTCGAGGTGATCGCCAACGATCAGGCGACGATGCTGGTCCGCTATCCCGCCGTGGTGGCCCTGGCAAAGCTGCGGATACGGCGCGGCGACCCGTCCGCCGAGCCGCTTTTTGCCGAAATGACGCAGTTCCTGGACAAGGGATTGGAATTGCAGCGGCTGGCGCCCTATGCGGCGCTGATGGCCGAACGGGCGTGGCTCGGCCAGGCTGACAAGGATGAGGCGCTCGGCCTGATCGCACTGGCTGAGAGCTTGTCGACAACGCGGGCGGGTTTCGGCGAGCTGGCGACGTGGCGGCAGAAGCTGGCGCCGGACATGGATCCAGGCGACACCATCGGCATGGCCGCGCCCTACCGGCCGCTGCTCGCCGGCGACTGGCAGGCGGCGGCAGAACTATGGGCCGAGATGAACGCGCCCTACGAACGCGGGCTGGCGTTGGCAGAGGGCGACGAGACCGCGCAGCGCCTGGCGCTGGAGATTTTCGAAAGCCTCGGCGCCAGGGCGGTCGCCGTTCACCTGCGCGATATCATGCGCCGCAACGGCGTCAACGGCATTGCAAGGGGGCCGCGCCGAACCACGCGCGCCAATCGCGCCGGCCTGACCCAGCGCCAGATGGAGGTGCTGCAACTGATCGAGCGCGGCTTCTCCAACAAGCGGATCGCCGAGCAGCTGACCATCTCGCCGAAGACGGTCGATCACCACGTCTCGGCGGTTCTGGGCAAGCTGGACGCGGTTTCGCGGGGTGAGGCGACGGCCGCGGCGCGCGATTCGGGGTTGATTTGAGCCTGTCTTCTTCGGGTCGCGATCCTTCGCGCCCCCCTCTGGCCTGCCGGCCATCTCCCCCTCAGGTGGGGAGATTGGCTAATCGCAAACGCTGGCTCCGCCCTTCGGGCACCTACTCCCCGTGAACGGGGCGAAGGAAAGCAGTGCCTTACGCAAACGCCCCATGACAATGCTTGTATTTTTTCCCTGACCCGCACGGGCAAGCCTCGTTGCGGCCGACCTTGCCCCAGGTGGCCGGGTTCTTCGGGTCGCGGTCTTCGGGGGCGACGATGGCGTTGGTCTCCTGGCGGACCAGGACGGCCGTCTCGCCGCCTTCGAAATCGTCTTCGCCGGTGAAGCCGTCGATGTGGCTGCCGAACATGTCGGGCGCTTCGGGTGGCGGCGCTTCCGCCGCCTGGCGGACCAGCTCGACGCGCATCAATTGCGCGGTGACGGCCTGGCGCAGATTGCCCAGCATCGCCTGGAACAGCTCGAACGCTTCGCCCTTGTACTCCTGCAGCGGATCGCGCTGCGCATAGCCGCGGAAGCCGACGACCGAGCGCAGATGGTCGAGATTGACGATGTGCTCGCGCCACAGATGATCGAGCGTCTGCAGCACCACGGAGCGTTCGACATAGGTCATCACGTCGGGACCGAAGCGCTCGGCGCGTTCCTTGGCGGCGGCCTCGGCTGCCTGGCTGACGCGCTCGCGGATGTCGTCCTCGGCGATGCCTTCTTCCTTGACCCAGTCCTCGACCGGCAGATCGAGATTGAGGAATTCGGCGATCTCGGCCTTGAGGCCGGCGACGTTCCACTGCTCGGCATAGGCGTTTTCGGGAATGTTCTTGGCGACGATCTCCTCGATGACGCCTTCGCGCATCTCTGTGATGGTCTCGGACAGGCCCTCGCCGTCCATCAGCTCGATGCGCTGCTCGAACACCACCTTGCGCTGGTCGTTCGAGACGTCATCGTATTTCAAGAGGTTCTTGCGGATGTCGAAGTTGCGCGCCTCGACCTTCTTCTGCGCCTTTTCCAGCGCCTTGTTGATCCACGGATGGATGATCGCCTCGTCTTCCTTGAGGCCGAGCTTCTGCAGCATGCCGTCCATGCGCTCGGAACCGAAGATGCGCATCAAATCGTCCTGCAGCGACAGGAAGAATTTCGACCGGCCGGGATCGCCCTGGCGGCCCGAGCGGCCGCGCAACTGGTTGTCGATGCGGCGCGATTCATGGCGTTCGGTGGCCAGCACATAGAGGCCGCCGGCGGCGAGCGCCTTTTCCTTCAGCCGGGCGATGTCGTCGCGGATTTCCTTTTCCCTGGCTTCGCGCTCGGGGCCGGCCGGCATGTCGCCAAGCTCCTCGGCGATGCGCATGTCGGCATTGCCGCCGAGCTGGATGTCGGTGCCGCGGCCGGCCATGTTGGTGGCGATGGTGATGGCGCCGGGCTTGCCGGCCTGGGCGACGATCGCCGCCTCGCGCTCGTGGTGGCGGGCGTTCAGCACCTCGAAATCCTTGAAACCTTCCTTGCGCAGGCGTTCGGCCAGCTGCTCGGACTTCTCGATGGAAGTCGTGCCGACCAGCGTCGGCTGGCCCTTGGCGCGGGCTTCCTTGATCTCCTTGACGATCGCCTTGTATTTCTCCTCGACCGTCCGGTAGACCTCGTCGTCTTCGTCAATGCGGATGACCGGCAGGTTGGTCGGGATCTCGGTGACGTCGAGATTGTAGATGTTGGCGAATTCCTCGGCCTCGGTCAGCGCCGTGCCGGTCATGCCGGCGAGCTTCTTGTAGAGGCGGAAATAGTTCTGGAAGGTGACCGAGGCGAGCGTCTGGTTTTCCGGCTGGATCGCCACATGCTCCTTGGCTTCGAGCGCCTGGTGGAGGCCCTCCGAATAACGGCGGCCGGGCATCATGCGGCCGGTGAACTCGTCGATGATGACGATCTCGCCGTTACGCACGATATAGTC
Organism: Mesorhizobium sp. M0854; assembly: GCF_040319815.1. Lineage (NCBI taxonomy): Bacteria > Pseudomonadati > Pseudomonadota > Alphaproteobacteria > Hyphomicrobiales > Phyllobacteriaceae > Mesorhizobium > Mesorhizobium sp. M0854. The sequence goes on from NZ_JAMYOL010000010.1 coordinate 187,177, forward strand.
CTTGTCCCGCTGGAACAGCCGGTGCGCCTTCAGCGCGTTGTTGACGTGGTGGACGATGGCGACGTTCTCGACGTCGTAGAGCGACTCGCCCTTGAGCAGACCCGCATCGCGCAGCATGTTCTCCAGCTTCTCGGTGCCTTCCTCGGTGAAGATCGAGGTCTTCTGCTTCTCGTCGATCTCGTAGTCCTGCGGCTGCAGCTGGATGATGAAGGTGTCGATGGTGTTGTACATTTCCGAACGGTCCTCGAGCGGACCGGAAATGATCAGCGGCGTGCGCGCTTCGTCGACCAGGATGGAATCGACCTCGTCGACGATGGCGTAGCTGTGACCGCGCTGCACCATCTGGGCGCGCTCGTATTTCATGTTGTCGCGCAGATAGTCGAAGCCGAGCTCGTTGTTGGTGGCGTAGGTGACATCGGCGGCGTAGGCGACGCGGCGCTCCTCGTCGGACAGGCCGTGGACGATGACGCCGACCTTAAGGCCGAGGAATTTGTAGACGCGGCCCATCCATTCGGAGTCGCGCGTGGCCAGATAGTCGTTGACGGTGACGACATGGACGCCATTGCCGGCGAGCGCGTTGAGGTAGACCGGCAGCGTCGCCACCAGCGTCTTGCCTTCGCCGGTGCGCATCTCGGCAATGCCGCCATTGTGCAGCACCATGCCGCCGATCAGCTGCACGTCGAACGGCCGCATGCCGAGCACGCGGCGGGCGGCCTCACGCACGGTGGCGAAGGCCGGCACCAGGAGGTCGTCGAGACTGGCGCCGTTGGCGATGTCCTGGCGGAACTTGTCCGTGCGGGCCTGAAGCTCGGCGTCGGAAAGCGCCTGCATCTCGTTTTCCATGGCATTGATCGCCTCGACGCGCGGCCGGGTCGATTTGACCCGACGATCGTTGGAGGAGCCGAAAACCTTACGGGCGAGACCGCCGAGACTGACCATCCAATGGCCCTTTCGATAGCATTCCAAGTCATTGCGACGGGCGCCGGCTGGCCCCATCAACTCCGCGTGAACGCGGACAAACGCAAAAAGCGCCCGGAAAACGGTTCTGGACGCAAAGTCGTTGGACAGATAAGAGGGGGCTCATTCGATGTCAACGCCGCGCTCGCCCTGTCGACCGCGCCAAATTCCGCCACAATCTTGCTGGTCTGGAAGCCATTCCGCTCTAGCTACCCCGCTTTGGAGATAATCGTAATGTCAGTATTGTTCCGCCGCGCGTCGCTCGCCAGCCTTGGTCTGGCATTCGGGCTGTCGGCCCTCTCGCTGTCGCCGCTGATGGCGCAGGAAGCCGCCCCTGCCCAGCCGGCAGCACCCGCTCCGGCGGCCAAGCCGGTCGATCCGAACGCCGTGGTCGCCACCATCAACGGCCAGACGCTGACCGAGGCAGACCTTGGGCTTGCCGAGGGCGAGCTGTCACAGCAGTTCGCGCAGCTTCCGCCCGAGCAGCGCCGCGCCGCGGCGCTGTCGGCGGCGATCGAAATCCGCGTGATGGCGGCCCAGGCGGTGACCACCGGCCTCGACAAGGATCCCGACTTCCAGCGCCGCATGGCCTTCCTGCAGCAGCGCGCGCTGCATGGCGAAATGGTCGAGAAGGGCGTCGTCGACAAGGTTACCGATGCCGAGGTCCGCGCCCGCTACGACCAGGAAATCGCCAACACGCCGCCCACCAACGAGGTGCACGCCCGTCACATCCTCGTGAAGACGAAGGAAGAGGCAGACGCCATCATCAAGCAGCTCGACGGCGGCGCCGACTTCCAGAAGCTTGCCAACGAGCACACCAGCGATCCGAGCGGCAAGACCAGCGGCGGCGATCTCGGCTGGTTCGGACCTGGCCAGATGGTGCCGGAATTCGACAAGGCGGTGTTTGCGCTGGCGGTCGGCAAATATACCGACCAGCCGGTGCAGTCGCAGTTCGGCTGGCATGTCATCAAGGTTGAGGACAAGCGCACCAAGCAGCCGCCGGCCTTCGACCAGGTCAAGGACCAGGCGCGCCAGGCGGTCATCCGCGACAAGTATTTCGCGCTGGTCAAGTCGCTGCGCGCCAACGCCAAGGTCGACATCCCCGATGCGAACCTGAAGAAGACGGTCGACGCGCTGGAAAGCGCCAAATAGGCCAGATTGGGCTACGACAGGGCGCGCTGCCGCCCTGTCGCTTCTATTTGGTAGGGCGAGCGATGATGCGTTAACGCCGCCGCCGGACCGGCGTGGCGTCGTCGGCATCGACAGCGACTATACCTTTCAAGACATAGCCGACCGCCCTGCGCAGCGTCGCTTCGTCCTCGCCCAGGCGGTTCGTCAGAAGATGCGTCCAGGCGAACGAGGCAATCAGGTCGGCGACGACAGTGGCATCGACGCCAGCAGCTATCTCTCCCCTTGCCTTGGCGCGTTCGACCATCTGGCCGGTATGGATGCGACGCCCTCTTGCGTATTCGGCGAGGGCGGCTGCGGCTTTTTCGTCCGACTGCGCCTCGGCAATCAGCGATCGGAACACGCTGCCCGACGATGTATCGCGCCAGTGCGCGAACAAGCTCTTCAGGAAGCCGACGAGATCCTCCGCAAGGTTCCCGGTATCGGGATTGTCGACGGGCTTTTGCCGTTGATAAACGTCGAGCAGCAAGGCGGCCTTGCTTGGCCACCAGCGATAGATCGTCGGTTTTCCGGCGCGTGCGCGGCGCGCCACCGCCTCGATCGAGAAGCCGGAATAGCCAGCTTCGACCAGTACCGCCTCGGCGGCATCGAGAATCGCATCGGCGCTTTCCGGGCTGCGCCGTGCGCCAGCCGACTTGCGCCCGGGATCGGTGATTTCGCCCATCTCTTCTTCCTTACCCGCGATTTCGCCAGCCATCATATACAACTCTTGACGAAACGGAACGATCCGTTTTATATGTAACGGAACGTTCCGTAACGATAAGGAGAGTTTGATGAACTCGACCGCCGTGACCCGCTTTTCGCGCCTGCGCTTCGCCCTGCTGGTGCTGCTCGGCGTGTATCCACTGATCACTGCCATTTTGTACGTGGTTTTTCCGCTGACGCAGGAATGGCAAATCTGGCAGCGTACGCTGGTCATCGCGCCGCTGATGGTCTCGATCATGATCTGGGGACTGATTCCGGGCGTGCAGCGGGCGTTTCGCGGGTTCATCAACCCAGCGGTCCGCTGATGTTCATTCCAGCGCTTGCGACGTTTCCGACGCAACGCGCCACGCGCCATCGGCCAGCACGAGTTCCAGCGTCACCCGCGCCTTGCCGGTCAGGCGCTGCACCGATTTGTCCTTCGGCACGTAGTCGTAGCGCATCGCGAAAACTACGTCGGCACGGTCCTGGCCGTGCGGCGTCACCTCAAGGCTGCCGGGCTCGAGACCGAACGACCACGATGCCCATTGCGCGAACCAGTCGGTCTTGACCTTGACGATCGCCTCGCTGTCGTAGCGCGTGCCGTAGATGATGGCCGACGAACCGTAGAGCCGCTTGACGGTTTCGCGCATTCTCCTGGCATCAGGCGCCAGATAGTTTTCGCGCAAGAATTTTTCGATGGCACCCTCGTCGCCGACGGAGCGTTCGAGCGCAGCCACCTGCGACGCGGGAGCCGGGCTGACGGCCGGTTTCGGTTGCTGGGCAGTGTCTCCGCCCGGAACGAATTCGAAACGCTCGAGCAGCGACCCCTGCTCCCAGGGACGCTGCGCCTCGCGCGTTGCCGAAACGACGTCGCGGCGCACCGCAATCATCATGTCGTTGATGCTCTGTCCGGGTTCCGCCATATGCCGCAAAAGTGCCGCCGCAAACGGCGAGTTGCGTCCCGTCCCGTCCATTGCGACGGCGCCGGGCGCAGTCGAGAAGGCGATGAATGAGCCGCGTGTCGACTCGAACTGGGCAAGACCGGCGAGAGCCGTCGCCGAGCGCGTCGTGGCGCTGCGGCTGAGACTTCGGGCAAACGGGTTGTTGCGGCAGGCATCGAGGAAGACCAGGCTGACCTTGGTCTGCTGCTCCATGATGTCGAGAACCTCGTCGATCGGCACCGCCTCGAGCTGCAGCTTGACCGGCATGTCCAGCCGGGCGTCGACCGGCACGATGAAGTTGCGCCCGTCGACCTGCAGGCCGTGGCCGGCATAGTAGAACAGCCCGGCACCGGCACCCTGCAGCGCATCGGAGAATTCGCCGATCTTGCGTTCGAGCTCGCGCTTGCCGAGATCGTTGCCTTCGATCACCTCGAAACCGATGGCGCGCAGCTTGTCGGCGATGTCGAGCGCATCGTTGACGGGATTGGCCAGCGTGCCGGCTTCGGCGTAGCTGCCGTTGCCGACCACAAGCGCCACGCGCCGCGCCGTCTGCGCATCGGCGCGCAGCAGCAGAAAGCCCAGAAACGCCAGTGCCAAGACCACAAGCCTGCCCATGGGGCAGGATCATAGCGCTATCGGTCGCAGCGACGCCAACAAATTTGCAACAGCCTGCTTGCTGCATGAGGCGGTGTCAGGCTTCCGGCACCCGTAACGGCTGTGAAACGCCTTGCGCCAGCGCGTGCTATCGGGCAAACCGGCGTTCCTTTCGCGATTTTTCCCGCCCGGGTCTTCCATGTCCACACAGGTTTCGCCGCTCGCGCCGAAGAAATATCCCAAGATGCCGGTGATCGAGGGCGTGCGCATCGCCACCGCCGAGGCCGGCATAAAATACAAGAACCGCACCGACTTGCTGGCCATGGTGTTCGACGCCGGCACCACCGTCGCCGGCGTGTTCACCAGGTCGAAATGCCCTTCGGCGCCGGTCGATTTCTGCCGGCAGAACCTCGTGGCTGGCAAGGCACGCGTGCTGGTGGTCAATTCCGGCAATGCCAATGCCTTTACCGGCCAGAAGGGCCGCGCCTCGACGGCACTCACGGGCGAGGTGGCGGCGAAGGCGGCCGGCTGCACAGCGGGCGAGGTGTTCCTGGCCTCGACCGGCGTGATCGGCGAACCGCTCGACGCCGGCAAGTTCAGCCATCTGCTGGCCGGGCTGGTCAAGGACGGCAAGCCGGAATTGTGGACCGAAGCCGCCAAGGCGATCATGACTACCGACACCTATCCCAAACTGGCGACCGCGACGGTCAAGCTCGGCGATGCCGACGTCACCATCAACGGTATCGCCAAGGGCGCCGGGATGATCGCGCCCGACATGGCGACGATGCTTTCCTTCATCGCCACCGATGCGCCGATCGCAGCACCGGTGCTGCAGGACCTCCTGTCGCGCGGCACGGCCAAGACCTTCAACGCGGTTACCGTCGACAGCGACACCTCGACCAGCGACACGCTGCTGATGTTCGCCACGGGTGCTGCCGCCAGGCGCGGCGCGCCGGCAATTTCCGACCCCAAGGATGCGCGCCTCGGCGCGTTCCGCCGTGCCCTCGGCAAGGTGCTGAAATCGCTGGCACTACAGGTGGTGCGCGACGGCGAGGGCGCCCGCAAGCAGGTCGAGGTCACCGTCACCGGAGCCAAATCGGCCCGCTCGGCCAAGCGCATCGCGCTGTCGATCGCCAATTCGCCGCTGGTCAAGACGGCAGTCGCCGGCGAGGACGCCAATTGGGGCCGCGTCGTCATGGCTGTCGGCAAGGCCGGCGAACCGGCCGACCGCGACCTTCTGTCGATCTGGTTCGGCGACAACCGCCTGGCCTATCAGGGCGAGCGCGACGCCGCCTATTCCGAGGAGGCGACTTCGGCGTATATGAAGCGCGACGAGATCCGCATCCGCGCCGATATCGGCATCGGCCGCGGCAAGGCGACGGTGTGGACCTGCGATCTCACCAAGGAATATGTCGCAATAAACGGCGATTATCGGAGCTGATGGCGTTGGATTCCAGACATCCGGCAAGCGTGTTGGCGATCGTGCGCCGCTATGAGGCGGCCGGCTTTCGCGCCTGGCCGGCGGCCGCCGTCCATTATGACGGCACCTGGGTGGTGCGGCTGACGGCCGGCCACCCGGCCAAGCGGCTGAACTCGGTCAATCCGCTCGATCCGGGCGACATCCAGCACATTGCCGAGCGCATCGGTCGCGCCAGCCGCCGCTTCGACGCCTATGGCAGGCCGCTGACCTTTCGCATCTCACCGCTGTCGGGGCCTGATCTTTCGAAGTACCTCGACAGCGAAGGCTGGAGTACGTTCGCGGAGTCGCTGGTCATGCGGCTGCCGCTGGCGGACGCCGCGCTCGACGATGCCATGGACCAGATTCCGTTGAAGGACATCAGCCGTTTCATCGGCGCGGCGCTCAAGGTGAGCGGCTCGGATGTGTCGCTGCGTCCGGGCCTGTCGGAGATCATCGGCGCCATCCAGCCGGAGGCCGGGCTGTTTGCGCTGGAGGCCGGCAGCGAACCGCTGGCAACGTTGATCTGCGTGCATGACGGCGACCTTGCCGGCCTGTTCGAGATCGCCACCGACAGGTCGGTGCGCAACCAGGGCCATGGCCGCCATCTCATCCGGTCGGCGCTGAAATGGGCGCGGCTGCGCGGGGCGCGGGAAGCCTGGCTGCAGGTCGAGGCGGACAACGCGCCGGCGCTGGCGCTCTACCGTTCGCTCGGATTCGACGAAGTCTATCGCTATCGCTATCGCCGGCCACCCGGCGCATGAGCGGCTTGAATACGATCGGCAAACGCCTGCTCCTGGTCGCGGCCTGCGCGCTGGTCGATGCCGACGGGCGCGTGCTTTTGGCGCAGCGGCCCGAAGGCAAGCAACTCGCCGGCCTGTGGGAGTTTCCGGGCGGCAAGGTCGAGCCCGGTGAGACGCCGGAACAATGCCTGATCCGCGAATTGTACGAGGAGATCGGCATCGAAACCGACATCCCTTGCCTGGCGCCACTCACCTTCGCCAGCCATTCCTACGATGATTTTCACCTGCTGATGCCGCTGTTCGTCTGCCGTCGGTTCCGCGGCATTGCCCAGCCGAAGGAAGGCCAGGTGCTGAAATGGGTGCGGCCGCGCCAGATGCGCGATTTTCCAATGCCGTCGGCCGATGCCCCGCTGATCCAGTTCCTCATCGATCTGCTGTAGCGGCCGACCTGCCGTAAATCGGGCAGCGCCGCAACGCGCCGGCAGCAGCGTTAATGAAAGATTTATCTGACCGTGAAAAATTGACGCTAGGCGGTCACGCCGATTCTACCGCTGGGGAGCGATTTGCATGAGCCTTGAAAAGGACTGGGACTCGCCTTGGCCGGACCGCCTTCCTGGCGCCGCCAATGCCGGCATGGGAATATTGCGCATCGCCCTCTTGTTCGGCTCGGCCGCGGTGGCTCTGGCCTTGATCGCGACGCCCTACCTCGACAGCCGGACCCGCTCGCAGTTTGCCCGCGACGGGCTTGATACGATGAGCACCGGCTCGATCGGCCAGCGCGACAGCTATACGCTACGCAAGAGCGTGCTGCAGCCGCTGCCCAGTTCGGTCTGCGTTATACGGGCCGATGGCAGAAGCAGCGGCGACTGCTGACCCCTCAACAGATCTCCAGGATTCGGCTGTTTCCTAGAATGCAGCTGGTTCACCGCGCGTTAAGCCTGTCGCATTAACCTTTCTTAACGGGTCGGCGCTAGGTTCGGGCAAGAGGGATAGGCGCCCATGAAAATGTTGCTGCAACGATTTTTAGAAGACGAGAGGGGTGCGACGGCTATCGAATATGGTTTGATCGTCGCCGTTCTGTCGCTTGCCATTGTCGCTGGTATTGGCCAGGCTGCCGGCGCCATCCAGTGGTTGTTCAGCGATAACAGCAGCAAGCTTGCCAACGCTTTTGCACAGTGACCTGCTTAGCTTTTGCGTGGGATACGCTTAGCTTTTGCGCAAGGATGCGCTCAGGGGCCGCCGGGGTTTTCCAGGATTGTCTTCAGCGATATTTTTGCGGAGCCCGGCTTCAGCGGCTTTTGCTGAGAGGCATCGGGCGCCCAGCCTGACATCCAGACCACCGAGAAACTCGCCCTGACGCGGCCATCGGCATCCGAAAACCGCTCCGCATAGATTTCGGCGGCGCGCGCGAACAGCGCTCGCGTGCCCGGCCGCCTGCTGCGGTCGACAAGCGCGCTGGTCTCGCCCATGGCGCGCAGGTCGGCGACCAGGCCAAATAGCGAATCGTAGCGCACCGTGATCGTCTCGACGTCGGCAACCGGCAGTGCCAGGCCGGCGCGCTGCAGCAGCGCGCCGGCGTCGCGGACGTCGGTGAACGGGATCACACGCGGGCTGGCGCCGCCATAGAGTTCGGTCTCGGCGGCAAGCAGGCTTTCGCGCAGTTCGGAGAGCGTGCCTGTGCCGGCGAAGGCGCCGAGGAAAAGCCCGTCCGGCTTCAGCGCCCGGCGGACCTGCACCAGCATGCCGGGAATGTCGTTCATCGCCTGCAGCGACAGCAGCGAGACTGCGAGGTCGAGGCTTTCCGGCTCGAATGGCACGGTTTCCAACGGCGCCAACAGTCCTGGCTGGCCACCCAGGAAAGCGGCGTCGGCCTCGACGCGCACGTTTTCCGTCACCTTGCCGCTTTCGGCGAGCACCTCTGCTGCAGCCGGCGTCTGGCAAAACAATGAGGCCGCCTTGCCGAACCTGCGTTCGACGGCGCCGAGCCGGTCGGCAAGATCCTCGGCCGCCCGCCGCATGAGGAAATCCGCGCCGGCGATGGGACGGGTCAGTGCCCGGCGCTTGCGCGCCAGCCAGAGCGAGGTGTCAATTACAGGCTGCAATGGGCAGGTCCTTGTGCTTCGCTCTCTGATATAGTGATGCGGAGGACCAACCACGTGGCCGATCCCATGCCAGAGATCAAGCGTATTGCGATCAAGAGCATTGCCCGCAAGGCAGTGGGCTGGCCAGCGCGCCTCTTGTTCCCGCCGGTCTGTGCCGGCTGCCGCCGCCATGTCTCGCAGCCCGGCGTGTTGTGCGGCGCCTGCTGGCCGAAACTCAGGTTGCTGGAACGGCCATGGTGCCCGGTGATGGGCACGCCGTTCACCCACAGTATGGGTGAAGGGTTCCTTTCGGCGGAGGCGATAGCCGACCCGCCGCCGTTCGAGCGCGCGCGGGCGGCGGTCGCCTATTCCGGCGTTGCCCGCCAGATGGTGCAAGGGCTGAAATACCAGGACCGCACCGATCTGGCGCCGTGGATGGCGCGCTGGATGCTTCGCGCCGGTGCCGAGCTCATCGCCGAGGCCGACGTGGTCGTGCCGGTGCCGCTGCACTGGCGGCGTTTCTTCAGGCGGCAGTTCAACCAGTCGGCGGAACTGGCGCGGGCGGTGGCGCAACTCGGAGAGCGGCCTTTCGCGCCATCAGCCATCAGGCGCGTCAAACTCACGCGCCAGCAGGTCGGGCTTGAGCGGCGGGAACGCGAGGAAAATGTTCGCGCCGCATTCAAAGTGCCTGATGAGGCGGAGATCGAAATCGCCGGCCGCCGGGTGCTGCTGATCGACGATGTCTACACCACCGGCGCCACCGTCCGCGCGGTCGCCAAGGCGTTGAAGAAGGGCGGTGCCGGCGCGGTCGACGTTCTGACCTTCGCGCGTGTGCTGCCGGGGGACTTTCGGGCCGACGAATCGGCGCCTATATAGCCTAGGAACGAGGCAGGATTGCTGACCGATGGTCGATGTGACGATCTACACGAGGATGATGTGCGGCTATTGCACCGCGGCCAAGCGGCTGCTCGACAGGAAGGGTGTGACCTACACCGAGCACGACGCCTCCTTCTCGCCGGAGCTGCGCCAGGAGATGATTTCCCGCGCTCACGGCCGTTCCACCTTTCCGCAGATATTCATCGGCGACACGCATGTCGGCGGCTCTGACGATCTCCACGAATTGGAGGCGGAAGGACGGCTGGACAAATTGCTCGCCAACGGCTCGGCCAGATAAGGACATGACGATGGGTGGTTTCAAGGCGGCGGCGATCCAGATGCGTTCGGGAACCAGCCCGGAGCGCAATGCGGTCGATCTGGAACGGCTGGTGCGCGAGGCGGCAGGCCTTGGCGCGACCTATATCCAGACGCCGGAAATGACCGGCGCGCTGATCCGCGACAGCCAGGCACGGGCCGCTTCCTTCACCTCCGAGGACAAGGACATCGTCGTCTCGACGTCGCGGCGGCTGGCCAAGGAGCTCGGCATTTTCCTGCATATCGGCTCGACCGCCATTCTGCGCGCCGACGGCAAGCTTGCCAACCGCGCCCTTCTGTTCGGGCCGGACGGCGCCACGATTGCCACCTACGACAAGATCCACATGTTCGACGTCGATCTCGACAATGGCGAGAGCTGGCGCGAATCCGCCGCCTATGAGCCTGGCACCGAGGCCGTCGTCGCCGAAGTCAATGGCGCGAAGCTCGGCTTTGCCGTCTGCTACGATCTGCGCTTTCCGCAGCTGTTCCGTGCCGAGGCGCTGGCCGGCGCCGATCTGCTTTCGGTGCCCGCCGCCTTCACCCGCCAGACCGGCGAAGCGCATTGGCATGTGCTGCTCAGGGCGCGCGCCATCGAGAACGGCGCCTATGTGGTTGCCGCCGCGCAAGGCGGCGTGCACGAGGACGGCCGCGAAACCTATGGCCATTCGCTGATCGTCGATCCCTGGGGCCGCATCGTCGCCGAAGCTGCGCATGACGAGCCGGCGGTGATCGTCGCCGAGATCGACCCGGCGCAGTCAGTCGCTGCGCGCAAGAAGATACCGAATCTCAAAAACGCACGCGATTTTGCCGTAAACGCCGGTTCGGCGGAGGCAATGCCGCTCAGGGGTGCCGCCTCTTGATCCGCTTTTCCCTGATCTGCGAGCACGAGCACGAATTCGAGGCCTGGTTCCGCAGCAACGACGATTTCGACACCCAGAAGAGGCACGGTTTCGTCGATTGCCCGGCCTGCGGCTCGCACAACGTCGACAAGGCGCTGATGGCGCCTGCCGTCTCCACCGGGCGCAAGCGCGAAAGCATCGCGCTGGCCATGGGCGAGGCGCAGAAGCAGGCGCTGGCGCAGCTCAAGGCGCTGGCCGACAAGGTGCGCGAGAATGCCGACTATGTCGGCGACAAATTTGCCGAGGAAGCGCGCAAGATCCATTTCGGCGAAAGCGATCCGCGCGGCATCTATGGCGAGGCGACGCTGGACGAGGCCAAGAGCCTCGCCGAAGACGGCGTCGAGTTCATGCCTATTCCAAGCTTCCCCGACGACCGCAACTGATCCGTCAACTCGCTCCAGACATAGCGAGGCATCTCTCCGCCAGGCAGAGCCATGATCTGAAGGTCGGCGCCGTCGTCGGTGACAGGCAACCGGCTGCGTCGAGGAACCATGCCGCCGCCCCCTGCACAAGCGTCCGCAATTTCAGGCCGAGCAGCAAGGATGGGGCTCGCGGGCAATCGTTTCGCTGCTTCTTTCATGCCCACTGCCTGACGGGCTTGCTTCACTTGACGGACTTGCTTCCGCATAGGCTGCAAACTGGCGTTCAAGCGCCTTGACTGCACTGCTGCGCCAGCCCTCCGCCAGGGATTCCGACATGGGATCGGGGAAGATTTCCTCTTCGCCGTTCTCCACTCCGTCCAGGATCGCCCGCGCGACAGACTCCGGAGAGGCTTTCGCGATGTCCAGGCCCCGGGTCATGTCCGTGTCCACCGGGCCGGGAAGGACCCTGTGGACGCTGACACCCCGTCCGGCCAAAAGGGTGCGCAACGACTGCGACAGCGAGAACGAGGCCGCCTTCGAGATGGAGTAAGCCGGACTGAACGGCACGGCGGCAATCGAGGCCAGCGACAGAATGTTGACGATGGCTCCCCGCGACCGGGCGAGCAACGGCAGCAGAGCCTGGGTAACGTCGTACGAGCCGAAGAGGTTTACGGCGAGCTGTTGTTCGAGCACACGACGGTCGCTGAGGTCATCGATGGGCGATACGCCGGCGTTGTTGATGAGGATATCGAGAGCATCGATCTTCTCGACGGCCTCCCGGATCTGCGCAGCGTTGGTCACATCCATGGTCAGGGACGTCACACGCCGGTCCGGATGAGCCATCGGTTGGCGGGTTGCGGCATAGACGCGCTTTACGCCTTTGCTCAGGGCTTCCTCGACCAGTGCCCGACCGATGCCCCGATTGGCGCCAGTCACCAGGATGGTTGTACCTTCGATCTTCATTGCGTCTCTCCTAATGCTTATCGTTGTGTTCGAGCGTTGGCGCGCCGCAACTCAGGTTGGCTACAGTCGCCGTTGTCGATACGACTGGTTGGTGAGATGGACTTAGCGCCGGGCATCGAAGCCATGGGAGTGACAAGTGTGACGGGATTCCGATGGACTCGCTGATCACGGCCGCGGCGCATGCGCTTGCGACGGGCGATCCGCTCGGCGCCTTGAAGCGGGTTGCGCTGCGCGACGATGCGCCGGCGCTGGCGTTGCGCGGTATCGCGATGGCGCAGCTTGGCGACCTGGTTCGGGCGAAGGTTCTTCTCAAGAGGGCGGCGCGCGCATTCAGCCCAAGGGAGGCCGTGGCCCGCGCGCGGTGTATCGTCGCCGAGGCCGAGATCGCGCTCGTCTCGCGCGACCTTACCTGGCCGGCCAAGGCACTCGACGCCGCACGGGCGACGCTCGAAAAGCATGGCGACCGCGTCAACGCCGCGCATGCGCGCAACCTCGACGTTCGGCGCCTGCTGCTGATCGGCCATCTCGACGAAGCCGAGCGCAGGCTGGACGGCTTCGATCCGTCGCCGCTGCCGCCGGCATCGCGGGCCGCCCACGAGCTGGCTGTCGCCGGCATCGCCATCCGCCGCTTGCGGACCGGTCCTGCGCGCGCCGCGCTCGGGCTGGCGGCGCGGGCGGCGCGCGCGGCGGGCATCCCCGCGCTGATCGCGGAGGTGGAGAGCGCATCGCTGGTGCTGGACACGCCGGCCGCGCGCCTTGTCGCGCGTGGCGGGGAACGGCCCCTCCTGCTCGATGAAGTCGAAGCGCTCCTGGCGTCGGGGGCGCTCGTGGTGGATGCATGCCGCAATGTCGTGCGGGTCGCAGACACCGTCGTCTCGCTGGCGACCCGCCCGGTGCTGTTCGCGCTGGCCCGCGCGCTGGCCGAAGCCTGGCCGAGGGACGTGGCAAGAGCGACGCTCATTGCGCGCGCTTTCCGCGGAAAGGACGCGGACGAATCACATCGCGCACGATTGCGCGTCGAAGTCGGGCGGCTTCGCGCGGAGCTTCGGAGCTTGGCGGATGTGAGCGCGACGAAGCGGGGCTTTGGGCTGGCCCCGCGCCGCGCAGGTGAGGTCGTCGTGCTGGCGCCACCCGTCGAAGAAGAACATGCCGCCGTGCTCGCCTTCCTCGCCGACGGCGAGTCTTGGTCGAGTTCGGCCCTGGCGATTGCGCTTGGAGCCAGTTCGCGTACCGTGCAGCGAGCGCTCGAGCAGCTCGCCCAGGCCGGCAAGGTGCAGTCGTTCGGCCGCGGACGGGCGCGTCGCTGGATGACCCCGCCGCTGACGGGTTTCCCGACAATCTTGTTACTCCCCGGCCCACTGCCGGGCTACTAGGATGGAATCATGGAACGATCCGCAGCCGAAATCCTTCGAGAATATGGACCCTTTCCGGGTGTCGACCACGTGGACGGCGTTACCTTCGACGGTGAGCATGTCTGGTTTGCCTCAGGCGACAGATTGAACGCCTTCGATCCGGCGAGCGGCAAAGTGGTGCGCTCGATCGACGTCGCGGCACACGCCGGAACGGCCTTCGACGGCCAGCACCTCTATCAGATCGCCGAGGATCGCATCCAGAAGATCGATCCGAAGAATGGCCAGGTGCTGGCGACGATCCCGGCGCCCGGCAATGGCGGTGATTCCGGGCTCGCCTGGGCCGAAGGAACACTCTGGGTCGGGCAGCATCGGGGCCGAAAGATTCATCAGGTCGATCCCGAGACAGGGGCAATCCTTCGCACCATCGTTTCCAACCGCGTCGTCACCGGCGTCAGCTGGGTCGACGGCGAGCTGTGGCATGGCACCTGGGAGGGTGAGGAGAGCGATGTCAGACGGATCGATCCTGAAACGGGAAAGGTCCTTGAGAAGCTCGATATGCCGCCGGGAACAGGCGTGTCGGGGCTCGAATCCGATGGCGGCGACCAGTTTTTCTGTGGCGGCGGAAACAGCGGCAAGATCAGAGCTGTTCGCCGGCCCAAACGAGGCTCGGCGACCAGGATTTAAGCTTTCCACCCTCTCGGCCGGCCCTCTTGGCCGCCCTGGGTTAGCCTAGGCTCGCTATCAGTTTTTCGAGCAGGCGTGCGAGCATGATCTGCTCCGGGCGTGCTAACCCAGAAAGTATCTGGTGCTCGTTGGCGACGTGAGCGGTAACCGCCTCGTCAATCAACGCCAGACCCTTTTTGGTCAGCTGCACGACAATGCCGCGGCGATCGTCGGGGTGCGGCCCGCGCTTGATCAGACCGGATTTCTCGAGCCGATCGAGGCGATTGGTCATCGCGCCCGACGTTACCATCGTCGCCTCGTAGAGAGCCGTCGGCGTCAGCGCGTATGGCGGCCCGGAACGACGCAGCGTCGCCAGCACATCGAATTCTCCGGATTGCAGCCCGTAACTTGCAAACAGCGGCGCCAGCCGCTCTCGTGCGATCAGCGAGGCGGCCTCGTTCAACCGTCCGAGCACGGCCATCGGCGAGACATCGAGATCCGGCCGTTCCTTCTTCCATTGCCCGATCGCTTTTGCTGCGCGATCCATGTCTCTCACCGTTATGTATCTTGACGTGAAGAATCTTTACCTTATCTTACCTCAGCTTGCGATATTGGCCAAGTGCCGCGAACGGGCGACGGGACGGTGCGATGAAATTTCTCTGGGACTCGGCGCTTGGCCTTCTGGTTGTCACCGGTGGACTGCTCGGCCTGACGCTGCCGTTCGGCAAGATCGCGACGGCGGCCGGCGTGGCCGCCATGGTCTGGGCCTTCGTCATCTCGCTTGGTGCCGGCGGCGTGCTTTTGTGCGCATTGCTGCTCAACGGGAAGCGCATGCGGCTTACGCCGCACAGGCTGCGCTATTTCTTCGTCACCGCGGCCGTCTCATATGCAATCCCCAATCTGCTGATGTTCTCAGCGATTCCGCATCTGGGCGCCGGCTACAGCGGCATCATGTTCACGCTGTCGCCGGTCGTCACGCTGGTGTTCTCGATGCTGCTCGGCGTCAGGCGCCCGACCATGCTGGGCATCGTCGGCATAGTCGTCGGTTTCGTCGGCGCAGTCATGGTGGCGGTGACGCGCGGCGAAGCGGGCCAGCCGGCCGAATTTTTCTGGGTTGCGATGGGCCTGCTGATCCCGGTCAGCCTCGCCGCCGGCAACATTTACCGCACCGTCGACTGGCCCGAAGGCACCGGCCCGATCGAGCTCGCCGTCGGCAGCCACCTGGCAGCAGCCTTGATGCTGTTTGCCGGCATTCTGGTCCTGCTTGGCGGCAATGCATTCGGCTCGCTCGGCGGCGTGCCGCTGGTCGCAGCGGCACAGGTGGCATCAGCCTCGGCGATGTTCGCCTTCTTCTTCCGCCTGCAAGCGGTCGGCGGCCCGGTCTATCTCAGCCAGATCGGCTATGTCGCGGCGGCGGTCGGGCTGTTTGCCGGGACCCTCTTCCTCGGCGAGCGCTATCAACTGCTGACCTGGGCCGGTGCCGTCATCATCACCGCCGGCGTGTTCATCACCACCAAGGCGCAAAGCCAGAGGCCATAGGGGCCAGAAGGCGTAAGCTTCAGACGGATGCCTTCTCCGCCAGCACCATGTAGTTGACGTCCATGTCCTTCGAGCGCTGCCAGCGGTCGGCGAGCGGGTTGTAGGTGACGCCGGTGCGGTCGATGACGGTCAGGCCGGCGCCGGCAAGCGCCTTTTCCAGTTCCTCGGGGCGCACCAGCTTGCCGAACTGGTGGGTGCCGCGTGGCAGCCAACGCAGCACATATTCGGCGCCGATGATGGCCAGGCCCAGGGCCTTCAGCGTGCGGTTGATGGTGGCGACGAACATGATGCCGCCGGGCTTGACCATCTCGCCGCATTTGGCCAGGAACAGATCGACATTGGCGACATGCTCGACCACTTCCATGTTGAGGATGACGTCGAATTTTTCGCCGGCATCGGCCAGGTCTTCCGCGGTCGTGGCGCGATAATCCACGCTCACGCCGACTTCCGCCGCATGCAGCTTGGCCACTTCGATGTTGGTGGCGGAGGCATCGGCGCCGACCACTTCGGCGCCAAGCCGCGCCATCGGCTCGCACAAAAGCCCGCCGCCGCAGCCGATGTCAAGGAAGCGCAGGCCTTCGAACGGCCGTGCCGCACGCGGATCGCGGCCGAAGCGGGCCGCCACCTGGTCGCGGATATAGGCAAGCCGGATCGGGTTGAACTTGTGCAACGGGCGGAACTTGCCGTTCGGGTTCCACCATTCGGCGGCAAGGGCGGAAAAGCGTTCCACCTCTCCGGCATCGATCGTCGATCGTCGGGGCTCTGGCATGGCGTGGTCTCCTCGGACGCTAGGAAGTCGGGCGCGAGGCTGCGAATGTCAAGGCGCGAAATTCACCGCCGGCGGTGCGATGCGCGCGATGCCTTCCGGCGCCGCCTTTTGCCGGTGCATTTGTGTCAGCACGTGTCAGTTGATGGTGTGCCGGAAGGAAACGCCTAGGCTTGACGGACGAAGCAGAGACATCGGGTTCGGAGGAGTGCGCAATGATGCGAGCGGTTGCTTCCATTCTTTGGCGCCGGCTTGACCAGGAAGGCCACGACGCTTGCCTTCTGTCGGAAGCGAGTTCCGGGTGGAACCTCAGGGGACACGCGCTTTTCGTCCAGGACGGCGAGCCGTGCAGCATCGCCTACGAGGCGGACTGCGACGCCGATTGGCATACACGATCGGCGCGCGCCGACGGCCTTCTCGGCACGCAACAGCTGCATTACAAGATCGACCGGCTGACCGAGCGCCAATGGACGCTGAACGGCGAGCATCAAGCGGAAGTCGACGGTCTCATCGATGTCGATCTCGGCTTCACGCCCGCCACAAACCTTTTGGCGCTTCGCCGCTTTGCCCTCGATGTCGGTATGGCGACGCCCGCGCCGGCAGCCTATCTGACATTTCCCGAACTCAGGCTCGTTCGCCTCGAGCAAACCTATCAGCGCGTCGATGCTGCACATTACGCCTATGCCGCCCCGATGTTCGGCTACCACGAGACACTGGAGGTCTCGCCGCTCGGTTTCGTCCTCGACTATCCGCGCCTGTGGCAGGCCATCGTGCGGACGGGCTGAACCGCCCGCGTTGGGAGTGCAGCTGGCCGGTGTGGCTTAACGGCAAATTTACGATATTGGCGGTTTCTTAACGTTGGGTCAGTGTTTGGCATTTAGATTGCTGTCCGAGTAGGGGCAGCCCGGTGCGCATAAGAACCCAGATAGTCGCGACATTGTTCAGCGCCGTGGCCTTGATCGGCCTGGTCGGCGGCGTTGCGATCGTCTCGCAGATATCGCTGACCAAATCCGTGGCGCTGGCCGAGGCGACAAGCGTCGCACGGCAGTTGGCCGAAACTATTGCCTTCAGGGCATCGGACGCGCCGCGTTCATTATTCGAGAGACCCGATGCGCTCCGCGAATTCGTGACTTTGCAGCACGGCCGCTCGAAACGCGATATCGTCATCGTAGACAAAAACAAGGTTATTTTCGCCGACGTTCCGGGAGAAGAGCAAAATATCGGCACGACGTTCGACTACGATCCCGGCAATGAAATCGCCCGGACGATTGACGACGGCGTGCCGCGCAACTTCGTCGAGGCCAGTGCCGACGTGGCCGATCCGATTGACCTGGTTGCGGTGCCGATCGAGGATGCACCCGGCAAGATCGTCGGCGCCGTCCTGTTCGAGTATACGCCGCTGCTGCGTGCCGCACAGCAGCGCACGAACGCTATGCTGTGGCTTGTGGGCCTGTGTACCGCGGCAGCCGTGCTGATCGCGGCGGCCTCCGCCTTCCTGTTGTTGCGAGGCTTCAGTAAAGGCCTTGCGGGTCTCAACCGCGGCATCGAATCGCTGGCGCGCGGCGACGCCGGGGCCCGTATCGGCCGCACCTCCGATGACGAGTTCGGACAGTTGGCGCAAGGGTTCGACACTATGGCCTCCGAAATCGAAGCCTCGCGCGCTCAACTTGTCGATCAGAAGGCCTACATCGAAGACATCGTCCAGACCGTTGCCGAAGGCATCGCCGTCATCGACGGCAAGGGTCAGGTCGTGTCCGTCAATCCGGCGGCAGCCGAGATCATCGGGCGGCGCAGCGACAAGGTCGTGGGGCAGGACTGGCAGTCGGCCCTGGATATCCGGGGGCCGTCGGGAGACAAGCCCGCGTCGGGAACATCTCCGGTCGAACTGGCCATGACCACCGGCCGCCGCCACCAGAATGAGGTGAGGCTGGCAAAACCGGATGGGACCTCCTTGCCCGTGGTCGTCAGCTGCAATCCGCTCAACCGCGCCGATGGCGGCATCGTGCTGACGCTCAGCGACATCAGCGACCTGCGCAGTGCCGAGCGGGCGGTGCACGATCGTGCCGAAGAACTGGCGAGGCTCAATCGTGAACTGAAAGAGACATCGGAGGCCACGACCCGCCTGGTCAAGCTCGGCGAACTGCTTCAGGCCTGCGTCACTTTTCACGAGGCATTTTCCGTCGTCGGCTCCGCCATGCCTGATTTCTTCGGCGGATTGAGCGGAACCGTTCATCTGACCAGTGCGTCGCGCAACCTGGTGGAGGAGATGGCGCATTGGGGCACCATCCGGTCGAGCGTCGGCCAGTTCGGACCGGAAGATTGTTGGGCGCTGCGGCGCGGCCAGGAGCACGTCGCCGGTCCAGGCATGCTGACGCCGCGCTGCAACCACATCACCGAAAATGGCGGCCGCGGTTATGTCTGTATGCCTCTAGCAGCGCAGGGAGAGACACTTGGCATCCTGCATCTGTGCGAGCCGAATGCCGTTGACAAGCCGGAGTGGCTTGCCGAACGGCAGCAGATACTGCGTGGCGTCGTCGATACGCTGGCGTTGGCGCTTGCCAATCTGCGTCTGCGCGAGACGTTGCGGCAGCAGTCGATCCGGGATCCCAACACCGGGCTCTACAATCGCCGCTACCTCGAGGAGACCAGCAGCCGCGAGCTCAGGCGCCTGGAACGTGCCGAGCAGCCGCTGACGTTGATCATGCTCGACGTCGATCATTTCAAGCAGTTCAACGATACGTTCGGCCACGAAGCGGGGGATCTCGTCCTCAAGCAGGTGGCCGCCACGCTGGTCGACCATGTCAGGGAAAGCGACGTGGTTTCGCGCTACGGCGGCGAGGAATTTGCCTTGATGATGCCTGGAACGTCACTGGCCGATGGCGCCGATCGCGCCGAAGCTCTGCGAAAGGCGATCAAGCAGCTGCACGTCACGCACCGCGGCCGCACGCTCGGCACCATCACCGCGTCGTTCGGGGTCGCCGCCTTCCCGGAGCTCGGCGCCTCATGGGCGGAGATCGTCAATGCCGCGGATCGCGCTTTGTATCAGGCAAAGGCTGAGGGCCGTGACCGCGTCATCGCCGGAGCGGGTCTCGCCCGTGTCGAGCAGCAAAAGCCAAAACTCACCAAGAGCGTGGCTTGAAATCTGGTTGATGGACGGGGCAAGGCGACGGAATCCTCACCGCCTTGCGAAACCGCTATCATTTGGCTAAGGAGGCCGCGCATTGAGCGCCCGGCCACAGCTTGGCGCATTTTTCCGCTTTTCGGCCTCCGGTCCGGCATCCAGTCAAAGGCATTTCGCTTCTATGGCGCGCATCGTGATGAAATTCGGCGGAACCTCCGTCGCCGACATCGCCCGCATCCGCAATGTGGCGCGTCATGTCAAACGCGAGGTCGACGCCGGCCATGAGGTCGCCGTCGTGGTCTCGGCGATGTCCGGCAAGACCAACGAGCTCGTGCAATGGACGCGCGAGGCCTCGCCGATGCACGATGCGCGTGAATATGACGCCGTGGTCGCGTCCGGCGAGCAGGTCACTGCCGGCTTGCTGGCGATCGCGCTGCAGAATATCGGCGTGCATGCCCGCTCCTGGCAAGGCTGGCAGATCCCGATCAAGACCGACAACGCGCATGGCGCGGCGCGCATTCTCGATATCGACGGCGGATTCCTGATCAAGCGCTTCGGCGAAGGCCAGGTGGCGGTGGTCGCCGGTTTCCAAGGCATCGGGCCGGACAACCGGATCGCAACGCTCGGCCGCGGCGGTTCCGATACCAGCGCTGTCGCCATCGCGGCAGCGGTCAAGGCCGACCGCTGCGATATCTACACCGATGTCGACGGGGTCTACACGACCGATCCGCGCATCGAGCCGAAGGCGCGGCGGCTGGCCAAGATTTCGTTCGAGGAAATGCTCGAAATGGCCTCGCTCGGCGCCAAGGTCCTGCAGGTGCGCTCGGTCGAGCTTGCCATGGTGCACAGGGTGCGTACTTTCGTGCGGTCGTCCTTCGACGATCCCGACGCACCAGGAATGGGGGATTTGCTTAATCCGCCGGGAACGCTTATTTGCGACGAGGAAGAGATCGTGGAACAGCAGGTCGTCACCGGAATTGCCTACGCCAAGGACGAGGCGCAGATTTCGTTGCGCCGCGTCGGCGATCGGCCGGGCGTCGCCGCCGGCATTTTCGGGCCGCTGGCCGAGGCCAACATCAATGTCGACATGATCGTCCAGAATATCTCTGAGGACGGCAAGTTCACTGACATGACCTTCACCGTGCCATCCGGCGACGTCGACAAGGCGCTCGCCGTGCTCGAGCGGCTGAAGGCGACGATCGGCTACGACGTGGTGCAGTCGGAAGCCGGCATGTCGAAGGTCTCGGTCATCGGCATCGGCATGCGCAGCCATGCCGGCGTCGCCGCTACCGCCTTCAAGGCGCTTGCCGACCGCGCGATTAACATCCGCGCCATCACGACGTCCGAAATCAAGATTTCGATCCTGATCGACGGTCCCTATACGGAACTAGCAGTTCGCACTTTGCATTCCGTGTACGGTCTGGATAAGCAGTAGCAGGCTGCATCGGCCCGAAAATCGGCGGCAATTTTCGGAAGGCCGGATCGAAAGCCTTGGAGCGGCCTTTATGCGTCCAATTGGACGCACGGCGCTCTAATTGAGTTGTTGCGTTTGTGCCGCTGTGCAGGGCAACCTGCACCGGTTGAAATGCTATTGGAGGAAGAAGCCGCGATGCGTGATTCGGCCAGTGGCCCGCGCGTTTTGCTGAAACGGCTCCGCGAGCTCATGCAAGAGCCGCTGGAGCCGCAGGAGCGGCTTGACCGAATCGTGCGCGATATCGCCTCCAACATGGTTGCCGAGGTCTGCTCGCTCTATGTGCTGCGCGCCGATTCGGTGCTCGAACTCTACGCCACCGAAGGCCTGAACCCGAACGCCGTCCACCTGGCGCAGCTCAGGCTGGGCCAAGGCCTGGTCGGCACGATCGCGGCCTCGGCGCGGCCGCTCAACCTCTCCAACGCGCAGGAGCATCCTGCCTTCGCCTACCTGCCGGAGACAGGGGAAGAGATATACAATTCCTTCCTCGGCGTGCCCGTGCTGCGGGCAGGGCGGACACTCGGCGTCCTAGTCGTGCAGAACAAGACCATGCGCCATTATCGCGACGACGAGGTCGAGGCGCTGGAAACAACGGCGATGGTGATCGCCGAGATGATCGCCACCGGTGATCTGGAGCGGCTGACAAGGCCCGGCCTCGAGCTCGATCTGCGCCGCCCGGTAAGCTTTACCGGCCTATCCTTCAACGAAGGCGTCGGTCTCGGCCATGTGGTGCTGCACGAGCCGCGCATCGTCGTCACCAATCTTTTCAACGAGGACAGCGAGGAAGAGGTCAGGCGGCTCGACGCGTCGCTCGGCTCGCTCAGGCTCTCCATCGACGACATGCTGGAGCGCCGCGACGTCGCCTTCGAGGGCGAGCATCGCCAGGTGCTCGAAGCCTATCGCATGTTCGCCAACGACCGCGGCTGGGTGCGCCGGCTCGAGGAGGCGATCCGCAACGGCCTGACCGCCGAAGCGGCGGTCGAAAAGGTGCAGAGCGACATGCGTGCCCGCATGCTGCACATGACCGATCCATATCTGCGCGAACGGATGAGCGATTTCGACGATCTCGCCAATCGGCTGCTGCGGCAGCTGATGGGGCGCGGACCGGAGGACGTCGCGGCCTCGCTGCCCAAGGACGCCATCATCGTCGCCCGCTCGATGGGTGCTGCGGAGCTGCTCGATTATCCCAGGGACAAGCTGCGCGGGCTGGTGCTGGAGGACGGCGCCGCGACCAGCCATGTTGTCATCGTGGCGCGGGCCATGGGCATACCGGTCGCCGGCCAGATGAAGGGCGCCGTTTCCATGGCGGAAAACGGCGATGCCATCATCGTCGACGGCGAGGAAGGCGCTATCCATCTGCGCCCCCAGCCCGACCTCGAGGCGGCCTATGCCGAGAAAGTGCGCTTCAGGGCGCGGCGGCAGGAGGTCTACCGCGAACTGCGCAAGAAGCCGTCGGTGACCAAGGACGGTGTCCAGGTCGATCTTCTGATGAATGCCGGGCTGGCGGTCGATCTGCCGCAACTGGCCGAAGCGGGTGCGGCCGGCATCGGCCTGTTCCGCACAGAGCTGCAATTCATGGTCGCTTCGACCTTTCCGCGCGCCGAAGCCCAGGAGCGGCTCTATCGTGACGTGCTCGAGGCGGCGCGCGACAAGCCGGTGACGTTCCGCACCATCGATATCGGCGGCGACAAGGTGCTGCCCTATTTCAAGGGCTCGATCCAGGAGGAAAATCCGGCGCTCGGCTGGCGGGCCATCCGCCTGACGCTCGACCGGCCTGGATTGCTGCGCACCCAGATCCGCGCGCTGCTCAAGGCGTGCGGCGGGCGCGAACTGAAGCTGATGCTGCCAATGGTGACGGAACTCGGCGAGATCGCGCAGGCGCGCGAGATCATCGATCGCGAGGTGCGGCATCTGTCGCGCTTTGCCCATCATTTGCCGACCAGCCTGAAGCTTGGGGCGATGCTGGAGGTGCCGTCGTTGCTGTTCCAGCTCGACGAACTGATGAAGGCGGTCGATTTCGTCTCGGTCGGCTCGAACGACCTGTTCCAGTTCGTCATGGCGGTGGATCGCGGCAACACCCAATTGTCCGACCGCTTCGACCCGCTCTCGACGCCGTTCCTGCGCGTCCTGAAGCAGATTGCCGACGCCGGGGCGCGCAACCAGACGCCGGTGACCTTGTGCGGCGAACTTGCCGGCAAGCCGATCTCGGCGATGGCGCTGATCGGCCTTGGCTATCGCTCGATCTCGATGTCTCCGGCATCGATCGGCCCGGTCAAGGCGATGCTGACGGAACTGCCGCTCAGCGAACTGGAAGCGTTCTTCGACGATAATCTGATGGCGCCGGCGCATGGCCTGCCGATGCGGGCGCTGCTGCAAGCCTTTGCCGACGACCGCTCTATACCGCTATAGACTTCGCCATGATCAACCTGCCCCGCGACCGTATGGATCAAGTCGTCAAGCGTTTCGACATGCTCGAAGCGCAGATGTCGGCCGGGCCAGCGCCGGACGCCTATGTCAGGATGGCCTCCGAATATGCCGACATCCAGGAGATGGTGGCAAAGATCAGGGCGCTGCGCGCCGCCGAGCGCGAACAGGGCGATCTGGAGGCGATGCTCGCCGACAAGGGCACCGACGCCGAGATGCGGGCCTTGGCCGAGGCCGACCTGCCAGGGGTCAAGCATCACATCGAGGCGCTGCAGAAGGACATCCAGATACTGCTGTTGCCCAAGGATGCCGCCGACGACAAGAACGCCATCCTCGAGATCCGCGCCGGCACCGGCGGCGACGAGGCGGCGCTTTTCGCCGGCGACCTGTTTCGCATGTACGAGCGCTATGCCGCGGCGCATGGCTGGCGTTTCGAGACGGTGTCGGCCAGCGAGGGTGAGGTCGGCGGCTACAAGGAAATCATCGCCACCGTTTCGGGCAAGGGCGTCTTTGCCCATCTGAAGTTCGAATCCGGCGTGCACAGGGTGCAGCGCGTGCCGACGACCGAGGCGGGCGGACGCATTCATACCTCGGCGGCGACGGTCGCGGTGCTGCCGGAAGCCGAAGAGGTCGACATCGACATCAGGGCCGAAGACATCCGTATCGACACGATGCGCGCCTCGGGTTCCGGCGGCCAGCACGTCAACACCACCGATTCGGCCGTGCGCATCACCCATCTGCCGACCGGCATCATGGTGGTGCAGGCGGAAAAGTCGCAGCACCAGAACCGGGCGAAGGCCATGCAGATCCTACGCGCCAGGCTCTACGACCTCGAGCGCAGCAAGGCGGACGAGGAACGTTCCGAATCGCGCAAGTCGCAGGTCGGCTCGGGCGACCGCTCGGAACGCATCCGCACCTATAATTTTCCGCAGGGTCGCGTCACCGATCATCGTATCAACCTGACGCTCTATAAGCTCGACCGGGTGATGATGGGCGAACTCGACGAGATCATCGACGCGCTGATCGCCGATCACCAGTCGAAGCTGCTCGCCGATATCGGCATCGATGGCTGACAGCCTGCCCGCCACGCTGGCGCCGCTGCTGCGGGAAGCGCGAAACCGGCTCACCGCAGCCGGGATCGCGGATCCGGCGCTCGATGCCAGGCTGATCGTCGAGCATTTTTCCGGCACCAGTCGCACGCAGGCCATCGCCGATCCCGGGCGCGCTGTCGATACGGACGTGACGGCGGTAATCGAAGCCGCCTTGCGGCGGCGCATCGCCGGCGAGCCGGTACACCGAATCCTTGGCTACCGCGAATTCTACGGCTTGCGCCTTTCGCTTTCGCCGCAAACGCTGGAGCCGCGGCCGGATACCGAAACGCTGGTCGAGGCTATACTGCCCTTCGTCAAGGCAGTGGCGGCACGCGAGGGCTGCTGCCGCATCCTCGATCTAGGGACCGGTACCGGTGCCATCGCGCTGGCGCTGCTCAGCGCCGTTCCGGCCGCGACCGCCACCGGCGTTGACATTTCGCAGGAGGCGCTGGCCACAGCCATGCGTAATGCCGGGGAATTGGGGCTCGCCGGCCGGTTCACGCCGCTCAAATCCGACTGGTTTGAAAAAGTTTCTGGCCGGTACCATGTAATTGTCGCAAACCCTCCCTATATACCCTCAGACGACATTGGAAATCTGCAGGACGAGGTCCGCGGTTTCGATCCACGCCAGGCCCTCGATGGCGGTGTGGACGGTCTGAGCCCCTACAGGAAGATCGCCGCGGGAGCGGCAGCGTATTTGGAAGTCCAAGGCAGGATTGCGGTCGAGATCGGCCATACGCAGCACCAACAGGTTACGGAGATATTCTCCGCGGCCGGGTACCGTTCGGTCGGGGTGTTTCGTGATCTCGGCGGAAACGACAGAGTTCTTGTGTTCGAACGGTGAAAGCCGTGATGCAGTGCGAAAAAAGCGCTTGGCAATACCGGGGAATGCGGCTAGGGTCGCCTTAACCGGATGAGACGAAGCAGGCAGTGCTCTTAGCGATTCGGTTTTCCTTGGAAATAGCTGCCTTCTTGCGCAAACGACGCCCAAGCTTCGTGCGGGAATCGTCCGGCAAGTGAAGTAACCGGAACAGGATGGCACGTGGCGCCAACGCAATTGATGCGGGCGAACGCCGGTGAAGGAACGAAACGGCTGGCCGCATGAGCGCCTCCGTTCGTGAAGAGTTTTTCGAAAATTTCAAAGTGAAGAGAGTCTAATGAGGCCACAACAGCAAAACAGGCGCATGCGCGGTCGCAACAACAATGGCGGCGGCGGCAACAACAATAACAACAACAACCGTAAGGGGCCTAATCCCCTGACGCGCAACTACGAGAGCAACGGCCCGGACGTGAAGATCCGCGGATCGGCTCAGCAGATTGCCGAGAAGTACGCAACCCTTGCCCGTGACGCGCAAAGCTCCGGCGACCGGGTGATGGCGGAAAACTATCTCCAGCATGCAGAGCACTATAACCGCATCATCGCAGCCGCTCAGGCGCAGATGCCGATCCAGAACGCGCAGCAGAATCGCGATGATTTCGACGATGACGGCGACGAGGATCGCGACGAGTTCGACAATGCCGGCAACAACAATGCCAACGAGACGTCGGGTTCGGCGGCCAATCACGGTGCCGGCCCGCAGCCGGTCATCGATGGCACGCCGGCCGAGCTGGCTCTGAACCAGGAAAACAGCCGCGACAATCGGGGCGGCCGCGACAACCGTGACGGCCGCGACAACAATGGCGGACGCCACCGCGACCGTCGCCCCAATGGCGGTTACGGCCAGAACGGCCAGCGCGGCGAGTATGGCGCGCGCGGCGAGCAGGGTGGCCAGCGCGCCGAACAGCCACGGCGCGACGAGACGCCGGCGCAGGCGGAGCCCGTGCCGGCCGCTGGGCCGGTCTTTGTGAGCGAGCCCGCACCGCAATTCGACAACCTTTCGCCGGCGGGTCTCGCCGCCCAGGCCGAGCTCAACGAAGCCGCGGCCGAAAACAGCCCGGCCCGCCGCCCCAGGCGTCCGCGTCGCCCGCGCCTCGATGTCGAACAGGCAAATGGCGGCAACGACAACGCCGGCCCTGACAGTGCCGAGACTGGCAGTGCCGAGACAAGCAGTGCCGAGACAAGCAATGCCGAGACTGGCAATACCGACGCTGGCAATGTCGATGCAGCGCCGGCTGAAGGCCCCGGCGGTCAAGCTGTGATCGCAGACGTCGAGAATTGATCGGAAAAACGTTCAGTCGATCTTAGCGCATCCTTTACCCCAGGCGGCGGAGAGAAATCTCCGCCGTTTTTGCTTTGCGCGCTCGGAATATTATGCATTCGCCAGTGTCGAGGCGTCTTGAGGGTCCGTGGTTTGCGTCCCATATCTTGCGTGAACAGGATCCGGCTCGAACGGGCGGGTCCGTCACCGCAATCTGATCCGGTGCCGCGAAGCGGGCCGGTGACGGAAGGAGACAGGCATGAATCTTGAAAAATATTCCGAGCGCGTGCGCGGCTTTATCCAGTCCGCACAAACCATGGCGCTTTCCCGCAATCACCAGCAATTCACCCCCGAGCATATCCTCAAGGTCCTTGTCGATGACGACGAGGGCCTGGCTGCGTCGCTGATCGAGCGCGCCGGCGGCAATGTCCGTGACGTCAAGCTCGGCGTCGAAACGGCACTGGAGGCAATGCCCAAGGTCGAGGGCGGCAATGGCCAGCTCTATCTGGCGCAGCCGCTGGCAAAGGTGTTTTCGACCGCCGAGGAACTGGCCAAGAAGGCCAGTGACAGCTTCGTTACCGTCGAACGGCTATTGCAGGCGCTGGCCATGGAAAAATCGGCCAAGACCGCCGACATCCTGTCCAAGGCGGGTGTCACGCCGCAGGCGCTGAACCAGGTCATCAACGACGTACGCAAAGGTCGCACTGCCGATTCGGCGAGCGCCGAGCAGGGCTACGACGCGCTGAAGAAATACGCGCGCGACCTGACGGCGGACGCCCGCGCGGGCAAGCTCGATCCGGTCATCGGCCGCGACGACGAAATCCGCCGCACCATCCAGGTGCTGTCGCGCCGCACCAAGAACAACCCAGTGCTGATCGGCGAACCCGGCGTCGGCAAGACGGCGATCGCCGAAGGGCTGGCGCTGCGCATCGTCAATGGCGATGTGCCGGAATCGCTCAAGGACAAGCAGCTGATGGCCCTCGACATGGGGTCGCTGATCGCCGGCGCCAAATACCGCGGCGAGTTCGAGGAGCGGCTGAAGGCGGTGCTTTCCGAAGTCACGTCTGCCGCCGGCGGCATCATTCTGTTCATCGACGAGATGCACACGCTTGTCGGTGCCGGCAAGGCGGATGGCGCCATGGACGCGTCGAATCTGCTGAAGCCGGCGCTCGCCCGCGGCGAACTGCATTGTGTCGGCGCAACCACGCTCGACGAATACCGCAAGCATGTCGAGAAGGATGCGGCCCTTGCCCGCCGCTTCCAGCCGGTCTTCGTCAATGAGCCGACGGTCGAAGACACTGTCTCGATCCTGCGCGGCCTGAAAGAGAAATACGAGCAGCACCACAAGGTGCGCATCTCGGATTCGGCACTGGTCGCGGCCGCAACCCTGTCCAACCGCTACATCGCTGACCGCTTCCTGCCGGACAAGGCGATCGACCTGGTCGACGAGGCCGCGTCGCGGCTCCGCATGCAGGTCGATTCGAAGCCCGAGGCGCTGGACGAGATCGACCGCCGCATCATGCAGCTCAAGATCGAGCGCGAGGCGCTGAAGGTCGAGAAGGACGATGCCTCGAAGGACCGGCTCGCGCGGCTCGAGAAGGAACTCTCGAACCTCGAGGAGGAATCGACCGAGCTGACCTCGAAATGGCAGGCCGAGAAGCAGAAGCTCGGGCTTGCCGCCGACCTCAAGAAACAGCTCGACGAGGCGCGCAACGAACTTGCCATCGCCCAGCGCCAGGGTGAATTCCAGCGCGCCGGCGAACTTGCTTACGGCAAGATCCCGGAACTCGAAAAGCAGCTGAAGCAGGCCGAAGCCAGGGATGGCAAGGCCGGCATGGTCGAAGAAGTGGTTGGCCCCGATCACGTCGCCCATATCGTCTCGCGCTGGACGGGCATCCCGGTCGACAAGATGCTGGAAGGCGAGCGCGACAAGCTGTTGCGCATGGAAGACGAGATCGGCAGGCGCGTCGTCGGCCAGGGCGAGGCGGTGCAGGCAGTGTCGAAAGCCGTGCGCCGTGCGCGCGCCGGCCTGCAGGACCCGAACCGGCCGCTCGGCTCGTTCATGTTCCTCGGACCGACGGGCGTCGGCAAGACCGAATTGACCAAGGCGCTGGCCAGCTTCCTGTTCGACGACGAGAGCGCCATGGTGCGTATCGACATGTCGGAGTTCATGGAGAAGCACTCGGTCGCCCGGCTGATCGGCGCGCCTCCCGGCTATGTCGGCTATGAGGAAGGCGGCGCGCTGACCGAAGCGGTGCGGCGCCGGCCCTATCAGGTCGTGCTGTTCGACGAGATCGAGAAGGCGCATCCTGATGTCTTCAACGTGCTGCTGCAGGTGCTGGACGACGGCCGGCTGACCGACGGGCAGGGCCGCACGGTCGATTTCCGCAATACGCTGATCATCATGACGTCGAACCTCGGCGGCGAATATCTGGTCAATCTCGGCGAGGACCAAGATGTCGACGTCGTGCGCGACGAGGTGATGAATGTCGTCAGGGCTTCGTTCCGGCCGGAATTCCTCAACCGCATCGACGAGGTGATCCTGTTCCACCGGCTGCGCCGGCAGGATATGGGCCAGATCGTCCAAATCCAGCTCAAGCGGCTGGAAAACCTGCTTGTTGACCGCAAGATATCGCTTTCGCTCGATCAGGAGGCGATCGACTGGCTGGCGGCCAAGGGTTACGACCCGGCCTATGGCGCGCGACCGCTGAAGCGGGTGATGCAGAAGGAATTGCAGGACCCCCTGGCGGAAAAGATCCTGCTCGGCGAGATCCTC
This sequence comes from Mesorhizobium sp. M0854, assembly GCF_040319815.1. Classification (NCBI taxonomy): domain Bacteria; kingdom Pseudomonadati; phylum Pseudomonadota; class Alphaproteobacteria; order Hyphomicrobiales; family Phyllobacteriaceae; genus Mesorhizobium; species Mesorhizobium sp. M0854. The sequence goes on from NZ_JAMYOL010000010.1 coordinate 216,577, forward strand.
GACGGCTCAACCGTCAAGGTCACCGCCGGCTCCGACCGCTTGAACTTCCGCTCGAAGCCCGCGGTCGTGGCAACCGAGGCAGCCGCCTGAGCTCAAGCCAAGAGCCTGTTCCATCCCGATCGAATCGGGATGGAATTCCTATCTTCAATCTCGACCATGATCCTTTCCGAAAAACCGGCATACCCTTTTGTTACGCCGGCCTTCGGTTCATTGTCTAACACTTGGTGGGGCGCAGATGACATTGGACGACTACAACAGCTTCTGCGCCTCGCTGCCTTCGACGACCCACGTCGTGCAGTGGGGCGGCGCCCATGTCTGGAAGGTCGGCGGCAAGGTCTTCGCGATCGGCGGCTGGAGTGAGGGCAAGGAGCCGTTCGTTACCTTCAAATGCTCCGACATCGCCTATGACGTGCTGAGGGAGCAGCCGGGCCTTCGGCCGGCGCCCTATCTTGCCTCACGCGGCATGAAATGGATCCAGCGCCAGACCGGCGAAAGCATGGATGATGGCGCGCTGAAGGATTACCTGCGCGAAAGCCACCGTCTTGTCGTGCTGAAGCTGACGAGGCAGGCGCGCAAGGAATTGGGACTCGCTGCCGGTTAATCGGTCAGAAATCCGCCATCTTCATGCCCGGTTCATATTGGAACCTTATCGTTGGCAACTGATTTGCTGGCGAAGGGGTTCGCCTACCACATCGGCCCGAAATCGAGTTTTGATTTTCGCAAAGCACGATGCGGAGATTTAAAGCGTTAGAGCGTCCTTTGCGCGTCGAAAAAGACGTGCGGCGCTTTGAAGAGACAATGCCGGCGGCGGCAATTACGGACCGGAGAATTTGGCCATCATGTTGCGCACCATCTTCACCCTTTCAGCGCTTGCTGCCGGGCTGCTGGCGTCGAATGCGATGGCCTCGCCAATAGTGGATACCGCGCCACGGGTGGTTCGTGCCGCCAATGGCGGCGGCGTTCTGATTGCCCAGAACGGCAATCTCGACATCTATTACGACGCCAGGGGAAACCGCGTCATCGTCGATGCGGAGACCGGCAAGGTTATCGCCATCCAGCCGCCGCAGACCAGGCTCGACCGCCGTGCCTTGCGCCGCGAGCGCTTGCGCAACCTCGGACCGGTCGAGGACGACCCCTATTATCTCGACGACCCTGAGGACACGGCGCGGTTCCGCCGCAGGCAGATGGAAGACGAGGGCAGGGTCATCATACCGCCGGCTGACGAGTACGACCCCTATGGCGACAATTCGGTGGAAGCCTTTCCCGAAGCGCCACGGGATGACGGCTACGGCAACGGTTATCCGGAGGCAGCGCAGCCGGTAAAGCCGCGCACCATCGAGCGCCAGCCGCTCAACGAGGCCTCGATCGAGCCGATCGAGCCGACGGTGCCGAACGAGCAGGTCGCCTTACCGCCAGACACAGCCCCGCCGCCAAGCACTGGCGGCAAGACGGCGGTCGACCCGTCGCTTGCGCTCGGCGCCCGCGAGGACGTGGCGGCACTGCAGGTGCTGCTCGACCGTGCCGGTTCTTCGCCCGGCGTCATCGACGGACGCTTCGGCTCGAATGTCGACAAGGCACTTGCCGCCTATAACGAAATCACCGGCAGCAATCTGAAATCCACCGACGCGGTCGGTATCCAGGCCGCCCTGGCGCAATCCGGTGGCGATGCCTTCGCCTCCTACACGATCACGCCCGAGGATGCGGCCGGTCCCTATGTCGCCTCGATACCGGAGGACTACAGCCAAAAGGCCCAGCTCGATCGGATGGGCTACACGTCGGTACCCGAAGCGCTGGCCGAGCGCTTCCATATGGATGAAACCTATCTGAACAAGCTCAATCCGGACGCCAATTTCAATCGTCCGGGCACCATCATCAAGGTCGCCAATTTCGGCAGGCTGGTGGCGACGCCGGTGGCGCGCATCATCGCCGACAAGTTCAATAAACAGGTCCGCGCCTATGATGCGGCGGGCAAGCTGGTCGCAGCCTATCCGGCGACTATCGGCTCGTCCGACACGCCGTCGCCGTCCGGCACGCATGCGGTGTCGCGTGTCGCATTGGACCCGAACTACACCTACAACCCGAACATCAATTTCAAGCAGGGTGAAAACGACAGGATCCTGACCATCCCGCCGGGGCCGAACGGCCCGGTCGGCTCGGTCTGGATTGCGCTGGACAAGCCGACCTACGGCATCCACGGCACGCCGGATCCGTCCAAGATCGGCAAGACCGAAAGCCATGGCTGCGTGCGGCTGACCAATTGGGACGCGCGCGAGCTTGCCAAGATCGTGACGCCCGGCGTTACGGTGGAGTTCGTCGAGTAGGGCATGTTGATATTCAGGTGATGCCGGCCTGCAAACGGCGGCTTCCTCCGCTTCCGGTGCTCACGTACCCAAAAGTACGCTCCGCTCCGGTTCTCGGAAGCCACCATTTTCGGCTCGGCCTGACCTGAATCTCAACACACCTAAAGCGGACAGGCGTCGCTCCATTCACCCGATGACCTTGCGCAGCAGTGGCGCGCGCGGCGCTGCGGCATAGATCAGCTGCACCACCAGGATGAAGCCGACGCTGAGCAACGGGCTGATCAGGCAAAGTGCAGCGCCGACGGCCCACAGGATCTGTGCCTTGATGATGCGCAGATAGACCGTTCGGGTGGTCTCCGCGTCGACACCTTCGGCCAGAAATCCGTTTTTGTCCGCGTAGCGCCAACTGGCGAGCAGCGTCAGTCCGAGCATCAAAAGATTGAACCAGTAGGCGAGCACCGCAGTCCTGAATTCGAGGAAGTCGGCGAGAAGGTCGGTCGAGAACGGCAGCAAGGCGATGAAGCCGAGGAAGCAGAGGTTCAGCGTGGCAAGCCGCCGGTCGGATTTTGCAATCAGCCCGTGTTGCGCCTGCTGGCCGAACCAGAAGATGGTCAGCGTCAGGAAGCTGAGCGCATAGGTCAGGAAGCGCGGCGCCAGTGCTGTGATCGCTGTGATCAACTCGCGTTCGGAATGCACCGTTTCATGCGCCGGCACCCTGATCTCGAGGACGATCAGGGTGAGCGCGATGGCGAACACGCCGTCGGTGATGCCGACGACGCGCCCGCGTCCTTCCGCCGAGGGTTCGAGCGGCCGTTTCATACGGTATTTCCCCCTTGTCTGTAGCGCTGCGAGAAGCTTAGCACGGCACTTGCCGTTTGCACCCTGAGCGGCGTGATCCTGCCTGTGTGGCCAGGTTGGACCTGGTTTCAACGAGAACAGTCTGCTGGCCGGTTGTCGCCGGCGCGCCGGCGATCTAGGTAAGGCGGCATGCACACGCCAACCAAAGTCGGTACCGGCGCCGTTCCCCTGACCGGCTCACTTCCCGCCGATACGTTCTGTCCGCAGGCGCAGCGGCGGTTCGTGCTGATCGCCGCGATCCTGGCTTCTGCGCTCGGCTTCATCGACGGGTCGGTCCTGGCCATTGCGACGCCGGCGATCCGCGTCGACCTCGGCGCCAGCCTCGCCGAGGCACAATGGATTTCCAATGCCTACGCATTGACACTCTCAGCCCTCATTCTCGTCGGCGGCGCCGCCGGCGATCGCTTCGGCCTGCGCCACTCCTTCGTCGCCGGCATCGTCCTGTTCATTGCCGCCTCGCTTGCCTGCGCGCTGGCGCCTAACCCGGCGGTGCTTATTGCGTTTCGGGCTATCCAGGGTGTCGGAGCGGCCATCATGGTGCCGGGCAGCCTGGCCATTATCGCCAAAGCCTATCCGAAAAAGGAACGCGGCCGGGCGATCGGCATCTGGGCCGCAGCATCAGCACTGACGACGGCGCTCGGCCCGGTGCTGGGCGGCTTCGTGCTGTCGGCGTTCGGCGACGGCATCTGGCGGGCGATCTTCGCCATCAATCTGCCGCTCGGCCTTATCTCGGTCTATCTTCTGCTGGCCAAGGTCCCTGCCGACGCGCCGGTGGAAAAGCGCAGCCTCGATCTCGGCGGCGCTGCACTCGCCATATTGGCGTTCGGAGCTCTCGCTTACGGTCTGACCTCGATCAGTGGCGACGGGGAGGGGCTGATGTCCGGCCCGAGTATTGCCGCCGGTGCGGTTTTGCTCGTCGTGTTCATCGTCTTCGAGCGCCGGCGGCGCGAGCCGATGATCGATCTGTCGTTGTTTCGGATCGGCGCGTTCGCGGGCGCCAATGTGGCTACCTTCTTCCTTTATTTTGCGCTGTCGGCCAATCTGTTCTATCTGCCGATGCTCATGATCGCCGGATGGGGGCTGAGCGCGGCCGAGGTCGGTTTCATCTTCTTGCCGCTTTCGGCATTGATCGCAGTGTTGTCCGGACCGGTCGGCCAGTGGTCCGACCGCATCGGGCCTCGCTTTCCGATCTCCAGCGGCAGTCTGGTTGTGGCTCTTGCCTTTGCCGGACTTGCCTTGCTGGCCTATTGGGGCATCCACAATTTCTGGATCGGGGTATTCCCGCTGATGGCATTGATGGGGCTCGGCATGGCGCTGGTGGTATCGCCGCTGTCGAGGGCCGGGCGGGAGGGGGGGGGGGGGGAGGCGGGGGGGGGGGGGCCGGGGGGGCACCCCCACCCCGCCCCGGCCGGCGGGGGGGGTGAGGGGTGGGGGGGGGGGGGGGGG